>OMIV01000001.1 GCA_900299185.1 Planctomycetaceae bacterium
ACGCCGAGCTTACGGCTACCGCAACCGCAATCACTTCATCCTGAGAATCGAAACACTTCACACCACCAAAGTCCGACTCGTCGGCTGATACCAGTTACCCCCACGGTTTTGCGATGAGCCTCAAAAGCGCTCTACGAAAAATACTGGCACGACGGTTTTGAGTTCCACAACCTCAACAACTTGTTTGGCGCTGTAATCTTCTCCGGCAAAGTCGTCATCTCGAACGATCCCGCTATCGACCCGCGTAGCGGTGGCACACCCGGCGGCCACCCGCCGCTGACGTCTTTCTTAGGAATTCCAATCCACGTCGACGGGCGCTTGATTGGCATGGTGGGTTTGGGCAATCGTCCTGGTGGATATAGCCACTCGCTTGTCGATCAAATGCAAACCTTGATCATGATTTGCGGAGCGATGATCGAGTCGATTGTTGTGCGTCGCGAACGAGATCGAGCAACTGTCTTGTTGAAGGCTGCCGAACAAGCGCAATTCGAATTCTCCGAACGCAATGCCGCACTCATCAATGCTCAGCCAGACTACATGTTCGTCCTCGATTACGAAGGTGTCTTCTTAGACTTTCATTGTGGCCACAAGAACGTGCTCTACGTGCCGCCAAGTTCTTTCCTAGGCCGATCGATCGAAGAAATCTTACCGCCAGAGGTCTGTCAAAAGTTTCGTACGGCTTCGGAATATGTTCGAAATTCGAACTGCCCCGCGGAATTCGAGTACGAACTGAAACTCGACGACGAAAAGCGATCTTACGAAGCCCGCGTCGTGCAGTTTCCGCAGAACCAGATTCTAGTGATCTCACGCGACATCACGGAGAAAGTTAAGGCGCAGAACGAGCAACAACGGAGTGAATCTCACCTCAAACTGCTCGTGGAACAACTTCCGATCATCGTATGGAACTTCGATGAGCATCTCGTACTGACGTCAGTCGTTGGTCGCAACTTGACTGAACTAGGACTCAATCCAAAACAACTCGTTGGTAGAGACGTCGCCGAATGTGTGCATGGACTCGACCTCAATTACGGACTGATAGAGACCCATCGCCGTGCATTGTCTGGCGAGTCGGTGAGTTACGACTTCAGTTATCGCAATGCCGTTTTGCATTGCTATGCCGAACCCAAACGCGACGCGACTGGCAAGATCATTGGCGTGATTGGAGTCGCCTTAGACCGTACTAACTTTGTGGCGATTGAATCCGAGTTGCGAAAGAAAGAGCACTTCGTCGACCGCATTGCCGAAGCTTCGCCGCACATCATCTATGTCTTCGACGTGCAAGAACGTAAGACGATTTACTGCAATCGGCGAGTGGCAAATGATTTGGGCTACTCACCAGAGCAAGTCGTTGAAATGGGCGATGAGTTCATGATGCATTTATTGCATCCCGATGACGCTCAGAAACTTCAACAACTTCTCAATCGCTGGGACACCGCAGAAGATGGCGAGATTCTCAAGACGGAATATCGCCTCAAACATTCCGACGGCTCGCTCCGCTGGTTCATGGGACGTGATACGGTCTTCAAGAGAGATGAACTTGGTCGCGTCTCTCAGATTATTGGGACGGCTCAAGACATTACCGATCGCGTGAATGCCGAACAGTTACTACACGCCAGTCGGGAACAATTGCAGGCGATCTTTAATGCAGATCCGAGCTGCCTGAAGGTCGTAAACACCGACGGAACACTGCTCGCTATCAATTCGTCTGGATTGAAAATGGTGGGGGCTCAGATGGAAGCCGAGGTCATTGGTCGATCCCTCATAGACTGCATCGTCCCTGAACATCGCGAAAACTACGCCCGCATGCATCAGAAAGTTTGTTCCGGCCAACCTGCTGAACTGATCTTCGAGATGTTTGGCCCCAATAACGATCGTCGCTGGATGGAGTCACGTGCGGTTCCGTTGCAATACACAGCTGACGGTCCAATTCTGCACTTGGGCATTACTCGCGACATCACCGAAGAGATGCAATCACAGCAAACGATCGCCGAGCAACAAGCACAGCTCACCCACTTCTCACGGCTGGCGACGATGGGGCAGATGCTCGCAGCCATTTCTCACGAGATCACTCAACCATTGGCGGCGATCTCCAATTATGCCGCCGCAAGCACGTTGGCTGCCGAGCGAAGTCCACAAGTCGATCCGCGCTTGCCGCAGTTCTTGAAGTCCATCACCGATCAAGCTTCGCGTGCGGGCAGCATCCTCGAACGCTTACGGGGCTTTCTCCGCCGCACAGACTCGCTGCGACAACGCGCCGACCTGCGAGACATCGCCCATGACTCGGTGGAGTTGGTTCGGTTTCAATTGCAGAAGAAGCAAGTACGCGTCGAGTTCCGAGCCGATTCAACTCCGGTATGGGTCACAGTGGATGTGGTACAGATTCAACAAGTGATGGTGAACCTCATCACAAATGCCTGCGATGCGATGGTCGAAACGCCGGTCGAAGAACGGAAGATCGACATCGTCTGTTTTCGATATCAAAGCCAAGCGTGTGTTGCCGTCAGTGATCGAGGCTGCGGTCTGTCAGAGGAGCATCAACAGCGACTCTTCCAAGCATTCTCGACCACAAAACCTACTGGCATGGGACTGGGGCTGGCCATTTGCCGTGACATCTTGAAGATTCACCAGGGCATCATCATCGGAGCCAATCGTCCCGACGGTGGCGCGACCTTCGAATTCCGTGTGGCCATCGCTGAATAGGATCGAGCAGCTGCATCAACGGTCGGTGGAAGATGTATTACCAAAGGACTGTTTGATCGTCGCGATGCGTTGCCTCAAGCCCGCGTCTTCGACCAGCAGTTCTTCAATCCGACGGCAGGCGTGCATCACCGTACTGTGACTGCGGTGTTCGAAGTACTCGCCAATCTGAGCGAATGGCCCACGAGTCAGTTCGCGGGCCAAGTACATCGCGCATTGCCGCGCGGTTTTCAAAGTGGTGTCGCGCGCATCCGATCGAACGTCCGCGAGCTTCACTCCGAACTCGCGCGAGACAGCTCGTGCAATCTCTTCGAGCGTAACCGGGCGCGGCAGGATCTCGGTCTTTAGGAATGACATCGCCGTTTGAGAGTTCAATGGCCAGTCGCGCCGCCGCGTGAATTCGTCAAAGCGACGCAACACTCCCAACAACTCGCGCGGTGAAAGTGCTAATCGTCGAGCCAACAACTGGCTCACTGATGCGGGAATCGGAAACTGAGTATGCACACAAAAGTGCTGCAGCAACTTCTCGCGCGAAGTCACTCCGGGCAGCGGCATGGCGGCACAAACTCCTGCTCGCAAGCGGTTCCGCAATCGAGTTATCAGCCCCGAAACATCGCCCGGCGTGCGATTCATTGTCACCACACAATCAACACCCGTCGAACGGCATTCATCTAGCCAACTGACGATGGCTTGCTGCACGCTCTCGTGCCGCGCCGCCAGTTGTAAGTCTTCGCACACAAGCAGTCGTCGCGGCGAAGCATCGCCTCGTTTCGTCGCCACACTCGGCCAAGGGATTTCAGGCAGGCTCTCGGCAGCTTCCACTCGAATGTCTGGTGGCGAGAACTTGTGTGAGATCAAAGCGCCGCGTCGGGCCATCTCTCGGATTGCCAAGTTGGCCAAGTGCGACTTGCCGACACCCGCCGGACCATGCAACGCGACCAAACGGCCCCGCTCGGTCACGGTTTCAATCAACTCGTCGACCGCAGCCTGCGCGAATCGCGTCTCATCACAGACGAGAAACGGCATGCCAAACGAATCGTGCGGTCGAGTGGGGCTTCGAGCCATAAGCGCTGACTGTGTCCAAGGCCGTATGGGATTCAGGTCGAGACACTGTAGTAGCCGGCATTGATTCGTATGAAGAGAGAGATCACGTGGCCAACCGCAGAGCCACTGATGATCTCGGATTTCAGACCCTGCCCAACCTCTGACGATCGACCATTAACCCATGATGACCAAGGTCGCGTTGAAGAAGACGAACACACCCAGCAGATCCGAGAGTGACGCGATCAGCGGGTTCGACATCAACGCGGGATCCATGCCGAGTGTCTTGAACGAGATCGGCAACAGAGTGCCCATCACGGTGCCAAAGAGCACCATCAAGCAAACGACCGACGAGACTGTCAGCGCTTCAACGAGCGACACTAATTGCATCGAACCAATAAAGGCGACGGTCATCATGCAGCAGCCCAAGACCAAGGCGACTCGGGCTTCACGCCACATCAAGGTGATCTTCTCACGACGATTCATCGTGCGCGTATGAATCTCTCGAATTACGAGCGTGGCCGATTGAGAGCCCGCGTTACCACCGCAGGCCAGCACCAGCGGCACGAACCAACCAATCCATGCGAAGTCTTTTTCGATGTGCTCGTAGTGCTTCAGCAAACTCGCGTTTCCAAACGCCGCGCACAGCAACAACACCAACCAAACGCCTCGCTTGCGAGCCAACACCAACAGCGGCGTATCCATGTAGCTCTCATCGAGCGGCTGAACGGCGGCGGCCATCTGCGCGTCTTCGTCGGCTTCTTCTTTAATGACGTCGATGGCGTCGTCGTGCGTCACGATGCCAACCAACCGGTTTTGATTGTCGACAACTGGAATGGCGAGGAAGTCATAGCGAGCCAACTCGGATGCCACGAACTCTTCATCGTCGTCCACACGGACCGACAACACGTCTCGTCGCATGATGTCGACGAGCTTCATCGTGCGTTTGGCAACCAGCAGTTGTCTCAACGTCACAATGCCGTCCAATCGCTTGGCTTCGTCGATGATGTAGATGTAGTAGATCGTTTCGCTTTCGGGCGCTTGCTTGCTGAGCTGATCGAAAGCCTCGGCCACCGTGATGTTCTCATCGAGTGCCGTGAACTCGGGCGTCATGATCGAGCCCGCAGTTCCCTTGGGATACGCCAGCAACTTGCGGATCTCGGCGCGTTCTTCAACCGGCAACAACGGCAGCAACGCTTCTACGTGCGCCGAATCAATGTGGCCTAAGAAGTCGACTCGCTCGTCGGCAGCCATCTCTTGGAGCAACTTCGACAACTCGTTGCGGTCCGCGACATCGACAACTTCGATCTGCCGATTGGGACTCAAGAAGCCAAAGATCTCGGCCTGATGCGTCGCGTCACAAGTGCTGAGCACTCGCCAGATTTCTTTGCCGGTTAGCTCGTTAAACACTTCCGCCACAATGGCCGGGTGCAAGGCCAAGCAGAACTCGCGCATGCCCTCGTGGTCATTCTCTTCGAGGCTCATGCGAAGGTCGGGAAGTAGAAGCGAGCTATAAAACATGAGAGCGACGATCAGTGAAGCGAAGTAGTGGGTCTATATTCTTCCTGCGTAACTTCAGCGCGCCGCAAGCAAATCTTTCGATTGCGATATCGAAGTCATGAGGCTTGATCCTCAGTGCTAATGACGAATGACAACGAACCAATAATCGAGGTCATTCCATGGGGCTGCGAACCGATGCCAGCTTGGGGAATAGTGCTTAGGCATCGCAACGGGGCGACCATTTCAAGATCGGCTTGCGAGCGGCTTGCACGTCGTTGGGCCGACTCACCGGAGTGGTATGCGGCGCGTTGTGCAGCGTCTCGGCGTCCTCCGACATGATCTTTTGCAGGCATGCGGCAAAGGCATCGAGCGTCGCTTTGGATTCGGTCTCGGTCGGCTCGGCCATGATGGCATCGGGCACAACGAGCGGGAAATAAACCGTCGGCGCGTGGAAGCCGTAGTCGAGCAACCGCTTGGCGATATCCATCGCCGAGATGCCGCGTTCCTTTTGAATCTGAGAAGCCGATGCCACGAACTCGTGCATGCAGGTTCGACCAAACGGCACGGGCAAGACGTCCTTCAACTTGGCCTTCAGATAGTTGGCATTCAGCACGGCATGCTCTGACACCGCTCGCAGCCCCTTCGCTCCCAGCGTCCTCAGGTAGAAGTAGCCTCGCAACAAGATGCCAACGTTGCCGAAGTGTGATCGCACGCGACCAACAGACTTGGCCGGATTGGTAAGTCCATATGCACCGCTCGCGGCGTCCCGAGTCACGATCGGTCCCGGCAGGAACTCGGCAAGGAAGTCGCGCACGGCAATCGGACCAGCACCCGGACCGCCTGCTCCGTGCGGACCGGTGAAAGTCTTGTGAACGTTGTAGTGCATCATGTCGCCGCCAAAGTCTCCAGGGCGTGTGATGCCCAAGATGGCGTTCATGTTGGCACCGTCGATGTAGACCAATCCGCCAACCTCATGCACCAACTGCGCGACTTCGGCAATGCGTCGTTCAAACAAGCCCAGCGTGTTGGGATTCGTAATCATGAAGACGGCGGTCGAACTATCGAGATGCTTCTTGAGTTCCTCGATATCAACAAAGCCATCCGCTCCATCATTGAGCTGGACGCAATCAAACCCGGCCAGCGCCGCGCTCGCGGGGTTCGTGCCATGCGCACTGCTCGGGAAGATGACCTTCGTGCGATTCTCGCCCTTATGTCGGAAGTAGGCCGACGCAACCAACAGCGCCGCGAACTCGCCTTGAGCACCCGCAGCAGGCTGCAATGAGACTGCTGGCAATCCGCTGATCTCGGCCAGCATGTCCTGCATCTCGAAGAGAATACTCAACATGCCCTGCAAGCTGCCGACGTCTTGATGAGGATGCAGATCAACGATGCCGGGCAACGACGCCAATCGCTCGTGGCGTTTGGGGTTGTATTTCATCGTACAACTGCCGAGCGGATAGAAGTGCGTGTCGACGGACATGTTGAGCGTCGACAGATTCGTGAAGTGACGCACGACGTCAGCTTCCGTGAGCTCAGGCAACTGTGGAGTTGTTGCTGCCAAGAACTCGGCGGGAATCACATCCGCCGGAGCACCACCAGGAACGTCAGCTTGAGGAAATGTCGCCGCGCGTCGGCCCGGAGATGAGAGGTCGAACAACAACTGAGTGGCTTGAGCGTTACGCATAAGTGAGTCCCTTGGGTCAGAGTCTTGATCGAGGAACGGAGTCTGGAGAGACGCCACTCAAAGTTCAATTTGCACCGACAGCATTCGGTGTGCTCGGCGAGCATTCTTGCGACTGAATTCTCGCAGCGCGCTGATTCGTACCAATCACACCGAGTCATAGACGCACTCGTTGATGCTTCAGCTTCGTTTGGGCAGATTGAATTGGAGCAATCGGCACGACTGGAATTGTCTGCCTGGGCGCTCAGGTCTGCCGACCGAGCGGGGAATTCCGCAGATCACGTTACAGGGGATCTCTGCCCGCCGCCGATCCTGTTGGCAACAATCATGAGCACACCAACCCTGAAATCACTTTGGCCTACACGCGACGAGCAGCCGTCGCTCATGGGCACCCTCCTACCGATGGTGCTCGGGCCTGCGGAGTACGAGACCATGCGAGTCTGGCCCGGACGTCCCGACCCACTGGGTGCTACTTGGGACGGACACGGAGTGAACTTCGCTCTCTTCTCGCAACATGCGACGAAGGTCGAGCTGTGTCTGTTTGACTCCACCGATGCGAATGAAGTTGCCGAGACGATTGAGCTGCCGACTCGCACGGGATTCGTGTGGCACGGCTACTTCCCCGAGCTGCGACCCGGTCAGCTTTATGCGTATCGAGTCCATGGACCTTACGAGCCAGCAGTGGGGCATCGCTTCAATGCCAACAAGGTGCTGATCGATCCCTACGCGAAAGCCATCGGTCGCGAGACGAACTGGGACCCAAGTTTGTTTGGTTACATCATCGGAGAGACCGACGAGTCCTTCGATACTCAAGACAGCGCGGGTCATGCACCGCTGGGAGTGGTCGTCAACGATTCGTTCTTCTGGGGAGATGACGAACCGCTCCGCACTCCGTGGAGCAAGACGCTGATCTATGAGTTGCACGTCCGGGGCTTCACCAAGTTGCACGCGAAGATCCCCGAGTCGAAGCGCGGCACTTATGCCGGACTGGCGTCGGCGACAGTCATCAAGCATCTGCAAAGCTTGGGAGTCACAGCCGTTGAATTGCTGCCCGTGCATCACTTTGTACGTGATAAGTTCTTACTCGAACGCAAGCTGACCAACTTTTGGGGCTACAACACGCTGTCGTTCTTTGCTCCAGATCCTCAGTACGCTGCGGCGACAACTCCGCAAGAAGTCGTGCGAGAGTTCAAGCGGATGGTCCGCAGCTATCACCAAGCGGGCATCGAGGTGCTGCTGGATGTCGTCTATAACCACACCTGCGAAGGCAATGAGTACGGACCGACGTTGAGCTTCAAAGGCATCGACAACGCGAGCTACTACCGTCCGTCGATCGAGAAGGGGCCGCGCTGTCACGAGAACTACACCGGTTGCGGAAATAGCTGGCGCATCGGTCATCCACATGCCTTGCAACTGGTGCTCGATAGCTTGCGTTACTGGGTCCGCGAAATGCACGTCGATGGCTTCCGCTTCGATCTGTGTTCGGTGCTCGGTCGAGAACCCGATGACTTCACCGCTCATGCCGCGTTCTTCAAAGCCGTGCAACAAGACGAAGTGCTGTCGAAGGTGAAGCTGATCGCCGAACCGTGGGACTGCCGAGGCTATCACGTTGGGGCTTACCCCAGTCCATGGCGCGAGTGGAACGGCAAGTATCGAGACTGTGTTCGCAAATTCTGGCGCGGTGATAACGGAATGCTTGGAGAGTTCGCGCACCGACTCTGTGGCAGCGAAGAACTCTTCGCCCATAACGGTCGCGGGCCACTGTGCAGCATCATCTTCGTGACGTCCCATGATGGCTTCACGTTGGCCGATCTGGTCTCGCACAACGACAAGCACAACGCCGCCAACCTCGAAGAAAGCGGCGACAACCACAACCTCAGTTGCAACTACGGCCACGAAGGACCAACCGACGACCCTGCGATCAATGCTCTCAGGCAGCGTCAACAACGCAACATGCTGGCTTCGATGTTCCTGTCGCAAGGCGTTCCCATGTTGCTGGCAGGAGATGAATTCGGTCGCACTCAGCAAGGCAACAACAACGCTTATTGCCAAGACAACGAGATTAGTTGGGTCGATTGGAATTGGAGCACCGAGCAAAAAGAGCTGCTCTCTTTCACTCGTCGCTTGGTCGAAGTCTGGAATTCGAACACGGTCTTCCAACGATCAACGTTTTTCCGCAAGCCGATGGAAGCCGATGCCTCGCATGACATTCACTGGCTGACTCCTGCTGCCGAGCCCATGACTCAAGCTGATTGGGAAGCAGGTTTCGCGAAGTGCGTTGGAGTGTTGCTAGATGGGACGATGCGCGATGAAGTGACTGCCCACAACGAGCCGATCACCGGTCAGCAAGTGCTGCTGCTCATCAATGCGAGCGACATCGAACTGGCCTTCAATCTGCCCGAGTTGTCGAGCGGTTCGTATTGGGATGCAGTGATTGACACCGTCGATCCCAAGCAATTGACGAGGGTCATGAAGAAGGACGAGCAGTATCGGACTCAACCCAAGTCGCTCGTGGTGCTCGTGCGGCGCGAGCAACTCTTGCAGCGGCTCCGTAAGAAAGCAGGGCAGGTGATTCGACGTGTTTAATGGCCGCGAGGGGACGCCCTCGCTATGCGGTCGATCAAGAGTCATGTAGGAATCGTGACGTCTAGCCTCGGCCTTTTGGGAATCGCTTCTGTGTGACCATTCCACGTTATTCCACAGAAAGCCATCCCCAGAGGGTCGCGGCTAAACGATCCCTCGACTCGCGGCAGGTCCATACTTGCCTTCCGCTATCACGCGAATCACTCTGCCCTCACCAGCCAGTTCCGTGCGGTTCTAAAGAGGCGTCCGGCTGTTCGAGTTCCTGTCTCCTGCAAAATCACGAGAGCATTCCTTGGTGCTCTCTGTAACCACCCGAGCTTGAACGCCGAACCAATGCGTCCACTCAAGTGCCGCGCCCTCGTTAGGACTACTGCTACATTCCGTCTCCCGCGTCAGGAACCTTGATGATGAGTCGACTCAAACTCTCCGCGTGCGTGTTGTCGTTGTTGTTGGCCGCCTCGGCTCAAGCGAAAGACGAATGGCCGCAGTTCCGTGGTCCCGATGGCACCGGTCACTCCAAAGCCACCGGCGTCGCGAAGGAGTGGAGCGAGTCCAAGAACATCCGCTGGAAGATCGCGGTACCCGGCAAAGGCCACTCGTCGCCAGTCATCTCTGACAATCAGATTTGGATGACGAGTGCCGTCGAAATTCCGCTGACTCCCGAGGCAAAGGCAGCCAAGCTCGCGAAGATTCCGAACTCGAAGGGCTTGGAGCTCGCTGGCAGTTTGACGCTCCGAGCCGTCTGCGTTGATCGCGAGACTGGCAAGCCGCTGATGGACATTGAGCTACTCACTGTCTCAGAAGCTGAGCCCATTCACTCGCTCAACAGCTACGCGTCACCGACACCGATCCTGGAAAACGGCAAGCTCTACGCTCACTTCGGAACCTATGGCACGGTGGCGCTCGACACAGCGACCGGCAAAGTTTTGTGGCGTAACACCGAGCACCACATCGAACACCAAAACGGTCCCGGCGCATCAGCGGTCTCGGTCGGTGATTTGCTCGTCATCAACTTCGATGGCACTGACAAGCAATACGTCGCGGCCATTGATAAGGCGACCGGCAAAACCGCTTGGTCCACTCAGCGCAGCGGCAAGCTCGACGATCGGCCAGACCTGAAGAAGGCGTACTGCACCTCGGTGGTCGTTGAAGATCCGAACTCGGGCACTCAAATCGTCTCGCCGGGAGCGAACTGGGTTTACGGCTATGACCCCAAAACCGGCAAAGAACTGTGGCGAGCCAGCTACGGCCAATTGGGCTTCTCGACAGTGCCCCGTCCCATCGTTGGGCATGGCATGGTTTATGTCGCGACAAGCTTCATGAAGTCGCGACTGTTGGCCGTGAAGCTCGGCGGAAGTGGCGACGTTTCTGAATCGCACGTGGCATGGAAGTCGGATCGGCAAGTGCCGCAGAAGCCATCTCTGCTGTTGGTCGGCGACGAACTGTACTTCGTGAGCGACGGCGGCGTGGCCACGTGCTTGAACGCGAAGACCGGCGAAGAGTACTGGCAACAACGCATGCCTGGTTCGTACTCGGCGTCTCCGCTGTTCGTTGATGGGCGGATCTACTTCTTCAGCCAAGATGGCAAAGCCACCGTGATTGCTCCAGGTCGCGAATACAAAGAGCTGGCGGTGAATCAGCTCAGCGGTGGCTTCATGGCGTCGCCTGCCGTGGCCGGCAAAGCGTTGTTCTTGCGAACTGAAACGCACCTCTATCGCGTTGAAGAATAGCGCTCTGTCAGTTGTACAACCCGAAGCGTCAGCAAGTGCGTTGCGCGTCCGATGGACGCAACGATCAAGCACTCGCTGACGCTTCGGGTTCGCTTTTTGAGTACCTCACTCGTGACCTAACGACAGCCCCCGCTGCAGGCAGCAAAGCTATGCATGAGTCCTCGCTCGTTGAGACGCTGTTGCGGCAAGTCGATGCCATCGCTGCCGAGCACCATGCGACTCAGGTCACTCAAGTGCGGATCGAAGTCGGACTGCTTTCGGGCGTCGAACCGATCCTCATGAGCGAAGCGTTCGAACGCTTGAAGCTCGGCACAATGTGTCGCGAGGCGGTCCTGGCCATTGAAGACATTGGCCTGACGTGCCGCTGCCAGTCTTGTCAGACGAATTACACAACCGCCGAGCTGAGCTTCGTGTGTCCTCATTGCGGCAGCTCGCGAGTCACCATCACCCGTGGCGATGGCGTTGAACTCGTTGATGTCACGCTGCAGGCGGAGGACATTCTCAGTCGCAGAGCGTCTGAGCTACGTAGCTGAGTCGCGGAGCGACTCAGTCTGATTCACTGGCCGATACTAAGCCGCCTCTACTTCCGCTTGCTGAACTTCCAAATGTTGGGCGTCACGGTGTTGGCTTGAGCCGCACCCGGCGTACTCCGGCCGTTCGCGACAATCTCTTCGAGCTGCTTCGACAGCTTGTCGACGATCTCTGGATGCGCGGCTTGCTCATTGGTCTTTTCAGCGATGTCGGTCTCCAAATTGAAGAGCTGCACTGGAGGCAGTTTGGTTTGATCGTCTCGACCAGGACGCGGAGCACTCCAACCACCGGATCCAGGGCACAAGCAAAGCTTCCATTGTCCGTCGCGAATCGCGAACGAACCGTTGATCGAATGATTGACGATGCTCCGACGAACCGGCTTCGACGCATCACCCGTCAGTTGCGGCAAGATGCTGACGCTGTCCTCGCCAGCACTCTCGGCCAGCTTTTGCCCAGTGATGTCTGCGGCTGTGGCCATCAAGTCGGTTAAACACACGATCGAATCCGACTTCGTGCCTGCTTTGACTCGGTCCGGCCAACGCACCAAGAACGGAATGCGATGCCCGCCTTCGTAAATGTCGGCCTTGTGACCGCGAAACACATGACTGGGGTTGTGCCCCTTCGCCAACAACTCATCGAAGTCAGCCTCTGGCGAGCATCCATTATCACTGGTCAGCACGACCAATGTGTTGGCCGCGAGCCCCGTGCGATCGAGAGCTTCTAAGACGCGACCGACAGCCGCATCGGTCTCCATCACGAAGTCGGCGTAAGGATTGAGTCCACTTTTCGACTGCCACTTCGCTGTCGGCACGATCGGAGTGTGAGGCGAAGCCAGCGGCACATACGCGAAGAACGGGCTCGCCGACTTCCCCGCCGCCGAGCGTTGTTCGATGTAGTCCGTCAACTCTCTTGTCAGTCGAGGCAGCACATCGAACGCGTCAAAGTCGGCAGCCGTCGGCCCCAGACGAGTCATCTTCGAACGCCCCAACATCATCTCGTAGTTCTTATCGAGCGTCGGCGCGGACAGCGGGCGATCGTTCTTGATGAAGACATACGGCACCATGTCGAGCGACGCGCTGATGCCAAAGTAATGCTCGAAGCCAACCGCGTTCGGGCCGTCGCTAATCGGCTGTGTGTAATCGACGTTCCACACTTGTTCGCGCGATTCAATGCTCAGTTCATTGACCGACTTGCCAGGCTTTAACACCCAGTTCATACCGAGGTGCCACTTGCCGAAGCACGCGGTCTGATAACCCTTCTTCTTGAGCAACGACGCCACGGTCTCGCGCCCAGGTTCGATCAAGCGAGGACTCAGCCCACCCAGCACACCGCTTTGCAGCTTCGATCGCCAGGCGTAACGACCCGTCATCACTCCGTATCGCGTCGGCGTACAAACCGCCGACCCCGAATGAGCGTCAGTAAAGATCATCCCCTCGCGCGCGATGCGATCGAAATTCGGTGTCGCAATTTTTCCATCAGGATTCAAACAACGGACATCTCCGTAACCCAAGTCATCGCACAAGATGTAAACGATGTTCGGGAGTTGTCCGGTCTCAGCGGCTGATGTCGAACCGATCCCAATCGAGAACCAACAGGCGATCAAACCAACCAACCAGGCTCGCAACGTAGTCATCAATGAAGAGTCCCTCTTCCAAGAGTTGAATCGACGCCTCTGAAAAATGAGGCGTCGAGACTCTACATCAACGACCGCAGTTCGCCCTCTGATGGAACCGCGATTGAAACGGCCGACGCCAAGCAGCGGCGCTGTCTCACGAGCACTCGCACCTAGCGAACGATCAATGACGAGGCTGGTACGTAACTCACGCGACGCACGGGGACGTACTCAACTTGCGGCACATCGACCTCGTGCTCAACGACGACCGGTACGCTAACGGACTCCATCGTCGTGACAGTTCTCGGCACGGACCGATACTGCAGCACTTGCTGGCTCGCCGCTTGAACTTCAGGCACCGCGACGACCACTGGAACGTGCTGAGTGGTTTGTACCGGTCGGTAGTCGAGCACCTTTTGAGTCTGCGTTTGCATCACAGTCTTCGGAACTTGGACCGTGCCGACTTGCTTCTCGCGGAAGGTCTGCGGACGCATCTCGGTTCGTGTCTGACATTGTCCCGGCTCAGTTCTCAGCACGCGCTCTTGAGTTGGATGACCGGGAATCTCGATGCGCTGCACGATGGTGCGATTGACTCGAAACTTCACTTCGTGCGCCACGTTGCGAGTGACCTCCACCTCGCGCTCGACTTGCTGATTCTCATAAGTCTGCACGGGAGTCTGAACCTGCACGTCGCGGTAATAAGCCTGCATCGTGGTGACGGTCTGAGGCTGCATCACCACCTTCTGAGCCATCACTGTCTGCTGTGTTGGCACGTTGACGTACTCAGCAACTTGCTCGTAAACGGTCTGCGTCCGAGGTCTCTGCTGAGCCTGATAAACCGTGCTTTGAACCCGCTGCCGTCGCATGGTCGTGACGGGAACCATTTCGGTGTGTTCTTGCAGCACGTACTGCTCGACAACAGGCGCCGGCGCACATTCAACCGCGACCGGAACCGGGCAAACGATCGGCGTGCAGCACTCTTGGGCTCGCACCACTCCGAAAGCCAAGCCGGTCGTCGCCAATCCGGCCAGGCCGGCAAACTGAATTCGCTTCATGGGTCTCTCCTTCTCTCTAAAACCCGACAAACAGCGAACAACCGCCAGTTCTCAGTTTGACGATTGTATCGATTATCCAGATTATCCATCTTATCCAAGCTGTGCAAGATGAGCTTTGAAAGGCTCAATTCGCCACTCGTTACTTGAGCAGCAAGGACTTAGGCTGTCTAGAGTTGCGCGAGGATGTCGCCGATCCATTGCGGCGTTTAGGCTACCACCAGCAGGGTGGCGGACAGCCCGGCGGCTCGGCGTGAGCTGGCGACTCCCCGCCCCCCTAAAGCCCAGGACTCAGAACACCCAGCCCCCGAAAGGACCGGTTCATGAAACGCTTGGAAGGCAAAGTCGCAGTAGTGACGGGAGCCAATCAAGGAATTGGAAAAGCGATCGCGCGAGCCTTGGCCAATGAGGGATGCCGCTTGGCACTCTGCGCTCGCAACGCCGATAAGCTCGCCGTCGTGGCGGACGAGTTCTCAGCGGAAGGCGTGGAAGTTCTGCAAGGACGAGTCGACGTCGGGGATGAGACAGCGGTGGTCGACTTCTTCGACCGAGTCGCCAAGCACTTTGGTCGAGTCGACATCCTCGTCAACAACGCTGGCAACTTCGACGGCGGTCCGATCGACCAGATCACCAAACAAGGTTGGGACAACGTGATCGGAGCGTGTCTGACGGGCGCGTTCCTCTGCAGCCGCGAAGCCTTCCGCATCATGAAGCCTCAAGGCGGCGGGCGGATTTTGAATATCGGATCGATCTCGGCGCAGCGACCGCGCGAAGGCAACACGCCCTACGCCGCAGCCAAGTTCGGTGTGTGGGGACTAACTCAAGCCACCGCGATTGATGGCCGGCCGCACGGCATCGTCTGTAGTTGCCTTCATCCGGGGAATGTCGCTGTCGAGCGTCGGCAGGAATCGGGGTTGAAGTCTGACGACGAGCCCATGATGTCGATGGAGACAATCGCCAATGCAGCCATCGCGATGCTGACCGTTCCGCCAGACGTCAACTTCTTAGAAGCGATCGTTCTGCCGACTCAGCAGCTTTATCTCGGTCGAGGTTAAGGCGACTTTTCGACCTCTTGCTGGCGGGCTGAGCTGTGCCTAACGTCCCGGCCCGCTGCGGCTCAGAATGAGTCGCCTGGTTGATGAACGGACTCTCGCAAGCAAGGAAGCTCAAGGATGAGCCGACTCTCGATCTATCGCCCCACCGACCTGCGCGTCTTTCATCCGGCTGACGAAGCCGCTGACCATTCAGCCGTCGCCGACAGCCAATCAAACGTGCTGTCCTTCGCTGTCGAAGCTCGCAAGCTGCGAACTCAAGTGCAGTACCAATTGGCTCGCCGTGCGAGACTGCTGAAGAGCAACTCACGATGCCCTGAATGCGATCGAGCACAGGTTCTTCCACTCCAACTGGCGACGGACTGCGATCAGCACGACTCGTACTTCTGTTGCGAGGCCTGCGGAGCGAACTGGGTCGCTTAACTCAACAGCCGCAGTCATTTCGATGAAGCCTCAGTCTTGAGCAGGGGCTTCAACGACTCGGGCACTTGCTCGGCAACCAGTCGCGCGATTGCGAGAGCGCCTTTGCGAGAGAAGTGTGTTCGATCCGACGCGTTCGGGCTGAAGTCTGCGCTACCTACATCGCCAAGCTTCTCGAACAGGGCCAAGCTGGCCGCATGCAAATCCACCACGGGCACGTTGAGTTCGCGTCCGACTTTCTTCGTCGCATCGGCATAGGGCGTCAGCGTCGTGACGGGCTTGCCATTCTCGAAGATGCGCCGTGCCACTGGAGTTACCAAAACCGGACGGATACCTGCGTCGCGAGCCTCTTGAATGTACTGCTTCAAGTTGTCGGCATAGGTCGTTTCGGGATCAGTCTCGCGCTCTGGCCCTTTGCCCTTTTGGTCGTTGTGACCGAACTGAATAAAGACAAAGTCGGGCTTCGCAGCGAGTACCGGTTGCCATCGTTTCTCAGCTCGGAAACTCTTCGAACTTCGCCCCGAAGCCGCATGATTCAGCACCGAGACTCGTTCATTGAAAGACTCACCAAAAACTTGCCCCCAACCGGTCAATGTTGATCGGTCTGTCGGCGGTCGGTCGTAACTCGCGGCCGTCGAATCGCCGATGATCGCAATTCGAACTTGGTCTCCCAATGGTTTCGATTCGGGTAGCTCAGCTCCAATCACCGTCAGCGTCGAAACGGCGGCGATAACAGCGAAGGCAACGCGTGACACAAATCGGCAAGCAGCACGCATGAGATCTCCTCGGGACTCATTGGGGGAACAAGCTGTGGGTCGACGTCAGCCACATCGACATTACAACTCCCGCCCTCAGGAGCAACGCTGGTCGCGACTTGATCTCATTCAAATCGCCGCGCCGACAGGCCCAACTAGCCAGTCCGATTGTTTCCTAACTCGTATGTTCTGGTTCGCGTTGCGTAGCGAGACAACACCTGGTCTCGACGTCATTTCCCAAGGAACGACTGTGACTCAACAACCTCCGAAGTCATTAAAAGCACACCGAGCTGAAGGCGTGCTCGAAATTGGTTGGCCTACTGGCGAGAGCTTTCGGTTGCCATTTCGCTATCTACGCGGACGTTGCCCCTGCGCGAGCTGTGTCGACGAATTCACCGGGCGCCGCGTGGTCGGCATTGACGAAGTCCCGGAAGGCATCGAAATCGTCGCCGCTGAACTTCAAGGCAACTACGCGCTCAAGATCACTTGGAATGATCGCCACAACACCGGGCTCTATACCTGGGAAAATCTCCGCAGCCTGTGCGACGGCGGCGAATGGCTAAGTCGCCAATGGCCGTGAGAAGTTGGACTCGATGAACTCCCGAGATGAGCATTCCGGCTGATTTTCCTGCAGCCAAGGAACGACATCGGGAAGTGATTGCAGACGTGCTCCGAAGCATGCCAGAAAGGATTCGAGATGACTCCGACCTCACCGGTATCGCGCATCGTCATTGCCGGAGCGACTCGCGCGACGACTCTCACCTTGCAAGCTTTGATCAAGCACCAGGCACCCGTCGTCGGAGCGCTGCAATTAAGAGAAGCCTCGGCCCACACTGTGACCGGATTCGATGACCTGGAAGAACTCGCACAGCCCGCCGGCATTCCGTGCGTCGTCTTTCGCAACATCAATGATGCCGCAGTCGTCGCTCAGGTCCGAGAATGGCAACCCGATCTCATGTTCGTGGTCGGCCTGTCGCAACTTGTCGCGGCCGAACTGCTCGCCGTCCCGAAGTATGGCAGCATTGGATTCCATCCCACGTTCTTGCCGAGTGGTCGAGGTCGCGCTCCGTTGGCTTGGTTGGTTCTGGATGGAGCACCCGGCGCAGCAACCTTCTTCTTGATGGACGAGGGCACGGACTCGGGACCGATCTTCGCTCAAAAGCCCTTCGAGATCTCGCCGCACGACTACGCCTCGGACGTGGCACAAAAGCTGGAGTCATCAATCACAGCGGCGCTTGATGAGTGGTTGCCAAAACTCCTGTCGGGCGAATGGAACCCTCGTCCTCAAGACGAAGTGTTGGCGACCTACAACGGCAAGCGCGGCCCCGACGATGGCCTCATCGACTGGCATCGGCCTGCTGTTGAAATCCATGCTTTGATTCGTGCCGCGAGCGATCCTCATCCGGGCGCTTACACCTGGTTGAACGACCGCAAATTGATCGTTTGGCGGGCCGAGCTTGAGCCTCACTTGCCGTGGCGTGGAGTGCCGGGTCGCGTACTTTTGACATGCCCCGAACGAGGTAGCCTGATGCAAACCGGCGACGGACTCATGTGGCTAACGCGCACGCAATGGGCCGATGAGTCAGCCGACGTGCTCCCACCGTCTGTCGCTAAGGTCGGAGTCAAACTGGGCTATGTCCTGCAAGACGAAGTCGCCCGATTGAAGTCGCGACTCACCGCGCTCGAAACGCGGATGGAAGAACTCACACAGTCAGTTCAAGCCAAGTGACTGCAACGGTGCCCGGATAAGAGAAGCTCGAAGCGTCCTCCTGCTGCCGAACAATTCCCACCTCGCCCTCTGAGTGCTCCGCTTCTCAGCGTTTCAAATAACTTGGAGCCTGGCCTTCGACATGACCGCCGGACTTCGAACGTAACGCTCACGGTTCTCTTCCTGGCGTCTTTGCGTTTCAAAAAACGAATGAACGCAACGGCGAGAAGTACGCTAAAGCCCGGCACTGCTTTGCTTCCCGGCTCGGCACCTGCCCTAATCCACGATGTCGAGTTCTGATTCGTCTCATCCGACCTACTTCAAGGAGCCCGCTGTCATGACCGTTCTCTCTCGCCGAGGTTTCTTAGCTGCCGGTGCCGTCGCCACTTTAGGAGCGGCATCGTTACCGAATGTCCGCGCTGCTGAGCCGATCACTCGCAATGGCAAGTCCTACATGAAGCTCAGTCTGGCCGCGTACTCTTTCAACAAGCTCCTGCCCAAAGGCGGCACGGCCGAGACTCGCAAAGAAGCCAAGATGCAGCTCGAAGACTTCATCGACTACTGCGCTAAGCTCGATCTCGCGGGTACCGAACTGACGTCTTATTACTTTCCCAAAGACATCACTCCCGAGTACCTCGTCTCGATCAAAGAACGCACCTTCCGCCTGGGCCTGGATATTTCTGGCACCGCCATCGGCAACGACTTCTGCGTCGTCGATCCCGAGAAGCGAAAGCAGCAACTCGAATCGTGCAAGCAGTGGATTGACCACGCGGCCTTCATGGGTGCCCCAGTCATTCGCATCTTCGCGGGCAACGTGCCTAAGGGAGACACTGAAGAAGCAGCTCGTGAACGCTGCATTGCCGGCATCAACGAGAGCTTGGACTACGCCGCTCAGAAGGGTGTGATTCTCGCGTTGGAGAATCATGGCGGCATCACCGCAACGCCGGCTCAACTGCTGGCCATCGTCAAAGGAGTGAAGTCATCGCCGTGGTTCGGCATTAATTATGACAGCGGCAACTTCCGCACTGACGACCCCTACGCCGACCTCGAACAGATCGCTCCGTATGCGGTGAATGCTCAGATAAAAGTGTCTGTCGTCGCCAAGGGCCAGAAGCAGCCTGGCGATCTGAAGCGAATGGTCGACATCCTCAAGCAAGCCAACTACCGAGGCTACCTAGTGCTCGAGTACGAAGAAGCCGACCCGTATGGCGAGATTCCCGACTACATGAAGAAGCTGCGGGACTTGATTGCTTAGGCCAAGAACGCCGAACTCGCCTCTGGAAGAATTCTAACGCAGAGTCGCCGGGAACGCGGAGTTAGCCGTTGAAGAAGTTCACTCTTCCCCGCGATCTCCGCGCCTCTGCGTGAGGCGATTGCTGATCACCTAAAACCAAGACTGGATCAACGCCGAGGACAGCACAGTCGCAACGGTTACACATACTCGTGTTGCAGAACCGAGAAGTCTTCGACTTCGTTCGACGCCGCGAGTTCTTCCGCGACGGAATCAATCAGGTCCTCGTCGATCACTTCGCGTTCTTCAGCCATGCCGGCGATAAGCGACAGCTCGCACAAACGACAAAGTGTTCGCGGGCAGCCTCGCGATAGAGCATGCAATCGAATGACCGCGTCGCCGCCGAAAATGGCTCGTTCGCAGCCAGCTCGCTGCAGCATGTCCTGAATGAAGTCGCCCGTATCTTCGAGCATCAGCGGAGTCAGCTCGACGCGCAGATCGGCATGAGAACCCAGCAAGCGTGCCAATTTCGAATACTCACTCGAACGCGCACCGACCAAGAACGTGACGCTGCCTTTGGCTTCCGCGAAGTGGAAGAGTCGTTCCAGCAAGTTGTGACAACTACCGTCCGCTCGTTCGATGTGCTCCAGTGTGAAGACCAGTTGTGCTCGAGCCAGCTTCAGCGACTCGATGTGGTCAGCCACGGAGCGCCACAAGGTCCAGCGAGTAGC
The DNA here is from genome assembly GCA_900299185.1 of Planctomycetaceae bacterium. Lineage (GTDB taxonomy): Bacteria > Planctomycetota > Planctomycetia > Planctomycetales > Planctomycetaceae > AM-0621. Next base: position 20,325 of record OMIV01000001.1, read on the forward strand.
CGCCGGATTGGGAGCAAGTTGCAGTGCGGATGCGATCTGCCAGAGCAATTCATGAGCGTCGAGCCCCACCAAATCCACGCCAGCATGATGTCGTCGACTCCGCCGGACTTGATGGCCCACAACTTTCAACAGCAGTGACTTACCTGAGCCAGCTCCACCGGTCAGCACTCCGAGTCCGCGTTGCTGCTCGATCACGTAGAAGAGTCGCGCGAGAGCTTCCTCATGCACCGGGCTTTCGTGAAACCAACGCGCATCCAAACGGTTCGCAAACGGAGAGGCGGTCAATCCCCAGTAAGACTCGATCATATGCAGTCGCCTTTTCGCATCGCTGTCCGTTTCCGACGGAGGTCCCCACGAAGCGCAACGACTCCGACACTCGGAAACATCGCTGTTATCGGCACACGACCGAGATTCGGTTCAATCGGAAATCTCGATCGACCAGAGAACTCAGAGATTCCGCAGATCCCAGTTCCATCAAAGGCTCAGAGAGCTGGAATCCAACGTCCGCCGCTCATCCCTCTTCCTCCGCGTCCTGGCGCCTTGGCGTTTATCGCCTTTGTGAATCGCTGAATTCGCCGTGAGCGCTGAGAAAGAGTAGAGCCCGTTTTCGCACGTTCTCCGAGTACTCCGCGCCACTGCTTGAGACATTTCCTTAGCGAATCTTCGCAGGCGCCTTCTGACCCTTGGGGATCAGCGACGTGTACTTCACGCCGTCCATTCGCTGTTTCCAGTCGGCTTTGGCGGCGGCCACCAGCTCGGGCTTTTCGAACAAGTCCAGCGTGGCAATGGCCAGGGCCTTTGAGGCGACGATCATGCCTTTTTCACCGATCGTCGAGCCCATCGCAGCCACGTTTTGCCAGCTATGTCCGGGGCTCTCGGCGGCGAAACAGGCCACTCGCAAACCAGCGGTCGGCACGTACCAACTGATGTCGCCCACATCGGTCGAGCCTTTGCTGATCTCGCCAGCCTCCTGCAAGGTCTGCACTCTCTCTTCAATGGCGACTTTGATCGAAGTACCGAACTCGTCGATGACTGGTTGCTGCAAGCGTCTTGCCAAGGCTCGTTCTGTGTCCGTGAATTTGGGCGGACCGACGCTAACCAACGCCTGGTGCAACATCTCGTTGAGCGGTTCATTGAGAACCAGCTCGTGGCAGTCGGTCTCGATTTGCAGGCTGACCTTGGTGCGAGTCATCAACGCGGCACCCTTCGCGATGTCTTGGACCCAGTCGAAATAGTTCTCGACGTCTTTGTGCTTGTCTGCCCGTATGTAGTACCAGACCGTCGCGGAAGCCGGGACAACATTGGGAGCACCCCCGCCGTCGGTGATGACATAATGCAGGCGAGCGTCTTCTTTGATGTGCTCGCGCATGAAGTTCACGCCCACGTTCATCAGCTCGACCGCATCCAAAGCGCTGCGGCCCTTTTCGGGACTTCCAGCCGCGTGAGCAGCCGTGCCTTTGAAGGTGAACTTCACGGACGCCGCGGCTTTCGAGCTGCCCGCCCAGACTCCGGTTTTATTGGCCGGATGCCAGTGCAGGCAGACATCCAGGTCATCGAACTGGCCATCCAGCAGCATGTAGACCTTGCCGATCAAGGTCTCCTCAGCCGGAGTGCCAAACACCTTCAAAGTGCCTTGGATGTTGTGCTTCTGCAGAGCGGATTTGACAGCGATTGCCGCCCCCAGAGCACCGGTCCCCAGACCGCTATGTCCGCAACCATGTCCGGGAGCACCTTCGACAACCGGCACGCGGTCGCCTTCCACTTTTTGAGAGAGCCCCGGCAAGGCGTCGTACTCGGCCAGGATGCCAATCACCGGCTTCCCCGACCCAAATGTGGCGACAAACGAAGTCGGCATGCCGCTGACTCCGGTCTTCACTTCGAAACCCTCTTGCTTAAGTTTCGAAACCAACAACTCCGACGACCGACGCTCTTCGAGCCCAACTTCGGCGAACTCCCAGATGGACTTGTTGACGGCCTTCAGCAGCTCTTGCCGCGACTCCACATCAGCCACCGCCGTCTGCTGAGTCGGACGTAACTCACCCGCAAGTCCCAGCGTCAGCCCCCAGCCCAAAACGAAAACGCATCCAATCAACTTTCGAAGCAGCATGGTCGGTAGGCTCCTGATGAAGAGCTGTTGTTAATGCGGTTCTCCGCCATCTCCGTTGAGGAGCCTCGCCCTCCCAAGAATCAACACGAAGACGGAGAGCTAACTCATAAGACATCGCAGCGCAACGATCCCGAGCGACTTTAACATCAGCCCTCTGAAACGACCGCCCGTGAGCCCACGCCAATCCCGATGATTCCCGCCCGTGAGCCGCCCCAAGCACCTTCATCACCGCTCACGAACCGGCTCGCCGTGCACAAAAAGGGCAACCTCAAGAGGCTGCCCAATATCAATTATATTCCCGACCAAATTCCGCACCGACGAGACACTACAAGCGAGCGGACATATGCAACAATGGAGATATCATTTATCAGAACGACTGCGGTCAGGTGCAACGCTTGGTTCGCTACGGCCCTTTAGTCGCAGTCTTGGTAGCCGCCCAACTCACCACACTTCCGACACCGAAACATGTAGGCTGTGGGCGAACCTTCCTTGTCCAGTGCCGAGAAAAACCCATCCCATTCGGGGCCATCGGAGAGTCCAGCGGAATCTTGGATCGCGGCAATCGCCTGGGGTCCAAGTGCTGTTAGCTCCTGCTTCCCTGCCCGCCCGATGAACTGAGCCGCATCGCCACAATGGGTCCACCATTGCTCTTGCTGCCAGCCAGAGAATCCGGGGGTGCGATAGGCGACTTCCTCGATCACATCTTCCGGCACCTCATCCCACATCCCGCCTCCGCCAATGCCGGCATCGTCGGTGAAACTCGTTTCCAGCTTTTCATGAGCCGAGCCGTCTGCAATGCACCACGGGCAGATGCATCGGTCATATTCCTCCACCGCATAGACCGGACCGGTGTAGATGAAGCCGCGCGCCTTGCCGCAGCAGGCGCATTCCGTGTCGGACTTGACAACCATGCCGGTCGCGAGTGGGTCTGGGTGGTATTTGAAAGTTGGCAGCGCCACGGTCGTCGTCTCCCAAACCAGCGAAGAGAGAATTAAGCAGCACGCTGGATAACTCGGCCATGCGTCGAGGACTGCTCAAGCCTTCCTTAGTCAAAGTGGCTTGGATCCAGCGGTTTGTCAACCAACCGGCGGAGCCTCTTGGTGGGTGGATAACCTGTTATGGCCACATGCGGCATAACTCGGATACGGCTGCATGCGGTGTATCTCATGAGGTTCCGCAGCGGTCTTGAGTGAAGATAGAGAGTGCTGGCAATTGTTGTTGTCATCGAACTGTGACGCGCCGTTGTTTGAGAGCAGGTCGGGATTCCATCTCGCCTTATTGCATTTGCGGCGCCTTGGTAAGCGGTAGGTTTGGCACTGATCGGGGCGGGGTGGCTCGTGGTTGACGGCCGAACGTGGGTTTGAAGGGGTGTTATTACCGCTGCGGCTCGGGATGGAATCCCAAGCTACTTACTACTCGATCCCCAAGGTTTGGCTGAGTCCGATAATGGGGATGTTGGCCCAGTCGGGGCGATTATTGAGTTCATACCGAAGTTCGTAGAGCGCTTTCTCTAGCAGGAAGACATCGAGCAACCGCTGAGCCGTCGGGCGGTCTGATGGTAGCAGTTTTCGATCTGCTACCGCCGAGGAGTATGTCGAAATAAAGGCTCGCGCGACCGACGAAAACCAATACTGCTGCCAGCCAGCGATATCCGTCTGCGGCGGCAGATCACGTAACGCATCAATCAGCCCGACAGCTCCAGCGTTAGAGGCGTAGTGAAATGATCTCAACATACCGGCGAGGTCTTTGAAGACCGGACGCTTTTGGCGACGTTCAACCAACGGCCGGTCGGGTTCGCCTTCAAAATCGATAATCTGAAAGTCATCGAGCGTACGCAGCACTTGCCCCAAGTGATAATCGCCATGCACTCGGATCATCGAACAACCAGGCTCAGTATCATCCGACATCAAGCTGTTGAGAAACTCGGTTGAGCGAGCGGCGAACTCAATCGCAAACTTGGTCGCACCGATCGACGCCACGACGTCGCGTCGCGCAGCGAGTAGGTCTTCGGACGTCTTGATCTCACTCTGAATCAGCGACACCAATTGTCGCAAATTAGAGGACGTCAGCGGTTCCGGAACGAACGCAGCTTCGGTGCCTTCTGCCAATGTCAGATGCAGCTCCGCAGTCCGTTGCCCCATCAGAGCCGCAGCGTGAATCGAGTCCCTCACGAGTTCGCTAATCGCCGCCGGAGCTTCCGATGCCGACGAGTCTTGCCTATCGGCATCCAGTCGCCACTGGACCGGTTTGGGTGCTTGCTTCAGCAGTTCAGAATGCTGACTTAGCCGCTGCCAAAACTGACCGAGCAGCTTCAAGCAGTACGACCATGCTTCGGACTCGGCCACCAATCGCTGACTCAAAATGGCCAAGCAACGAGGTTCCGCATCGCGTGGCGTGTAGGTGATCGTTCCCGCCACAGCCGGCGTGTTGGCATAACCGTGCTCGGTCAGGAACGAGCCGATTTCAGCATCGGGATTGAGCCCGACTTGAGGCCGTCTAAACAACTTCAGGAAGTACGACGAGCCGATTGATACCGAAGTATTGCTCTGCTGACCGCCATGCACCGCTACGTCTTCCGGTCCACACAACATCACATGCTCGGGCACAAACGCGCGAGAGACTTCGGCTCGCAGTTCACCGCCAGAGTCCGTCTGGATGGCGCCGCCTTCAACCAACAGCTTCGTCAACAGGCTGAGCCAGAACTCGGACGACAAGCATTCGTACAAATCAAGCGGACCATGCGAAGTCTGCACCTGCGCCAGCATCGCTTGAGTGCCGCAGGAAGCTAGCTCCAGCGGAACGGCATAGAGATCCAGCGCACCGTCTTCAAACTTAACACTGAGCAGCGCGACAAACTGCACCGAGTCAGCGGTCTCTCGAATGGTCGCCCCATCCACGATGGCAACGCTCGCAACGCGTTTGGACTTCGTCGCAAACCACCGCTGCTGAGGCAACCAAGCCGACAGTCGACGCCCGACTTCAACGTCATCTCGCAGACTCAAATGATCGAACTGCATCTTCAACCTCCATGTGAAAGAGTGCCGGGATTAACCGTTTCCACTCAGCGCCCGACACGCTGCGAGCAACGAAAGTGTGGCGACCTTGATTCGGTCCGTCATGTCGACGCGTTAACCAAGGTTTCTCACCGAAAGACACCAACGAGGCTGCGCCTCAAACCAAAGTAGCCATCATCGCTCCGCGTGATGAGCCTTCATCCCAACGCCATTACCTGCCAACGAAGATCGCCACATGTTCGAACTCAAACTCGGAAGGCACGTCACGCGGAGCGATGACGGCTACTTTGACCGAGGCAAAACTTGGCTCATCTGTGGAGTGTTTCATTTCTGAAGAGTCTAAACTGCATCGCAAACTTTGTTGTGTTGGACTTCTGCGGCTGGCTCCTCTGAAATCCCCTCGATTTGAAAGTTCGACCGAGCATCCATCTCCATCCGCAGAGAGTCTCAATTCACGATGTCGTCTGAGCTGTTTCAGTTTGTTGCCACCACCAGCTTCGGCATTGAGGCAGTTGTCGGTCGGGAGTTGCAGGCACTGGGTTATTCCGAGCAACGCGTCATCGACGGGCATGTGTTCTTCAAAGGACCATTGGAAGCCATCTGTCGAACCAACCTGTGGCTGAGGTCAGCAGAGCGAGTTGGCCTCGTGCTTGGTCAGTTTCCGGCGCGCGACTTCGGAGAGCTGTTCGACCGAACGATCGCCTTGCCGTGGGAACGCTGGCTACCCAGGGACGCCGAATTCCCCGTCAATTGCCGCTCCGTAAAGTCGATGTTGCACTCCGTGCCCGACTGCCAACGCATCGTGAAGAAGGCGATCGTCAATCGCTTGCGAGATGTCTACGACCTCGACTGGTTGCCCGAGACCGGACCGAAATACGCCGTCGAGATTTCGATGCTGAAAGACGAAGCCACGCTGACCATCGACACCACCGGACCTGGACTTCACAAGCGCGGCTATCGAACGCTCAACGCCGCAGCTCCGATTCGCGAGACGTTGGCCGCAGCTCTCGTGCAGCTCAGTGTGTGGCACAGCGGTCGTCCCTTCGCTGATCCGTGTTGTGGCAGCGGAACCATCCCGATCGAAGCCGCTTTGATCGGTCGCAACATTGCTCCGGGATTACAACGAGACTTCGCCTCGAGCCATTGGCCACAACTTAGTCGCTCGATGTGGCGAGACTTGCGCGATGAAGCTCAATCACTCATCCAACCAACCTTCGCCGAGCCACTCTGGGCATCGGATATCGACGGCAAAGTGATCGAGCTCGCCAAGTACCACGCTCGGCAAGCGGGAGTCGCGGACTGCATTGCCTTTCAACAACGACGTTGCGAAGCCTTTGCTTCGAAGCAGCCTTACGGATGTTGGATCACAAATCCGCCCTACGGCGAACGCATCGGTGACGTTGAAGAAGTCGACCAGCTCTATCAAGACATCGGCGAAGTGTGGGAATTCTTACCGGACTGGAGCTGCTTCTTGATCACAACACATGGCGGCTTCGAGAAGTTGATCAACCGCGAAGCAACTCGGCGGCGAAAGATCTACAACGGCAAGTTGGCCTGCACCTACTACCAATTTCTCGGACCTCGCCCGCCGGAGTAGTCGAGCATTCGCGCGCGGCTAAAGTTCGTCGGCAGCTCTCTTTCTCTCGCCCACACGATGGACGTTCTTATGACCGAATCTGCTTCGCTCCAACAAACAGTCCTTCACGATTGGCATGTCGCTCGCGGTGCTCGCATGGTCGAGTTCGGTGGTTGGCACATGCCAGTTCAATACTCGACGATCGTTGAAGAACATCACGCCGTGCGACGCGCAGCAGGACTCTTTGATGTCTCTCACATGGGGCGGTTGCTCTTCACCGGCCCTGATGCCTGCCGACTGCTCGATCATGTTGTGACCAACGACGTGTCGAAGCTCAGCGTCGGGCAAGTGCGATACGCCCTCGTGACCAACGAGCGAGGAACCGTGCTCGATGACGTGCTCGTCTATCGGCTGCCGTCGTCTTACTTGCTCGTCGTGAATGCTTCGAACCAAGGCAAGATCATCAGTTGGCTGGAACAGCAACTTGGCAACTTCAACGCGACGATTTCGAATCTCGCTGAGTCCCACGCCATGCTCGCTCTTCAAGGCCCGAAGTCGGTTGACGTGATGACCGCCATCGGCAGCGCGGCATCGTTGAGCTTGAAGTACTACTCCGCTCATGAAGTGCCCGTACTCGACGCGCCCGCCATCGTGAGTCGCACTGGATACACCGGTGAAGATGGCTTCGAAATCATCCTGCCCACCGATCGAGCCATTGAGCTTGCCGATCGCCTGATGTCTGCAGGTGAGTCAGTCGGCATCGTGCCTGCGGGACTGGGCTGTCGAGATACCTTGAGACTCGAAGCTGCGATGCCGCTCTATGGGCATGAACTTACCGAAGCTATTGACCCACTGAGCGCGGGACTTCAATTCGCGGTCAAACTGCAGAAGACCGACTGCATCGGAAAAGCGGCACTTGTTGGCATTGAGCAAGCGGGAGCAAAGCGGAAGCGAGTCGGCTTGCAGCTCGCGGGCAAACGTATCGCCCGTGAAGGTGCGATCGTTCTCAAAGATGGTCAGCCGATCGGCCAAGTGACCTCGGGAACGTTTTCTCCAACATTAGAAAAGGCGATCGCGATGGCGTTCGTCTCCGTCGATCTCGCGCAGATCGGAGCAACGGTCGATATCGACATCCGAGGCAAAAACGAAGTGGCAACAATCGTCGCACTGCCGTTCTACTCGCGACGCTCGAAGGCTTAATACCCGTGCCCCAGTCTTCCTCTGACTTCAGCTCGCATTCATGACCACTGCCGAAACGCTCGAACTTATTCGCGTCCGAATTCAGTCGCACTTCCCGGTCATGTTCCTAACCACTTGGGAGGAAGACCGCTGGGAAGCGGAACTGGCGAGCCTCGCCTTGTCACTCGATCGAGGACTCGTCGTTTGGACTGCGACCGATGGACCTTCGCCCGCACCTGAAGGAGGCTCGGTAAAGAACCAGTCTCCTTTCGAGTTCCTCTCGCTCATTCGTGATTACCCGCACGAGCACGTCTTCCTTCTGAAGGACTTCCATCCATTTCTCAGCGATCCGTTGATCGTGAGGAAACTACGAGATCTCGTTCCAACTCTCGCCGAGCAAAACAAGACCCTGCTCTTCATGGGACCAGAGACTCATGTGCCAGTCGAACTGCGCCGCGATTCGGTTTCGGTCGAACTACCGCTACCGGCCATCGAAGATCTCCGGCATGAACTCCAAGAACTCCTGATTCAACGTCAACACCGCGGCGAGCTCCCACTCAAGCTGACGAAGACACAACAAGAGCGGCTGTTGAAGACAGTCCTTGGCCTGACGGCTCGGCAAGCTCGGCAATCATTGACCCGCGCTTTAACGGGTCGAACGACCATAGACGACGAGGTCTACGCGATGCTCGTCGCCGAGAAAAAACACATGGTTCAAGGCTCTGAAATGCTGGAATTTCAAGAGCTTCAAGAAGGTGTCAGTGAAATTGGCGGACTGGATGCGCTCAAGGATTGGATGGCTAAACGAGCGTTGGCATTCGGCGACGACGCCCAACGTAAAGGCATCCCAACTCCGAAAGGGGTCCTACTGCTGGGTGTGCAAGGTTGCGGAAAGAGTCTCACCGCGCGTGCTGTCGCTCGACTCCTCTGCTTCCCGCTCGTTCGACTCGATGTCGCGACGCTGCTGAGTTCCGATCGCGGCCAATCAGAGAAGAATCTCCGAGATGTATTAAACCTGATGGAGATGATCGCTCCCGCCGTCCTGTGGCTCGACGAAGTGGAAAAAGGCTTCGCCGGCGTAGACGACGAAGGCGGCGGTGGTGACTCGACAATGATCCGACTGATGGGCCGCTTCCTAACTTGGATGCAAGAAAAACCAGCACCGGTATTCGTAGTAGCAACAGCCAACTCGGTCACAGGACTTCCGCCTGAAATGCTACGACGAGGCCGATTCGATGAACTCTTCTTCGTCGATCTACCTAATTATCACGAACGCAAATCAATTGTCGAAATCCATCTCCGCAAGAGAAAGTTCGACCCCTCACAATTTGAAATTAACCAGCTTTCGGAACGCACTGAAGGATATAGCGGTGCGGAAATCGAACAGGTTGTACTCACAGCGATGGTCGAATCATTTCATCGAAATCAGCCGCTTAGCCAAAAGGATCTTGAGGACGCCATCGATGAAACTGTCCCACTCTCAGTAACGATGGAAGAGAAAATCTTCGCTCTCCGAGAGTGGGCTCGAACTCGTTGTCGCCCAGCCACACCGGACAGTCGCGTTCTACAAATGCTCGAAGCCGAACAACGTGAGAAAGAACAATCCGTTGGGCACTCGCTTCAATTTCTCGACGAGGAAGATTTAGCACAATCAGAGAACGATGATAATGTTCCCAGTTGGCGAGATAGCGCACGCGACGGCGATCTCCAAACAGCGATATTCGAATATGTGTCCGAGTTGGGCTCAGTAACCTTCCGAAAACTCCAATCAGACTTTGCCGACATATCAGATACCTCGGGCGAATTTGGAGTCGCTCTACGCCACGATCCACACATCGTGTTATGGCTCGGGCTAAGCAGCGATGCCTCTTCTGCAATATCTCGACTTATAACCGATCACAAGATTTTCGCCGTCCCAATCGAGCCAACGACAACAGAGAACACACCGCTGAGCCGTATCCCTCGATTACCCGGACTTCCCGATTCAAGAGTCTCTAAGCCCTGCTGGTTCTCGGTCGAATTAACAACGCGCGTACCGAAAGACCTCGACGATCGGCTCACAAGAGTCGCTCGCATGCGCCTGAATCGATAAAGACCAAAACCCACGACACAGTAAATCGAATTGCCAAACTCATAAGACGAAGAAGAAAAAGCCGTGCTAAACGCTCTCATTTATCGAGAATTATCCTCACTTCTTCGGGACCGCCGATTACTAATCGGCATCCTTGCGACTTCTGCACTTCTCATGTTGCTCGTCGCTATTCGGTGGCCAACGGATTCCCAGATAGCCCTTTCCGGTGAACGATCACAACAAGTATTTCGACTCGTCAGCGTCGGACTACTCATCATCCTCTTGCTACTCCTACCAATTGTTCCCGCAACAAGCCTAGTTCGAGAAAAAGAACAGGGCACACTAGCCCTTCTGCTCAACACACCACTTGGTCCGTGGCGCATCTACTTTGCCAAACTCATCGCAACTCAAGGGATAGCCCTACTACTACTCAGCCTAAGCCTTCCCGCAACCGGGGCCTGCTACGCAATGGGTGGCTTGTCGCTCCGTGATCTCGCCGGCGTCTATTTGCTTTTCGCAATCGTCTCGTTGTTCTATGCAGCAATAGGACTGTTAATCAGCCTAATGGCACCCACCATAGACGCAGCAATCAAATGGACGTATTCGGCCATTCTGCTTTTAACGACCCTCTCGCAAATTCCGCACTACTTCTTTCAAGGGACCGACAGCGTAATGGCTGATATTGGCGAATTACTTAGATCCCTTTCACCATTTGCTGCACTCATGCCCCTAGTAGGTGTTGGAGACATCGGCGGGCAAGGATTGATTGCTGCATCCATTACCAATGACTTCATGTTCCAGTCAGTTTTACTGACGAGTATCACGGCATTGTTCACAATTGCTCGCATCAATCATCGCATATTCGACCAGAACAGAGCAGCAGGAACAATTAGCGACGACCAAGGCACGGCAGTTCGCGCTGCAAGGAGAATCTTTTTCTTGGTCGATCCACAACGGCGATCCTCCGCAATTCCGAGATTCCTTAACCCAATCATGGTCAAGGAATTCCGCTGTCGCCGATTTGGGAGACTGCATTGGTTGCTTCGAATCGTGGCGTTCTTTGCGGTGACGTCGCTCGGACTAACCTATGCAACGACTGCCGGCGCCTTAGATTGGGGCGTTGAAACGATTGGGACAATCTTAGTCATCATGCAAATGTCACTTATCATTCTTATTACTCCAAGCTTGTCAGCCGGTCTCATTAGCAGCGAAAGAGAAACTCGCAACTGGCAACTCCTTCAGACGACTCCGTTATCAATTTGGAGGATCGCCATCGGAAAAATTGAGAGTGTGGCCATTCCATTGATAATTATTCTTGGAGCAACCCTACCTGGCTATGCCGTAATGATCTACATCGAACCGGGTCTCGAACTCCAGGTCAAACGAGTTATTGCGTGCATGCTCGGTACAGAGTTTTTTTCAATGCTGATGAGTCTTGGAATCGGAAGTCAGTTCAAGAGAGCTTCTGTTGCGACAGCAACAGCATATGCAGCGCTACTAGGCGTCAGCGTCATACCTCTACTTTTCTGGCTCGCCCAAGATGCTCCGTTCGGACACCAAACAGTCGAACGGATCCTCATGCTCGACCCAATTGCCGCTACCCTAACCGTGATAAATGCACCGGGTTTCACATCGTACCAATTGATTCCCGGAAACTGGATTTTCTTAGTGGCGGCTTCGTTCGCTGCAATTTTGGCACTCTCAACGAAACTAATTCTGATATCAAAGCCTACCTAACAGCCTAATGAAAATGGTTGTCGATCAGAGTAGGACGAAATCTGGTTGGGCGACGATTGGGGGATGCGAGTGAGGCTTGGCACGAGACTGCGGCAAGGCGATGGTACATCGGAAACTAGAGCGTCAGCCAGAACTTTGGTTGCTTACGTCGAATGCGACTCGGATCCTGGCGTACACGAGCGAGAACCCAGTGGATCTTGATACGGAGTTGATTGTCTCTGCAGAGATTTTTGGTACCGACGAAGCCTTCTTCGGGACATTTGAGTGCACGCTGCATTGAGCAATCGAGAGGCTGACTTAAGTTGATGACCAGTTGGGTTGCCGGGACGTGGTGGCAGAGAAGGTTTTCTGGAAGATGAGAGGCTGCCGGTCATCACCCAGATGCGCGAGGGTCGGCGAACCTAATTCTCAGAACTTCTTTCTTCCCGAGGTTGCACGCGGGCTGATAAGTCTGCGGAGGAAGTTGATGCCTATCGAGCGAATCACCGTCGTGTCGCTGGCGAACGTGGCAATCGCCTTCTGCATGCTTGCGGGAAAATCGTGTAACGGACCTTCGCCCGCACCTGCGAAAAGGAGTGGCGGTCGCCGGGCATAGGTGCGAGGCGTCGTGGAATTCCAAAAGCGTTACTTGATACTGACCGAGTCATACTATTTGGGAACGAGCCTCAAAACCCAGAGCGTTCTCGCTCGTCTCGGGGTTTCGTCTGCACTGAGGGAACTCCGAGCCGCGTTCATCTTTAGCCTGCAGTCCATTCTCGCAGATTGCAGCTCAGGACATGACTTCAGGCGCTTGGGGCGCTCAGATTTGATTCGGCCTCAGTTTTCAAGTAGCACCGCCTAGTCATCACAAGGAATTAGCACGGCACCTATTTGCGCAGATGCGAAACCATGCTTCGGAGGGCAACTAGCGATAGCGCGAAGCCAATGAGGACGCTCCATCGCAGATCGATGACCAACCGGATGAGAACGACGATGACTCAGAAGGTTGGAAGAACGTGAAGGCAATTAACACTAGCGAGGCAGCCACGGTGAGCGACGTTGTGCGAAGCTTTGAGTTCTCGGCAAAGGTTGATAGCAAGGGGAAGTACCAGGCTCGCGAGACTTCAGTGGTGTGTGGCCGTTGTTGAGTGATGCGGCTCTGCAGAGTGAGGTCCGAACTGAGCGATAGTCGCTCTTCCCCAGGTCTCGTGGCGTCGAGATCGATACGAGCGAGTTCATTCATCAGTTGGGGGTCTCGTTCCAGCGCGGTGACAACCTTCTTCACTTCGTCGACTTGCTGCTCGAGGTTCACCAACTGCGATTGGGTTTTCAGAAAGTCAGCTCGCAGCTTCTCCCAAACCAGTGCCTTCGGAGAGAGCGCGACCGCCGCATACAGACCGAGTGCCAGCAGCAATTGCCCCCAAAACAACAGTGACGAAATCCATTCGATCGCTCGCGGTTCGATGCGGTCGTCGAGAGCTTGTGTTGTGTGAGTCGTGCGAGTTGCAGGCATAGGCGAAGGCTCATCCAGCGTTCTAGGAAGGTCGATCGACGAATCAAAATCCTTGAACCGCTCATCGAGGCTGATGAAACGCTAATCAGAAAAGAAGGCACGAACGACGTTCGTCCGATCTTTATCAGCGTTCATCAGCGGTTCAAAATTGTTTTCGCTTCGACCTCCACGGATTGATTATCGGAAGAGCGAAAACGAAAACGGCCCGGCTGTTGGCAGCCGGGCCGTCGGAGTTTCAGGCGTTGTTGCGAACGCTGTTAGGACAGCGATCGGTCGGGCACGAACTAAGAGATCGTCCCGCCGAAGACCGCCGAATCACCCAACATCTCCTCAATGCGCAGAAGTTGGTTGTACTTGCAGATGCGGTCGGTACGACTGGCGGAACCGGTCTTGATTTGCCCCGTCCGCAAAGCCACTGCGAGGTCTGCAATCGTTGTGTCTTCCGTTTCGCCCGAGCGGTGACTCATCACTGCGGTGTAACCGTTGCGCTGAGCGAGTTGAACGGCTTGAATGGTCTCTGTGAGGGTGCCGATTTGGTTGACCTTCACGAGGATACTGTTGGCGATGCCTTGATCGATACCCATCTGCAAGCGCTTGCTGTTCGTGACGAAGAGATCGTCACCGACGAGCTGACACTTATCACCGATAGCGTCGGTCAGCTTCTTCCAGCCTTCCCAATCGTCTTCAGCACAACCGTCTTCGATCGAGCAGATCGGGTACTTGTTCGCCCAGCCCGCGAGGATCTCGACCATGCCCGACGAGTCGACCTTCTTGCCGTCAATTTCGTAGAGCTTCGTCTTCGTGTCGAAGAACTCGGTCGCGGCACAGTCGAGAGCAATCTTCACGTGCTCGCCGGGCTTGTAGCCGGCTTTCTCGATGGCCTGCAGGATGACCTTGATGGCGTCTTCGTTGCACTTGATGTCCGGAGCAAAGCCGCCTTCGTCGCCGACAGCGGTGCTCATGCCTTGATCGTGTAAGACTTTCTTCAGGTTGTGGAAGACTTCCACGCCGCAACGCAGAGCGTCGCTGAAGCTGTCGAAGCCCAGCGGCATGACCATGAACTCTTGCAGGTCGATGCCATTATTGGCGTGCGCACCGCCATTGATGATGTTCATCATCGGGGCTGGCAGGCAGTTCGCGCCAACACCGCCGAGGTAGCGGAAGAGCGGTAGCAAGCTGACTTGAGCTGCTGCATGAGCGGCCGCGAGCGAGCAAGCCAGAATCGCGTTGGCACCCAATCGCGACTTATTCGGCGTGCCGTCGAGTTCGAGCATGACGGCGTCGATCTGAGCTTGATCGGTGACGTCGAGGTCAATGAGTCGCGGAGCGATCTCGTCATTGACGTTCTGCACGGCAGTGAGGACGCCCTTGCCGAGGTAGTAGCTCTTCTCTTTCGAGTCACGGAGTTCGCAAGCTTCGTGAGCACCGGTGCTGGCACCGCTCGGTACTGCAGCGCGACCGACTTGACCGTCTTCCAATTGGATGTCGACTTCGACAGTCGGATTGCCTCGGCTATCGAGAATCTGCCGAGCATGCACTCCGGTAATCTGACTCATGTAGTGTTCCTTACAAGTAGAATTGAGGTTTTGAAGTTTGTGGTGATACGACGGCTGATGCAGCCAATCGGAGCCAGACTCGCCAGCGTTCGTTTCCAGGTTGAACTTGGGAACGATGCGAAATCGAGTTACTTGGCCTTCTTTGCGGCGGCTTTCTTAGCAGCCTTCTTAGGAGCGGCAGCCTTCTTAGCGGCCTTGGGGGCTGCAGCTTTGGTTTCGGTCTTCTTGCCGAAGGCTTGTTCCCAGTTGTTCCAGAACTTCGGGTTCGTGCCAGTTCGGACGATTGGGCCACTCATGGCGATTACTCCTGTTTTCAGATTGGATGATGGATGGACTGTTTGAGGGCAGTTCACAGTCTTCTCATGGAACGAACTGGTCCTCAGCAGTCGCGGTGAAACGAAGTTGAAGCGACGCCTTAGTAAGCTGATAGCCGCTGCTTCGTGGTCGAGGCGGCTAGCAAGAAGCTCGAATTTGTGGATCGAGCCACGACGGTCGGCACGCCTTTGAGAGGCTCGTCGCAAGGAGAGTGACGGCCACTTTCAGCGTTTGAGGGCCGCAGCGCGGGGCGTGTTTTCGTAGTGGGCCAGCGCTTTGTCAAGGAGTGCCACAACCCCTAAAAGGCCGCTCAAATTCGGCGTTTGCACCGTTCAACAACACTAGGAAAGTCGTGATGCAACGAGTCATTCCGCGTTCGTCAGTTTCGTCTTTGTGGAGGCCCGCTCGGTCCGTGGCGAGCTGCTTGTTGGCTCTCACCGCGACCTTCTCGGTCGGGTGTGGAGGACCGGCTCCGGCCCCTGCTCCCGGCCCCAGCGGTCCGGCAACAGAGTCATCCACTGCGACAGCAATGGCTCAGCCGGATGCGTCGAGCCCTGCCGCTGCGACCGACGCGGCGACGGCGAAGTCAGAAAGCAAACCGGTCGACACGAAGTTCAAATCCGAGCCCAAGATTTGGCTGACGGCTGACGAAGTTCGCGACGGATGGGTGCAACTCTTCGATGGCCAAACTCTGTTTGGTTGGAAGGCCAACAACGACGTCGATTGGCATGTGACTGAAGACGGATTGATCGAAGCCAGTCAGGGCCCAGCCGGGTTGCTCAATACGACGGTGCCCTTCCAAGACTACGAATTCAAATGCGAGTACTGGATCGAGAAGGCTGCCAATAGCGGTGTCTTCTTGCGGACGGTTGAGACTCCGAAGGATCCGGCGGCGGATTGTTATGAACTCAACATGTGGGATGCAGCTCCGGAGTTCAAAACGGCGAGCCTCGTTAAGCGTGTGAAGCCGACCAAAGAAGTCACCGGTGAAGAAGTTTGGAAAACACTGTGGGTGAAAGTCGAAGGCCCGCGCATCACGGCGAAGTTCGATGGCGAAGAAGTGCTCGACTACACCGATGAGTCGCCGACTCGACCGAAGACTGGCTTCATTGGTCTGCAGAAGAACTCGGGCAAAGTTCGCTTCAAGAACATCGCTCTCAAGCCGCTCGGCGCGAAGCCGCTCTTCAATGGGAATGATCTCTCTGGTTGGAAGACGGTCGATGGTTCGAAGTCGGAGTTCTCGGTCGTTGATGGAGCGATTCAGGTGAAGAACGGACCCGGCTTTTTGCAGTCCGAGGGCTCGTGGTCCGACTTCGTTTTGCAGTTCGAAGCCAAGACCAACGGCGAGGCACTTAACAGCGGCGTCTTCTTCCGGCTCATTCCGGGAACAAAGGACGCTCCTTCCAACGGCTATGAGTACCAAGTCCAAAACGGTTTCAAAGATGGCGACCGCAGCAAGCCAGCCGATTCTGGCTCGGGTGCGATCTTCCGCCGTACTCAAGCGCGGTGGGTCGTTGCGAATGATCGCGAGTGGTTCACGGCGACATTGGTGGCGCACGGAGCGCACTTCGCCAGTTGGATCAATGGAGTTCAAGTGACCGACTGGGAGGACGATCGCCCTGCCGATCCGAATCCTCGCAAAGGCAAGAAGCTGGAAGCCGGGCCAATCAGTCTGCAAGGGCATGATCCAACTACCGACTTGCAGTTCCGAAACATCCGAGTTGCCGGTGAGTCCAAGTAGTTTGGACTTCATTCCCTTCGTTCTGGATTCGTAATCACCGACCTTTCTTCGAGGACTCTTCTGATGAAGTTCACGTTTCTCGTGGTGCTGCTGGGACTGCTGCTGCCGTCGTTGTCGATGGGCCAAGAACTCGCCGGTCGTCGCCCCAACATCGTCTTCATCATTACCGACGATCAGGGTTACGGAGATGTCTCTGGGAACGGCAACCCGGTCTTGAAGACACCGAACATGGATCGACTGCGTGCCGAGGGCGTGCGGTTCGAAGACTTCATGGTGAGCCCGACATGCTCGCCGACGCGATCAGCCGTGATGACTGGCCGCCATGAGTTCAAGAACGGTGTGACTCATACGATCTTGGAACGAGAGCGGCTGACCTTGAAGGCCACAACGTTGCCTCAGGTGTTGAAGACAGCGGGCTATACGACCGGCATCTTTGGCAAGTGGCATCTGGGTGATGAGCCTGAGTATCGGCCCAACGCGCGAGGCTTCGATGAGATGTTCATTCACGGAGCGGGCGGCATCGGCCAGACCTATCCCGGCAGTTGCGGTGATGCTCCGGGTAATAAGTATTTCAACCCGGTGATTCTGCATAACAACAAGTTCGAGAAGACTGAGGGCTATTGCACCGACATCTTCTTTAAGCAGGCTCAACAGTGGATTGGCTCGGTGGCGAAGAAGCAGCCGTTCTTTGCCTACATCGCGACGAACGCCCCGCACGCACCGCTGGATTGTCCCGCGGAGTACGAAGCTAAGTTCGCGGGTCGCCCGAAGAACGAGGCCGCCTTCTTTGGGATGATCGCCAACATCGATGACAACATCGGTCGGCTGTTGGCCGATCTACAGAAGCTGGGAATCGACAACGACACGTTGGTCATCTTTATGAATGACAACGGCGGTACGGCGGGCGTGAAAGTGTTCAATGCGGGCATGCGCGGCAGCAAGGTGATGCCGTATCTCGGAGGGACTCGGGCATCTCAGTTCTGGCGTTGGCCGGGAACATTGAAGCCCAGCGCGGTCGACAAGCTGACGGCTCATATCGACTTGCTGCCCACTCTGGCGGAGATCGCTGGAGCAAAACTTACAGACGACGTGAAGACGCAAGTCGAAGGTCGCAGCTTTGTCTCGTTGTTGAAGTCGCCCGACAGTGCTTGGCCCGATCGATTTCTCGTTACTCATACGGGTCGTTGGCAGAAAGGGGAAGATCCCAATAAGGCCAAGTACACGAATTGTGCGATTCGCAATAAGCGGTTCTCGCTGGTGTCAGCCGGTCCGAAAGGCTCTTGGGAACTGTTCGACTTGCAGACTGATTACGGTCAGCAACATGACATCTCGAAGGAGCAGCCCGAGGTGTTTCAACAGTTGAAAGCTGCCTACGACAAGTGGTGGGATGAAGCTCGTCCGATGATGGTCAATGAAGACGTGGAACTCGCGAAAGAGAACCCCTTCTTGACGCTGTATCGCGAACAGTTTGGCAAGGTCTCTCAATGAGTGGTGATGAGTTGCATCGGGACGATCACAGCTCGCACGTCGCAGTCGAACGACGTTCGAACTTGCTGATCGCGGCGTGCGAGCCAGAGTGGGAGATCGCCGTTCGAGACGACTTACGGCGACAACTTCCAAGCGCGGTCTGTGATGTCGAAGCGACCGGCTGGGTGCGTGCAGCAGGCGATATCCAGTCTGCCAACTTCTACGCGGGCTTCGCGCGGCAAATGTTGCCACATGCCGTTGAGGTTTCTCAGCCATCGATCTCGAAGACGGCCGCGGTCATTGCTCAAGAGATTGGGCAGCGATTGGATCAGCAATCGGGGCCGTGGCGTTGGCAGGTCTTCAGTGTGCCTCAACCAGCGTTCGCCGGAGCAGCGGGCTTGCGTCGCTGTGAGTTGTTGCAAGACGCCGTGCTGGAGCAGCTCGGAAAGCGTTATCGACGGCTTGCCAAACGCGCGAACGTTGATTCGCGAGCGGGCTATGAGCCGGATGAATCGCTCGCTCAGTTCGGCGTGTTGTCGGTTGAACGCGGCTTCGTTTCGGTGCTCACTCCTGACGAACTGAGTTTCTGGAAGCATGCAGTGTCGAGCTGGCGCGGCGGAGATCTGGAAGTCCCGCATGACCGCGCGGCGCCATCGCGCGCGTGTCAGAAGTTGTATGAGGTCGAGACTCGCTACGGTCGACCGTTTGCTCGCGGAGAGAAGTGCGTGGATCTCGGAGCCAGTCCCGGTGGTTGGACTTGGGTGGCACTGCAGCGCGGAGCGTCGGTCATTGCCGTGGATCGCAGTCCGTTGCGCGAGGACTTGATGGATCACCCGCGCGTGCAGTTCGTCAGTGGCGATGCTTTTAAGTTTGCACCACCGGAACAGGTCGACTGGTTGTTGTCGGACATCATCGCTTTCCCGCCACGCATCTTTGAATTGCTCGAACATTGGATCGGACAAAAGTGGTGCCGTCGGTTCTGTGTAACGATCAAGTTCCGCGGTCGCGACGACGACCATTGGCTGGGGCGCTTTGTCGAGTTGCTCGCGCAAACCACCAGCGACTTTGAATTGCGTCGGCTGAAGGTCAATCACAACGAAGCAACGGTCGTCGGAACGGTGAAGTCTGATTGAAGGGAGCTTGTGATTGGCGGCTCGCGGTTCGCACCTTGGAACGTCCTTCCGAGCATTGATATCGTTCGCCCGCCTTCGAGGTAACCAGCCTGACGAGTTTCGTGGGGTACGTTTTCAACGTGCCCGGAATTGTTGTGATTCGAGCGCGAGAGCTTCGTGCTCCGCGTTGCTCCGACAGGCCGGACGCCTTTCCCACTCCATCCGCCTACCTGAGGACGCCATGCCCCCCACGACGATGACGGAGAAGTCGGCGAGTTTGACTTGGACTCGGAAACATCTCTTGGGCCTGCAAGAACTCTCTGCAGCAGAGATCACTCAGATTCTCGATCAAGCGGCTGAGTTCAAACGCTTGGCTGCAGCGGGTGAGACCAAACTCAAAGCACTCTCCGGCACTGTGGTCGCGAACTTGTTCTTCGAGCCTTCGACTCGTACTCGCACCAGCTTCAGTCTCGCGGCCAAACGCTTGAGTGCCGACACCGTCGACTTCACGGCCTCGGGTAGCAGCGTTTCCAAGGGCGAGACCTTTGTTGATACCGCTCGAAACATCGAAGCGATGGGAGTGGATCTGGTCGTCGTGCGTCATAGCAGTTCCGGTGCGCCTCACCTGCTCGCGAAGCATCTGCGAGCCGGCGTCGTCAACGCAGGCGATGGAACTCACGAACATCCGACGCAAGGTCTGCTCGACATCTTCACCATTCGCGAGCACCGTGGAGATCTCTCCGGACTCACGGTGACTTTGGTGGGCGACATTCTGCATAGCCGCGTTGCTCGGTCGAACATCTGGGGTCTGAAGAAGTTGGGGGCCAGAGTCATCGTTTGCGGACCGTCGACGTTGATCCCTTCGCATGTCACCGAGCTTGGCGTGGAAGTCTCCAATAGCCTTGATGAAGTTCTGTCAGAGACCGATGTCATCAACTTGCTACGAATTCAATTCGAGCGACAGCGCAGCGCGTACTTTCCGTCGATTCGAGAATACGCGCACTTCTTCGGCATGAACGGCGATCGCATCCGAAAGGCAAAGAAGGACGTGCTAATCCTGGCACCAGGTCCAATCAATCGCGGCGTGGAACTGACTCCAGAAGTCGCCGACGGCAAGCACTCGGTCATCTTGGATCAAGTGACGAACGGGCTGCTGGTTCGGATGTCGGTGCTCTATCTGTTGAGGCAGCGACAACTCGCCATGGGCGACGCACCGTAATGCCGGCCGAGCAAACCGTGGGATAGACAGCCAGCCTGTCAGAATTATTGCAGATTCGATTGCCTCAACTTACAGGCAAGATCCTGGCCCACTTCTCAGACACGCTCTTAGGCGTAGTATGGGATCGGCGTGCTCGTGAAATGCGGAGTGGGGCTTGATTCCCGAGCATTGTCGATCCGCCGGATGGCTCCAGCGCCATCAAGATGTGGGACAGGCGCGGCAGCTGAAACGGGAGCAC
Source organism: Planctomycetaceae bacterium (assembly GCA_900299185.1). Lineage (GTDB taxonomy): Bacteria > Planctomycetota > Planctomycetia > Planctomycetales > Planctomycetaceae > AM-0621. The sequence continues at coordinate 41,149 of OMIV01000001.1, forward strand.
GCTTTATCGCTCTTAGATCGGCATCTTTGCGCTGCATCTCGTCGAGCACGATGGGGTGCCATTGCGAGTCGCGGCGGATTTCAGCGGGGACATAATTCGCCCGTGCCCATTGTCGAAGTCGCAATTCGGCAATCAGATCGACCGGCTGAGTATGAGCGATAGGCATGAAGTCACCGCCACAGTGTGGGCAAGTGGTTGAATCGAAAGTGTCTCCACGAGACGCAGACGGCGAAGGACATCGACTGGCCGCACATCACGCCCGGACCAAATTCAGAATGTCCTCAAGTTCCGAGACCGTCGCGCGGCGAGCACAGCGATGCTGCACAGCGTGCTTGAAATGGCTTTGTTGGCGATGGTGCCGAATGGTGCGAGCGCGCGACGATTTGGCGGTCTTCGATGCCGGGATTTGGCTCGCTTCGAGGTCGCGTCGGGCAGATTCGGTAAACCCTGCGGACGGGTGCGGCGGAAGTGTCGACCGGGCGGTCGGCAACGTTGGATTTGTCGTGAGAACCGGTTCGCTCGCTGCCGATGACTGCGGATTGAAGTTGCATCGCAAAGGTCGGAGTGCGCCTCTGAGGTTGTTAGTCCGGTCGCTGCATCTCGTGACGAAAACCTGCCGGTCGGGGAGTAAGGATATGAACCAGAGCGGTTCCAGAAGGCTGAAAGTGCTTCTTGCGGGCGTTGCCTTGGCGGCTCCTGCGGTCTCGTTTGCCGAAGGTTTGATTCCGTGGCCGTGGTTGCAATCGAATCGCTACCACTCGTGGAAGCAGGAACGAGATCAGCAGAAAGCAGCCTGGTACGCGGAACGCTCGAACGATCCCGTCGGGGCTAGGCAGTACTACTACAAAGGCAAAGAGTGGCCTCCATACCCGCGCCCGCAAGGTCTGTCGCAGGTGCCGACCCACATCTATCACGCGGCTCACTATTGGCCTTATCCCTACGTCTGCGAGGATCGCGAGATCGTTCGACAGATGGATCTGGCTCAGGAAGAAGCGGGTTGGGTCTCGGAGACGACGCTCTACGACTATCACTTCGAACCCGACGCTCAGCAGCTCAATAAGTCCGGCGTCTTGCATGTGCGGTGGATCTTGGAGAACGCGCCGGTGCATCGTCGCACCGTTTACGTCCAAGCTGCTGACAACAACGTCAGCAGCCAGCTTCGATTGGCGAACGTCCAAGCTGAGCTCACCGAGCTAGTGCCTAGTGGCTCGGTTCCTCCGGTCATCTTGCGAGTGACTCGTACCCTGGGTCGTCCGGCGGATGAGGTCGACAAGATTCAGCGATCGGACATCAACACGTTGCCTGCACCTCGCATCTCGCCAGCGATCACGACTCAAAGTGGTAACAGCGGATCGGGTGCAAACAGTGGTGGCGGCAGCACGAGCAAGTAGTGGCGACGAAGAAGGTGAGCGAGTCGCGGAGCGACTCGCCTACGTAGCTCAGTCGCTCCGCGACTGAGACGAATTCGTCCATGTAACACGAGCAACATGCCCATGCTGCGGGTCATGTTGCTGTTTGGCTTGGCTCCTTCTGGGATTTGTGATGCCGTTTCTTCAGCCCAAAGGATTGGGTCGGTCATGATTGGTGGTCCATTCAATTCACCGGCACCTGGCAACACTCCGGGATCACTTTCGGGGTCGTTGTTTGGATCGTCCCCGTCGGGAATTGGAGCATCTCCAGTGCAGCCGCCTCCGATTCCGCCAGCCTCACGCGGCGTTTTTCCACCCAGTCCCACGCCGCCAATTCCACCAGCGACGCCACCACAACCGGCTTTCAAAAGCTTCTCGCATCAGGCCGAGCTTTATGCCGAGTTGTTCGGTATCGACGCCGCTCCTCGACCGAACGTTGTTCCTGCAAAACAACAGCCCAGCCGACTCAAGCAAGCCAGCGCGCCGGCTCCCACGAGTCCTCGCAACTTGGTCGATAGCGGCTTGTCACTGAGCCAAGTTTGCGACCTGATTCTCAAGCAGCTTTACCTACATGGCACATTGCTGGGTGTGGAGATCGCTCGTAATGCGCGGCTGCCGTTTCATGTGATCGACGAGTGCTTGAGGTTCTTGAAGGACGACCATTGTCTCGAAGTTTCTGGCGGCGAAGTAATTGGTCGCGTCTCTTATCGCTTTGGTCTGACCGAAGTCGGTCGCGCTCGAGCGCGCGAAGCATTCGAGTTCTGCCGATATGTCGGACCGGCACCAGTGCCGCTCGAACAATACGTCGAGCAATGCAAACGCCAGGCAGTGGCTGGAATTAATTGCACACCCGATGCGCTGCTCACAGCCTTTGAGGATCTCATCATCCCGCCCGCGTTGGTGGATGAATTAGGCCCAGCAGTTTGCAGCGGGAAGTCGATCTTTCTGTATGGACCGCCCGGTAACGGTAAGTCGCGCATCGCTAAGGGACTCGGCAAGTTTTTGAACCTGCATGGCGGCGAGATCTACGTGCCGTATGCACTGCATTCCGAGAACAGCATCGTCACGATCTTTGATCCGAGCTTGCATCAAACGACGGATGACGAAGAGATCCGCACGTTGATGGGCGATGCGAGCAATGCTCAGACTCAGACTGATATCGGGCGGCTGTTGCATGAGAATCATCCCGACATGCGGTGGCGGCGAGTGCGACGTCCGGTAGTTGTGGTCGGCGGCGAACTGACGCTCGACATGCTCGACTTGCGGTTCAACAAGCAGAGCAACTTTTACACGGCTCCAATCCAGATGAAGTCCAACGGTGGCGTCTTCATGATCGACGACTTTGGCCGTCAAATCGTGTCGCCGAAGGACCTGCTCAATCGCTGGATTCTGCCTTTGGAAGAGCGCGTGGACTTTGCGACTTTGGCCACGGGCAAGAAGTTCCAAGTGCCGTTCGAGCAGCTCATCATCTTCTCCACGAACCTCAATCCCGAGCAGCTTGTGGACGACGCGTTCTTGCGCCGCATTCGACACAAAGTGAAGATCGACACGCCCTCGCGAGAGCTCTTCAGCGAAATCTTTAGCCTTTGTTGCGAGCAAAAGAGTGTTCCGTTCGAACCACGGGCGATCGAGTTCCTTTATCACAACTATTACGACCAGGGCCGACTTCCAAGATCGAGCGATCCCAGGGATTTGCTGGAGATCATCCAAGCGATCTGTCGATTCAGGAACCAGCGAATGGTTTTGACTCAAGAGCTCATGGCCGAAGCGACCACTCGGTTTTTCTCAAAGCTCTGCGGTTAAGGGAGCAACTGGATCCGATCGAGGCATCGCCTCTGACTGTTTTGCTGCGAATCAATTCCATCGCCACTCATCGCACAGGGAGGTGCGACATGCCGGCTCGAAAATGGTTCCGGCTGACGATGGCAACTTGCATGCTGACTGCGGTCGGTTGCCAATCGACAGCGACACGGGATTGGAAGTTTTGGCGACCATCAGCATCCGCTTGGCGGACGGATGGGCTGCGCGATCCTGTCCGTACTCATGTGGCCTACGGTCAGCTTCAAGAGCAAGCCGGCAATCTCAACGACGCCCGAGAGTCCTACAAAATCGCTCTCGAAGAGGATGCGAAGTCGGTCGATGCGATTCTAGGTTTGGCCCGATTGGAAGTGCTCGGTGGGCGACCGAAGGAAGCCGAAAAGCGTTTCGAGCAAGCGTTGCAGATGGCGCCGCTCAACGTGCATGTCCTCGAGGCGACAGGCCAGTTCTATGTGAGCCAAAGCCGTTATGACGAAGCCGTGAAGATGCTCAACCGCGCTGTTGATGCAGATCCCAACAACAAGCGACTGCGCTTTCGGTTGGCGGTGGCGGAAGCTCGATCCGGTGACATTCGCAGTGCCGAGCAGAACTTCGTGCAATCAGTGGGCGTTGCCGAAGCGGACTACAACATCGGCGTGATCCTGTATGAGAACGGTAACCTCGTGCAGGCTGAGCAACGCTTACAACGGGCAATCACTTCCAAGCCTGACTTGGTACAAGCTCAACAACGGCTGACTGAGATTCGCAAAGAGATCGGCGTCGGCGCACCGAACGGCATTGTCGCTACGCAGCCGCAAGGTGCTGGAATTCCTAATACACTTCAATCAGCTCCGGCTTTGCCGCAGGCCGGATTGAACGGACCTGCTGGCGCGTTCCCGGGTCAGCTTGTCGCTCCGAGTCTTCCTCAGGCGACAGCTTCCGCTGGGACCAATGTGGCACAGACACCCAACGTTGCGACACCGATCTCGCAAGTTGGACCAGCCGCAACGAATCCCGGTATCAATCCAACTGCCGGTGTATCGAGCCAGCCATCGCCGACTCCGCTAGATCCGTCGCGCATGAGTGCCGCTCAATTGGAGCAACTTGAGAACTCGATGCCCCCGGCTGAGCGAGAGCTTTTCCGGCAGCGACTACGCGTCGGGCAGCTGAAGCCCGGAACCGGGTTCTAGTTCTTCGATCAGCGCTGCCTTCAAAGATCATCTGTTGGTCATCACTCGCGAAGAGTCAATTGCTAGCCGTTGCGCGGTAAGCAATCTGGTTGTCTGATCGAGTGGCTGGTTAGACGCTGCAATTGAGGTCGTGGCGCGCGGCTCCCGAATTGGTTGAGCGGCTCACTTCGTCTCTCGAAGAGCATTAAGATCCGACTGCCGGATTTTCTCCCCAGATCGTTGTTGAAAATGACCTTCGAAAACACGTTGTAGGAGTGCCTTCGTTTCGCACTCAATCGGAAGACGGACAGAGTGACCTCACCCTCCCATAGCGTTGAAGTGGCTTGCCCCGAATGCGGCACTCAAGTCACTGCCACGATCGAATTCCTCGGTCGTGAAATTTCTTGTCCCGCTTGCTTGGCCACAATCTCGATTCCGAAGTCCGGTGCCAGTCCGAAGGCTCTTTCTTCTGGTGAAACGACTGCAAAGCCGACTTCTACCACGACCAATTCCGAAGCCGAGTTACCGATCCTGCCCGATGTCGAAAACGACGACTCCTATCGGTTGGCGTTCTTTGGAAGCGACACGAAGTCGCCAGCTTCTGAAGAGATACCGCTGGCAGAAATTGATGATGCCAAGCCAGAGGCCGAGACCTTTGTATTGAAGTCGCCGAGTGGTCGATCTGACGTTGCTGACGAGGCGATGAATTACTCGTTGGGCAAGACGGTTGAGCTGCCACCGGAGAAGATCGAAGTTTTCAAAGCGCTTTCCCAGGTGAAGCGCGAGAAACGTCCGCCGCCACCGGAGTCGTTGTTCTTTTCCAACGTCTTTGAGTTTCCGTGGTCGAGCCTCGCTGCATTCACGCGCTGGGCTTACTTGTCGGTGGGGCTGGCCAGCATTGGCTTTTTGCTAGGGGTTTGCGTTTGGCTTTTAGAGACATCCGGATCGCACGGTTGGTTGGGTGTCGGCTTCTTGATGATGGGCATCGTTTGGTTCGGGCTGATGTCTCTGTCGTTTGCTGCGGCGATGGCGACCGCGATTCTTGGGGAGACAGCGGCGGGAATGGACCAAATTGAAGGCTGGGGAGAAGGCGGATGGCGAGACTGGCTGTTTGACTTCATGTTGTTGGTATGGGTCTATGCATTCTCTGGTTTTGCCTGCATGCCAATTGCATATCCCTTGCAGTCTGTGATTGGCTACCTGTCGCCCCAGTTGTTCGCTCTGCAATTCTTCATGTTCCCGGCAATCTGGCTTTCGGCGATGGATGCTGAATCCATCTTCGTTCCGTTCTCGACGATCGTCTTCGCGAGCATCCGCCGGATACCTCGCACATGGCTGAAGTTTTACGGGGTGAGCTTTGTGCTGCTGACAGTTACGGCGGCAGTCATCGCCGGGGCGAACTATGTCTCGCACTGGCTGGGAGGACTGTTGGGTGGCCCTGTCTTGGCAAGTGCGATCTTCATCTACTCGCGGCTGGTCGGTCGTCTGGGCTACGCGATCATTTGCGAGATGGAGAAACCAGAACCCAAAAAGGGCAACAACCAAGACGCGTTAGCTCTCAAGTCTGCTTCAAAACCAGAGTCCACGAAAAAGAAGAAGACCACCAAACGTGATGAGAAGGACGAGATGTAACTTGGTCGGAAGTGGATGGCGTGGTCTCACTCCCTCAGTGATTGAGTCGCTGGTTCATACGTTTCATGGGCTCAGTTTCTGGGACTCGATGCCATAGCTTGGCGGAATCGACGAACCACGACAGCGACGGGGCCGTCTAGTCGAGGTGATTGAGATTCGGCTAAGGTCCGGTCTCCCCTCATCTGCCTCTGGCCCCGCCAACTCATGTCTTCTTCAACAGACCCGTCCGACAACGTCGAGATCTACAACCGAGTCTTTTGGTTGTCCTATGCCGCCAATCTCACGATGGTGGCGGCGAACGCGCTGACGTTTCACTTTGCCGAGTTGATTGTCTTCCTGGGTGGTACTGAGCAGACCGCAGGAGAAATCGTCAGTACGGGAGCGTGTGGTGCGATCATCTGCCGACTAGGGCTGGGGCAAATGCTTGATCGTTATGGGCCGCGCCGAGTTTGGTCGATGACCGCGGTCTTGTTCTCGTTGGCATGTTTGACCTTCATGCTGTGCCGAGAAGTTTCCGTCGTCGTCTTTGCAGCTCGCACTGCTTTCGCGATTGGATTGGCGGGCATGTCGACCGCGTCCATCGTGCAGATTCAACATCAGACGCCGTGGCATCGACGCACTGAAGTGATCGGCAACTTTGGAAGCAGTGGCTTTGTTGGCATGGTGGTTGGTTCGATTTGTGGCGACTTGCTGTACCAGGCGATCCCCGGAATGGATGCCAAGTTCCGAATGCTGTTTGCCCTGGCTGCAGTCTGCGGCATGGTGGTGATGGGATTGGCCTTCGCCGTCACGCAGAGGCATGAGCATGTTCGACCTCACGTTCAACCCGCTCCCCATCGGCTCATCGTGAGATACTGGCCGGGCATGATTATGCTCGTCGGCATGATGATTGGAGTCAGCTTGATGGTGACGACGGTGTTTCTCACTCGCATGTCGACTCATCGCAACTTGGGCGGGATCAGCTTGTTCTTCTTCGGCTATTGCGGATCAGCGTTCACCTTCCGAGTCGCGTCAAGCTCTTGGTCGCGAGTTGTCGGGCGACGGTGGCTCGTGCTGTTAGGACTTGCTGGGCACGCTCTTGGGCATTTGTTTTTGGCGAACGCGACGAAGCAATGGCATCTCGTCATCCCCGCTCTGACATCCGGCTTTGGTCATGCCATGTTGTTTCCGTCGGTCGTCTCGCTGGGTTCAGGCGCATTTCCGAAGGAGTATCGTGGTACGGGAACAACGGTCGTGCTCGGCTTTACGGAGTTGGGAAGTGTAATTTCCGCTCCAATCCTGGGACGCATCATCGATCGCTGCCGAGCCGCTGGTTACGACGATCCGTTCGCTCCAATGTTCTACTCATCGGCGAGCTTCGCGACCTTTGCTGCCATCGCTTATTGGTGGTCGACTCGCGGCAAGACTGATGACGAGCAAGAGGCCGCTCGCGAAGTGGAAGTCTCCACCGAAGTTGCGGAACTTGATCCCGAGAGTTGCTCGCGTTCTTTGAATCCGGCCAATGCTTGATCGAGCCAAGAACCTGACGACGAAGTTATCGCCCGGCGTTCGGAGTTTCGTTGAGCTCCTGTTGCAACGAATACATCACGATGTTGACCGCCAGTTTCGTCGCATCTTCGGGGACATAACCCGCGCAAGCTAATGAGGCTTGCCGCTCCAACGCGCAACTGATGTCGAACTTGCTGTAGACGACGACGTACCGGCCATCGATTTCAATGCCCTCTAAGAACGGCTCGGCTTCGACAATGTTGCCATCGAGCGGTCGATTCACATCGGCTGCATCAAACGTCCTACGCCGCACCTTCTTGATCTCATGCCCTGCAAAGAACAACGGGTGCTCGGGTGGAATGCGCTGCAACTTGTGCTCGGGATAAACCTGCTCGCAAAACGCGCGGAAGCTGCGATCGAACTGACTGGCACCGCAGCAGGCATCGGCAAACAACACGCGACCGCGCGTCAAGTAATCTCTTAATCGAGTCGCTTCTGCAGCGGGGATATCGAAGCGATTGCGTCCGTGCATGACGAGCAACGAGTACTCGGACAACGTGGGATCAGCGAGCGTGATGGTTCCTGGTTTTGTCGTCGCCGTGAGGCCGGCTGAACGATCGACTGCGAGCAGCAGATTACGCGCGGCTTTCGGTGCGGTATCCCAGCCGCCTGCGTGTTGCACTTGGGCGACTTGCAACAGCCCGCGTCGAACGTTGTCGGCCTTGCCGTCTTCATTGGCGATAGCCTCGACGCCGAGCTTCGTTGGAGGCTCGCGGCCTGTGGCGTACGCCACGATATTGATCCCAATCTTCATCGAGCGTTCGACTCGGGTCTTCAAATCAAGATGCCGCTTTTCGGGATCGAGTCGACTCCACTTGTTCCAAAGACAGGCAACATCATCGGGCGAATAAACGATCGAGGTACGGCACCCGAGGTCGGCACCCCATAGTTCAATCGTCTTACCATCGAGCGGGTGCTCGGCGCGAAAAATGGGATGTTCGGGCTTCAGACGTTCGAGTGAGGTTTCGCCCTTGGGATACATCCTCTGCACGAGGTTAAAGATGCTGTCGCGAAAGGCGGACTTATTGCATGTGTTGACGGCTAGAATGAACCCGCCGAAGTTGACGTACTGCTTCAAGAGTTCAACGTCTTGATCGTTGAACTTCGGTGCTTCGCCCCCACAGAGATAGAGCACGGGAGCTTGCTTGAGATCTGCTACTCCACCGTGCTTTGTGACAGCCGCGAGGTCGACCGTTTGCCAAGTCACGAGCTTAGGCCATCGATCAGCGCCGCTGATTCGATCGGTCAGATTGCGAACCTCGAACGGATGTTGATTCCAACCGTCTTTGCCGTCGGTCGACTCGTATTTCAGCTTGTTAATTAAGACCGGTGCGAGTCCCTTGGAGAGGAACAGCAACGCAAAGCTGGTTGCGAGCAATGGCTCTTCTTCGCCGCCGCTCGCGTCGTGCCACATGTTGGTTCGCTTATCGAGTCCTTTGACGAGGTACTCTGCGCCCCGGCGATACCAGTCATGTTCGCCAAAGAAACGTTGTCCGCTAAGACGTCCCGCGCGTTCCAGACCGTAGAGGTAATAAAAACGCCACTTGTCGAAGTTGGGATTTGTGCCGACAGCAAAACGAGTCGTTAGCCATGAGCGACCCTTCTCCAAACTCATGTCGGGCGATTGCGGCTGGCAGCAATTGGGATTGCCCTTCGAGTCCACATCGCTGTCGTCTTGCAGCATGGCCGAGCACATCACCATCGAAGCGATTCCGGCGGCTGTCATACTGCCTGTGCTGCTTTGGCCGGGGCCATAGGGCCAGCCGCCATCCGCACTTTGAATGCGTTGCCAATATCCTCGAGCGCGTTCCCATGTGGCTCGATTGACCTTCACTCCCGCATGCGCGGCTTCGTAAAGACCGAGCACCGCGAATTGGCCGTTACTGCTGTCGCCGCCGAGTCGTGGCCCACCCATTTGGGAGTCACCGATGTAATCCCAGGCTCCAACTTTATCCCCGCCCTTTACTTGGCCTTGTTCCAGTCGCTCCGCGATGACTTGCATGCGGTTAAGGTCTCGACGGTCTTTAGCCAGCGAGAAAACCATTAGCTCCAACGACAAGACATAAGTGGAATTCGGCAGCTCACTCTGCCGCAGGAAGTTCAAAGCCGAACGGATCTCACGATCCTCTGCCGTCATTCCACAGTTGAGCAACGCAAGGGTGACGATGGCCGTGGCCCCAGGTCGAATCTCACCTTCGCCAATAATGCGAAGTCCCGGCATCTCCCAAGTTCCGTCGGGCCGTTGCTGGCTGAGCACTGCCTTCTTGGCCGCAGAGATCGTTTCCAGGACTCGCTGCTCACTAAGGGCTTGAGCTTGGGCATCGCTCGCCGGGCAGAGCATTAGCCCCCAGAACAGCAACCACAGAATCGTGCGAAGCTTGGTAGTCATCGTTCGCACTCCTCGCGACAGGATTGCCCAAATCAGACTCTCTGCCAGTTGCGATCGAAACCAAACCGAGCAAATGGGCGCTTAGAACTGAGACAAGAATCTCAGGTCGTTTTCATAGAACCGACGGATGTCTCGAATCTGATGACGTCGCATACAGAACCGCTCGATACCGAGACCGAATGCGAATCCGGACACTTTCTCGGGGTCATAGCCGACCGCTCGCAGAACATTCGGATCGATCATGCCGGCTCCACCGATCTCAAGCCAGTCTTTACCCCAACTCATGTCGACTTCGACTGACGGCTCCGTGAAGGGAAAGAAGGAGGGGCGAAATCGAATGGTGACGTCCTGGCCTAAATATGTCGTTGCGAAGAGTCGTAGCACGGTCTTGAGCTGTGCCATCGTGACGTGCTCGCCAACCATCAGACCTTCCATTTGATGGAACATGCACGAGTGCGTCGCATCAATGGTGTCTGGGCGATAGACGCGGCCAAGTGACACGATCCGGATCGGCGGTTGCTGTTTCTCCATCACGCGAATCTGGACGGTCGACGTCTGGCTTCGCAACAACCTTGGCGTAACAGGGCCTCCGGCAGCATATGAAGCCGTTGCCAGATAGAAGTTCTCTAGCGGATCCCTAGCGGGATGGTCTTCGGGGATGTTGAGTGCTTTGAAGTTGTGGTACTCATCTTCGATTTCAGGCCCATCAGCGACGATGAAGCCAAAGCGTCCGATGATGTCTTTGAAGTCTTCCATCGTCTGAGCAAGCGGGTGCCGCTTACCGAGCAAGACTGGTTGGCCTGGCAATGAAATGTCGATCGCCGTCAGTGACTTCTTGGGCTTACGCAGAAGGGCCTGTTGAGCTTCAAGAGCTGCAGTAACCTTGTCTCGAACTTCATTGAAGAGTTTGCCAACAGCCGGACGCAGATCCGCAGAGACCTGTCCAACGACTGCCTGGAGATCTTTAAGTCGGCCCTTCTTCTTTCCCAAGAACTCAATGCGGACTTCTTCAATTTCAGCGGCAGACTTGGCAGCAGCAATCGCAGCGAGGGCGCTGGCTTCGTAATCCTGAAATGCGATGGCGTGATCCATGTCGATTCTCTTGCAGCAGAAGGGCTTGGTCCCATTGCGAACTGCTGGACCATGATGCGAAATCAGCCTGTCGAGCAACGAGGCTCGCCAGGCTGATGTTCGTTTCAATTCGTACCGAAGACTAAGCCGAAACAGCAAGTGCCGCTTGTTTCTTGGCAACAGCCTCTTTGACGATGGCGAAGATCTCGTCGAACGCCTCTGGGACATTGATCGCGAGTTCGCTGAGCATTTTGCGGTTCAGCAACAGGCCAGCCAGCTTAAGACCATTGATGAAGACCGAGTAGGACATTCCACGCTGACGAACTGCCGCATTGATACGGAGAATCCACAGCTTGCGGAATTCACGCTTACGCACCTTACGATCGCGGTAAGCGTAGACTCGCGACCGGATCAACGTGACTACGGCCTGTCGGAACAGATTACCGCGACCACCACGGAAACCTTTGCACTCACGAAGAATACGTTTCTTTCGCTTACGCGAATTCTTTCCACATTTAATGCGCATGGCAGAAGCTCTCTTAAATTGAAAGTAGACCTACGAAACCAATCCCAAACCTACGCACCAGGAGCCAACAGGTTCGCGATTTTCTTCGCTACCGTGCCGGTGACCATAGAACCCTTGCGCAGCTGACGCTTTCGCTTGGGTGTCTTACCGCTCTGCAAGTGGCCGCGGTTGGGACTGCGTTTCGAGACCTTGCCAGTCGCCGAAACTCGGAAACGTTTCTTCGAGCCTTTGTGTGTTTTTGCTTTGGGCATTTCACTCCACCGTACTTGTTAAGGGACAAATTCACCTGCTGGTCGGCGACGGTGCATCGAATGCAGTCGCTCAATCGGACGCTGCAACTCGTAAGGAGAGGTCCGAATGCGACAAGAGCCGCTAGCAAGGTGCGAGAACTCGAGGTTCTCGAATAGGAATCTTTCCAGCATCCACAAGTGGAGGTCGGAAAAGGGGCGGAACTATAGGGGCGAGCGGCGAAGAAATTCCAGCCATCTTGTTCTGAAACCAGCCACTCCACTTCGGGTGTGGCGGAATCAATCGCTCCAATCGTCCCGGACAACCATTACACCTTCGGTGCCACGACCATCGACATGGCTTTACCTTCGAGCATCGCGCCTTTTTCAATCTTGGCGATGTCGTCGAGCATTTGTGCCACCTTGTCCAAGATCTCTTTGCCGCGCTCGTGGTGAGCATGTTCGCGACCACGAAAGACAACGTTGACCTTTACCTTGTCTTTGTGCTCCAAAAACCCTCGAGCCTGCTTCACCTTGAACTCGATGTCATGGTCGCCAGTCTTAGGCCGAAGTCGAATTTCTTTTAGAGTCGATTGGTGTGCCTTCGCTTGCTTGGCGGCTTGCTTCTTCTTGGATTCGTACTTGAACTTTCCAAAATCCATAATGCGGCAAACAGGCGGCCGCTCATTGGGGCTGACTTCTACCAGATCAACTCCGGCCTCCCTCGCCATGCGCAAGGCTTCGATCGTGGCGATAACGCCGATCATATTGCCGTCTTGATCAATGACTCGAATCGGGCTGATTCGAATCTGCTCATTCATACGCTGCTGTGGTTGGCGCTGTTGCTGTTGTTGGTCTGGGACCTTAGGGGTGCGTTCGATTGTTGAGTCCTCTCACTACGTAAATGAGACATCGAAGTGGCTCTCAGCATCCCCAAATGGACCTGCACTTCGATCAAAAACTACGGAAATCTAAGTGTTTCTTGCGGAAACGGGCACGCCTTGTATCGCTCGTTTTTCAGAGCGTCAAGAACTTCGCTATCAAGTGTTTCGTATGGAATCAGCCTGGTGACGACGATTTGCTGGTCGACATCAGTCTTTCGTCAGATGTACTTGGAGTGCTCCAAGCAACTTCGTGAGTTGCTGCTCCTTCTTATTGATAAAGAACACGTTGTCTAAAACGATTGCTCGTGGTTCGTTCGCCAAATGAATGATGAGTCTGCCCGAACCGAGCAGCAAATACTCAAAGACGTCATTGATTTCTTTGTCGATCCGAATGTTGGCCGTGGGGTGGCGTTTGAGATCACTCAAGATGCCATGTCGGTGCAACAATTCGTTTGGACGCACCTCCCAATAGTCGAATCGTAAGGAGGCCAAGACGAGCAAATAAAAGCCGAACAAGATCCCTGCAAACATGAAGAAGAATGAAGTGTTCGCAACGGGTTTCATGGACTCGAACACTTTGCCAATGACACCGAAAAGCTCGGGGTGGAAGTGGAACAACAAGAAGAGTCCCATGGCGACCGCAGCGCCAAAGAAGAAGAGCGTCAGTGATGTGGTGCGCGGGAAGTCGAACGCCAGAACGATTAGGTTCAAGACGAAGACGCACATGAATGCCATCGTGGTAATCTCGCCTGCGCGAGTTGCGACGAGATGCGTGACTTCTTGTCCGTCTGGGCCTGGCAGCGAGATCGAGGTTGTTCCTGAAAAAAAAGAGATGATTCCGCAGATCACCGCGACAAGGAATGTCGGGTAGAGGAACACAATCTTCGGATGTGAAAACAAGAAGATTGGCTTTTCGCCTCCGTCGTTAGATTGGTCCTGTGGAGTTACCAGAGGTGGTGGGCCATTGGGATCGTCGGACATCGATTAATTCCTAATTCTGCAAGTTGATTGGTCGGCCAATTTCGCGGCGGCAAAACGATCCGCGACTCACTTGGATCACCATCATGGAGCCGTTGCCTCAGACCGAACGCAGTTGGTTTCGTTCGATGCTGACTCTGATCGCGAGTGCTTAGCTCGAAGGATTCCTGGGGCTGCTGACTGACTGTGGTCGTAGCCGTCGTAGGCTCCGAAGTCGTTAAATAAGAATCGCTTCACGATGCGGTATGCGAGGCTCTTCTCTGGGATTTCTCGGCCGGGGTTGAACTGCGAGGTTCTAACAGTCATCGCATGCAACTCGGCAAGTGCCGTCTTGCGAGCTGTAGAATCCTTGGCCTCGTGAAGCACGACCAACTCCTCGAGAAGCTCGGGGCGTTCCAGCACGATACATCCGCGCGTGGTTGACGACGCTAGTTTGCGGAAGTCGGCGAGGAACGAAGACTTCATGAACTTGTCGCGCAACGGCGTTGAAGTGTCATGAATGTTCTCGCGGGAGAATTGGACGATCGGGCAGGGCTCAATGTCACCCCACGGATTGATGTGGTGAGAGATTCCGGTCGCGGCAGGGCATAGTGCTTTACCCTCTCCGTCGTAGTAAGCGTCGATCACGGCGATAGGTTTCTTAGCTCGAGTTTCGACGACGAATTGACGCAGTCGAAGTTGTTCTTCGGGACTCAAGCAGAGAGCCTCGCATGCATCTGGGCCCATCGGGCGATACACGTGGAACCAGGTGTAAAGCACGCCCATTTCAATGAGACGATCAACCCATTTGTCGGTGAGTATGTCGTCGATGTTGTTCTTGCAGACGCTGGTACAGACGCCCGTGAAGACTTTGTTCTTCAGGCAGTTTTGAATTCCTTCCATCGACTTTGAGTAAACGCCATCTCGCCCACGTCGGACGTCACTCACGATCTCGTTGCCTTCAATGCTGATCAGAGGCGTGACGTTCCCAATCCGACGAAGTTCTTTGGCAACCTCGTCGGTAATGAAGTGACCGTTGGTGAAGACTTGAAAGTAGCAGTCGGGATGAGCAGCCAAGATCTTCAGCAACTCGGGGTGCATGAAGGGCTCACCGCCCACGATCCCAAAGAAGACGTTGCCCATCGCTTTGGCGTCAGCAATCAACTTGCTCATGGCATCAAAGTCGATTCGCTGTTGCTTCGCAGCGACATCGACCCAACAACCTTGGCACCGCAAATTGCAGCTATTGATGACCGATACATACAGGAACGGCGGGAAGTACTCGCCTTGCTTGAGTCGGCGTTTGAATTTGAAGACCGACAGCGCACCTTTCACTCCCATGTTCCAGACGAACTTCAGGAGCAGTCGCTTATCGAGTTCCAGCAACACGCGTTTGGCCATGCGGAGATACATGCGAAACCTCAACCCACAACATTGATTTGATCGAGCGGGTGAAGCATGGCAGAGGCGTTTCGAGCTTTCCATGAAAGCTCTTGGAATGTGCTGTGAATGGCATCTCTTTCGACGCGCAAATCAAGAGAAGCGTCCCCTCGAATTGGGGATGAGATCGGCTGAAACGCAAGACTCCAGTCGCCGACGACTACGTGCGGCGACTGGCACAGTCGAACGTCCTACTTGATCCCCAACATATCGATGAGCGGACCAGCAATTACTCCATAGTCGCCAGCGCGCCAGTTGTAGCGGACCAGGTCGAACATCACGCCGCTGGCGAGCACCATTAGCACTGCGGACACCAAGGTCACGCCGAAGACAACAGGTCCCCACTCTTGCTCAACGGCCACCATCCGAACTGAAGTTGGGGCCGCGCCTTCAACGCTTCCGTCTGCGGAACCGTCGTCGGACTCGAAGTCATCATCATCCGCGAGGAAGTCCTCGCCGCCCTCGTCTTCAAGTTCGTCATCTTCTCCGACTAGGTCTTCTTCGGACTCTTCAAACTCGTCGTTGCCTTCGAGGTCGAAGGTCTCGTCAGAGTGTTCTGGTTCGCGTTCCTTCTTCTTGATCATCGTTGCGCCGCGATCATCGGCTGCGTCGTCATCATCAAAGAGAAAAACGCTGGTGTCAGAAGTACTACTTTCGCCTTCAAGGGCTCCGAGTTCAAAGTCAGTGTCCGATTCACCGCCGTCGTCATCGCCACCAAACGCCGGGATTTGCACGAGAGTTGCTGAATCTTGCGCCGCCTTCTTGCCTTTGCCGCTGATCTTTATGAGGGGAGCAGTTGCATCCATTGACGCGCCATCCAGCGACAACCCGCTGTCGTCTGGTAAGTCGAGAGCGATGCCGCTGTCTCCAGCCGTATCAAGAGTAATTCCGTCGTCGTCACCAACTGCAAGGGAGATGTCGCTATCAGTTCCCGTATCGAGAGCGATGCCGCTATCAGCCGCAACGTCGAGCGAGATACCGCTATCGCCTGTTTCAAGTCGAATGCCACTGTCCGACCCCAGCTTGATGTCACTGCCTTCGCCGATCACGAAACCATCGCCAGAAAGGTCTTCGTCTTCTGAATCCGCAATCGCGAGCGGAATATCTCGGTCAGAGCCAGCCAAGCTGACATCAGAATCACTGTCTGGACGAAGGCCTTTCTTTGTTGGCAATAGCCGAACGTCACTATCTGACTGGTCGCCGACGAGTCGGACGTCGCTATCCGAGTCTGTTTTTATAAGCCGAACGTCACTGTCACTTCCCGGATCCAGCCGCATTGGTTGAGTTTGATCAAGCAAACGCACATCGCTGTCGGAGTCAGCGCCGCCCAACACGATCTCGCTGTTTGAATCACTGAGTCGCGAATCTTCGTAGTCGACCGCCAGACGCACATCGCTATCTGAATCTCCCATCCCGAGTACTCGGTCGCCCCCATCATCGTCGTCATCTAAAGACAACACGAGATCGTGGCTGGAATCGCCGAAGGCGATTGGGATATCGACGCTGCTACCTTCAAGATTCTGATCGGTACTCGAATCTCCGAACGAGTCTGGAATGTCCTTGCTGGAGCCGTCGTCCGTTAGCAGTTTGCTGCTGTCACCAGATGATCGAGCCACAACATTACTCGAGTCAGAGTGGACTTGGTTTTTGCCCGACTCCGTTGGCTTCACGAGAGAGTCATCGAGCATCAAGCGAGCGGAACTGTCGGAAGCACCTTCATCGCCGACATTGAAAAGATTGAGGTTACTCTCTTCGGATAGGACGCTGCTGTCTCCGCTTTTGCGAATGATCGTCGGTTGCTCGCCGATATCGTCTTCGTCTGCGCTGAATACGGACTGGTCTCCGAAGTCGAGTTCGACTTCTGGATTGAGAACCGGCACATCAGGGTCCGAATCGGCAGACATCTTGCGACCGAATTCTTCGAGATCCTCTTCGCGGAACTTCCAGTTGCCGCGATCGGCGAATCCTCTGAGGTCGCCTTTCTCTCTGGCCTTCTTCAGGCTTTCCTGAGAGACGCCCAACTTGGCTGCCGCTTCATCCAGACTCAAATACTTCTTCGCCATGAGTGCCGACCTACGACATAAAGAGTTCGACGGGGAACTGCGTCAACGAGCCGATATTAGGCTCAGACTGATCTCATTCAATTCGGGGTTGTCGTCAGATCTGTTTTCATAGGTAGACCAGACACAAACGGACCTCGCCCGCAATCGATACAGACTCACAATGAAGGTATCCGCTCCTAACGCCTGCGGATGTGGCAATTGAGTGACCGTCATGAAAGAACTACGCTCGCATAACAAGCTATGCGGACTTGGCAGATTTTTCTCGAAAGTACAGTTTATGCGACGAGTCGTTCAACTCCTTCTAGTGCTGGCGGTGCTAGGCGCGGCCAGTCATTTCGCACTGACTCGAACGATCGATGGAACCCGACCAACCGGACTTTCGATCATCGAAGAGCCCAAGAATCCGTGGACAAAGAAGGAACTCAACAACAAACCTGACAGCTTTCAGTTTGCCATCGTGACGGATCGAACGGGTGGGCATCGCCCAGGCATTTTTCAAAAGGCCGTCGACCGCATCAACATGTTGCAACCCGAGTTCGTGGTGTCTGTCGGCGACCTGATTGAGGGTTACTCGGAAGATCCCGGTGCTTGGGCCTTAGAGTGGGCCGAGTTTGAGTCGCACATTAACTCGCTCCAGATGCCATTTTTTCTGTGTGTCGGGAATCACGACACAAGCAATGTTCCCATGAGCAACGAGTGGAAGCGAAAGTTTGGAAGGACTTATTACCACTTCCGCTATCGGGACTGCTTGTTCTTGGTGTTGAACTCAGAAGATCCTCCATGCACGAAGGAGATCGACTTTCAGTTCAGCGAAGCTCAACAACGATGGGTCGCTCAAACTTTGGCTGAAAACAAGGACGTTCGTTGGACCTACGTTTTCATGCATAAGCCCACTTGGACTTCCCCCAATGCAGACCTTGTGAAGTTGGGTTGGCAGTCCATTGAGGATTCTCTGCAGGGCCGTAAATACACAGTATTTGCTGGCCACAAGCACGAGTATGCGAAGTTCATTCGAAAGGGCATGGAGTACTACATGTTGGCGACAACCGGAGGTGCTTCGAAGCTAACAGGTATTGCTGATGGTCGCTTCGATCACTTCGTGTGGGTGACTATGAAGGACGAACGCCCTGTCATTGCCAACATCTTGCTTGAGGGTGTGGAAAGCAGCGATGTTCGTCGCGCTCCGGTTCCAGTTGTCGCACCTACGAAGTCTCCGGCTCCTGCGCCGGCAAAGAAGTAGTTTCCCTGCGGTGAGTGGGCTCGATTCAATAGCAACAGCTTTGGAGACTCGCTGAATGTCACTCGAATTGCCGATCAATCGTCGCGACATGCTCGCCGCAGGTGCCGTTGCCTTAGGAGCCGGAACGATGCTCGCTCACGCTGCAGACTCGCTCGATGGCCTACCCTGGATTGACGCTCACTCTCACATATGGCCCCCGAAGGCGGATAAGTTCCCTCTCGCACCGGGTAAGACCGAAAAGGATCTCAGCCCGCCAAGTTTCACCGATGACGAGTTAATGGCTTTGGCACGACCCGAGGGAGTCGGACGAGTCGTTCTGATTCAGCACTCTGTCTATCACCTTTTCGATAACTCCTACCTCATCGATGCCGTCCGTCGGCACCCAAAACTGTTTCGAGTGCAGGGCATGATCGATGATCGTCAGCCCAATCCTGGGGCTAGGATGAAGGAGCTCCTAACGCAGGGCGTTACCGGTTTTCGCATCACTCCTTTTATTCTCAAGGAGTCGGATCAAGCGGGTTGGCTTGATGCGGCCGGGATGCAAGAGATGTGGAGAACCGGCGCTGAAACTCGCCAGGCGATGTGTTGCCTCATCAATGCCTCCAATCTGCCGGGGGTGGAGGCCATGTGTGAAAAGAATCCAGATACTCCTGTCGTGATTGACCACTTTGCTCGCATCGGAGTTGATGGCCAATTCAAAGATTCAGACGTTTCGGCACTCTGTAAATTGGCGAGATTCAAGCATGCGACCGTCAAGCTGTCGGCTTACTACGCCTTAGGTCGGAAGACTCCACCACACTTAGAGCTGATCCCAATGATCAAGCGATTGCTCGATGCCTTTGGGCCTCAGCGATTGATGTGGGCTAGCGATTGCCCCTATCAAGTTCAGGGTGGGAACAACTATCGATCGTCGATCAGTTTGATCCGAGATCGCCTTGACGGGATTTCCGAGTCAGATCGGAATTGGCTGCTGGCGAAAACTGCCGAGAAGGTGTTCTTCTACGCCTAAGGTTCACCGTGGTTGCCGACCGCGTGCCGGTCGGCGGACCTATCGCAAGGCCCTAAAGAGAGCTTTCTTCTCTCCCGGCAGCGTGAAGTCGAAGCCGCAATTCAAGAAGAAGTCTTCTGCAGAAGTGATCGCCATTACTTCCAGAACTCCAAGTTCACTTGCTCGCGCAACGCATGAATCGACGAGCTTCTTTCCGACACCTTGCCGACGGAACTGGGAGCTGACTGCGAGGCTGCGAACTTCGGCTAGTTTGCGCGAGTAAACCTCTAACGCAACAAACCCCACGATCTCGTTGTCTGAGACAGCAACGAATCCGTGGGGCACAAGCTCGTCTAATTCTTCTCGCGTGCGTGGCAGCAACCGCCCTTGAGCCACAAATGGCTCGATGAACTCTGCCACCTTTGGCAAGTCTGCGGTCGTAACTGGCCTTACCTCTACCTCACTGCTGGCTGATTGATCCATCCTGGTGCCTACATTGCCGAGTCATCCTGGGGCTCAATCATCGTAAGAGGCCAAGGACGACAAGATCCGCTTCGCGGTGTCATAAGCCGCTTCGGGCGTCATTAAATCGCCCTTCTTTAGGCGTTGTCCCACTTCCGCGACGACTTCTTCTCGAATGCTAGGCACGTCTTTGAGACGCCCCATCAATTCCGAGACTTCGGTGGTGCCATATGCCGAGCCCGAGTTGCTCGACGAGCCAGCGCCTGACGCCTCACCCGCCTTTTGGGAGCTACCAGCCCCTTTGACGTTGCGACGACCTGGCAAGACAGGTTCACGTGCTGAATCACCAATTCTCATGGCTACACCACACAACAAAAAGCAGACAGTCTGAACGGACGAAGAAAACAATCCTCGGCACTTCTTTCACACGAAAGAATGCGGACTCCATTGTAATCGCAGGGGATCTGAAAAACCTTGCCTGCTTTCTTTCTGTTTTTGTCGAGAACCAACCAAATTGAGGGTGAGCTGCCCTCACTTCTCGTTCAAGCCGGAGTTGGGCTGGGGAAGATCTGGTCTGATGCGTATTTTTATTGTTGTTTAACGTCTCGTGCGGACATTGCGTGCCTGATTGGGGGTTATTGTTGGCGGTTTCTTTGAACATCACGCTTTTATGGGGAAGGAAATCTGGTTTGAAAGTACCGGGGTGATCGTCACATCATGAAATGCCGCGTTGACTTTGAATTCAGGATTCGGGCCTAATGGATTCGGTCGGTTTTTTTCGGCGGCGCGGTTCTGAGCTTTCTTCAAGGATCGTTCATAGTTTGAATGGCGACAGGTCGCCAAGAGGTTGCTTTGGCACTGACAGTTTTGGATTCAAGGAAGTCGTTGTTCTGAAGAACTGACGAAAGACGCAAAATGAGTGATGCCGAGCCTGATGCGAATCTGCACGACGCCGAGGGTGTGGACGTTGGGCATTTGGCTGCATCTGAACTGCCAGAGCCATTCGCTGATCCGCCCGAACTCCCCTCAGTCGAGGCAACTCCTGGAGCAAATGAGACTGGCTTTTCAAATTATAAGTCCGGTCTTCAGATGGCCGGTGTCTTCGCAGTCTGCCTTTATGTCGTCGCTACAACTTCTTTGTTGATGACTCGTCCTGCTGCTACGACTGTGGTCTCTAAGGCCAAGCCGACATCGAGAGCGGTTAGTGAAATCGGCGCAGAAGTCGCCCCGAAAATTGAGGACGCAGACTCAAGGATTCGCTCGTCCGACTATGGTGAAGCAATTCGAATTTACGATCGGATTGTAAAGCTTGAATCGGGAGCCGATTCGATACCGGTTCAATATCGAATTGGGCTTTGTCAGGAAGCTTTAGGGAACTACGAGGAAGCAGTTGACCGCTATCGGGATCTCGTATCGAGCGAGTCATCCGAAAAGCTGCGGTGGGTTTCTCGCGTGAGCCAAGCTAGAGCTTGGTTGAGAAGCGGGAAATCCGATCGCGCGAGACAGATGTTAGGAGGCCTGCTAGCAGAGGAGCCGCCGACTGAAATCGCGAAGCATCCAGTTGTGGCTGAAGCCTACTACCTGTTCGCTCTCGCGACGCCGCACTTAACAGAACGTCCTGCTCAAGCACCTGGGGAACCAGCAGTTGCCAGTGCGCCAGTAAATTGGCCGGTCGAAGAAGTGCTGTTATGGGTTGATGACCAGTCAGAGGTGACCTCGCAGCCGGTGGTGAGACGGCGAACAAATGAGCGAGAGAACGCAGTCTCGGACTTACCGATCGGTCGAATTGTCTCGATCCCCAAAAACGGGCTCATCGCAAAACCGTGGGGGTAACTGGTAAAGAGCGGACAGACTGGTTCAGCTGGGGTTGTGAGTTCTCAAGTCGCAACTTCAACGGAGTCCCAGAATGTCCGCTCAAGCGTTTTAT
>OMIV01000002.1 GCA_900299185.1 Planctomycetaceae bacterium
AAAAGCCGGTTCCATCGTGGCGATCAATGCGGAAGTGGGCGAGATGCAAGGGCCGCAATCCACTCAACCAACGATGGTGTTGACGGACTTGTCTCAACGCCGAGTGCGTGCCTATGTCGAGGAACTCGATGCCATGAATGTGGGTGTGGGCCAACGAGTCTCGGTGACTGCCGACACCAAACCCCAGACTCGTTATGCCGGAGTGATCGCTCAATGCGCTCCGTATGTGGCCCCGAAACGCCACGAGCATTTGATGCCCGGCGAACGCTACGACTTGAGATTGCGAGAGATCCTGATCGACCTTCCTGATGACTGCGATCTCGTGGTTGGGTTGCCGGTTGAAGTCACCATTGAGTCTGCGAAATAGAACTTCGAAAGCTGGAGTTAAAACTCCATCAGAGTGACACGCGAGCTGTCGGGGCAGTACGGATTCAATCTCAACGGCGTCATTCGCGGATCCGTCGAAACGACGGCTGCTAGTTCAGCAGGGCGGCTTCGATGGTCAGGCCAGGGCCGAAGGCGAGCATCACGATTGGCCCGTGAATCCCCTTTTGCCGCAGTCGGTCCAAGATGAAGAGGACAGTGGGCGAAGACATGTTGCCGAACTCGGCGAGGACTTCGTCGGAGCAGCTCAATTGCGATCGTTCGAGTCCTAAGGCTTCCGCGCAGGCCGAGAGGATGCGCGGCCCGCCAGGGTGAATGGCCCAACCGCCGATGTCCGAAAGGCCGAGCTCGAAGCCTTGCAGCCACGTCGTCATCCACGGCCGCAGTTCGGTGCGGATGAGGTCTGGTACTCGAGCGGAGAGCGTCATCTCGAAACCATGATCGCTCACACGCCAGGTCATTTCGTTGAGCGTCTCTGCGAGGACCAACGACCCATTGCCTCGATAGGTCAGTGTGCGACTTCCTACCTCGTTGAGCGGCGAGGAGTCGGATTGCTCTCCGACGACGACGGCTCCCGCACCGTCTGCAAACAGGGCGTTCGACACGATGCGATCGGGCGACCAACCATATTGGTGATGCAAACTACATAGCTCCGAGCACACCGCGAGCACTCTCGCGCCGGGCGATGAGCGAACGAAGGCATCGGCGACTCGCAGCCCATTCATCGCACTATGGCAGCCCATGAATCCAATATGCGTTCGAGGTACCGAGGGCTTCAAAGCGAGTGCTTGCATGACTTCGATGTCGAAGCCCGGCGCGACAAAGCCGGTACACGATGCCGTCACCAAGTGGGTGATTTGGCTGGGTTCACAGCCGGCTTGAGCGAGAGCTGTTCGCGCTGCTTGCGTTGCGAGTTTACCGGCGTGTTCCGCATAGACAGCCATACGAGTTGAAGTCGCCGGACCTAAGTCCGCTTCGGAGTTCCGCTCGAGATAGAACGACTGCCGAGCGGCCAAGTCTCCTTCAGCCGCCTGCAAAATGACGCTGTGCCGACTCTTCACTCCCGAGCGGCGATAGAGCTCGCGCAACACTCGATGTTCGCTGTCGGACCGCGCGTTGAACGACGCGGTGAGATCGGCGGCATCCGCTTGATCGATCCGCACTTCGGGAACCGCAGTACCCAAGCCCAAGACTTTCACGGTCATGAACGACTTCCTTCGGACTCGCTCCACGAGCACCCCAGCTGCGTGACATTGATTCGTTGTAACATCATTGCCATCCCATCCTGGATTGAGCTGGTGCGTTGAGTGACTTCATCAATGGGGCTGCCAATTGAGGCCACAATCTGAGACCTGCGATGGCAGCGCGAACACACCACGGTCGGCGCAGTAAGTTCGCCAACCCGCGACACAGCCAGGCGCGTTGTTGAGCGAGTTGTTGATGTTGATCACACCAAGCCAATGACCAATCACTCGACCAAGCCGTCACCGCGCGGGATACCCACGGTGAAGCATGCAAGGCTTGCTCGATTGCACTCGCCATGCCTTCGCCCGTGAAGGGTTCGACATAGCCGGCGGCATCACCAATCAAGAAGAGCCGGTCGAGTGCCACTCGATCTGGCGAGCGAGTGAGTTCCGGCGTGCCGGTCCATGCGGCTGTTTCTAAGAACGAAAGAACTCGTCCCGTGGCTTGCTGTCCGATTCGAACTGCGGTCGGAGCCAATCCGCCGAGTTGTCGCACGGCTTCGCGATCGAACGCAGCGGCAATGTTCCAACTGCCGGACTCCAGTTGAGCGATTCCGACGTAGCCTTCGCGAGCGACCAGCATTTCGATGGTTCCACACGCAAAGTCGTTGCCCACCGAGGCCACTTCGCAGCCCGCGCCTAGCCTCGAATTCAATGCCACTTCTTGAGTGCTTGATGCCGCGAACTCCGGGAGTTCTCGAAGGCTCGGATGTCCCAGCCCATCTGCCGCAACCGCAACTTTAGCGGCCACGATGCGCGCGGTACGGTGCTCGATTTCGACCTTCACGATTCGACGATCGTTCTGAATGTCGCCCACGATCGCAGTCGCTTGAGTGAGCACCTCAACTCCGGCGGCTTGAGCAATCGCGAGTAACTTTGCATCCAACGCGGCTCGCGATACGGCCCATCCCTGAGGCATCGTCATCGCCGCCTTGCGACCATTGGACCACAAGCGAAACGCGTCGAGTTGAACGGGTTCGAGTTCTTGCAAAGTCTGATCGATACCGAGCGACTTGAAGGCTGCGATGGCTCGCGCGTTGAGACAGCAGCCACACACCTTGCGCCGCGGAAACGTCTTGCGTTCGACCAACAGCACATCATGTCCCGCTCGCGCCAACTGCAAGGCGGCGATCGTTCCAGCGGGACCGGCTCCGATCACCAACACGTCGCGGGATTCGGCCGCTGCACCATCAGAGTCACTGGCACTCATGAGCGACTCCAAGACAACAAGAATCGCCACGGCCAGTGCTTCTGAATGGTGACGTGGCCCATACCGGCCTCGCTGGCCATGCGGCGTGCTTCGTCGATCGAGAACGCACCTGCCACCGATAACGGGCCATCGACATGCACGATATGAGACCTCGTCAGCAGTCGCGTCACACAGACGGCCAACCCGTAACCGATCGTGCTGCGAATCAGATCGTTGACCAACACCAAACGCTCGGCGGATTGACTCATCTTCCTCAGCAACGTGACTGCATCGGGCTCATCCAAGTGGTGCAAGAACAGAGAGCAGATCACGGCATCGAAACCCGTCGGCAAGTCGGCATTCGAGACGTCTCGTTGCTGGAACTCGACAGAGACGGCGGCTTCGCGCGATCGTTCACGAGCAACCTCCAACGCGGTCTCGCTCAGATCCACTCCGGTGAAGGTCATGGGGCGTTGGGTGCGAGCTGCTCGCTGAGCTAACGCCACGGTGACATCGCCGCCGCCGCAGGCCAGATCCAAAACTTTGATCGCGCCGTCACCCGTGCGTTGCTGCTTCGTGTGCGAGAGTTGTTCGAGCGACGGCCAAAAGATGGCGTCACTGCGGCTCCACCAATTGATCCGTGCCAATCCCCCGAGTGCATGTTGATGCTGAGCCGCATCAAGTCCCGGCTGGTCCATCAATTCGGGTTCGCGTCGTCGTGTCAGTAAAGATCGAAGTGGCATCTGATTTCGAGACAGGATCAAGAGGCTGTAACGATTCGGTGCGGTCGGAAAGTTATCCGACTCGATGCCACAGTCAGAGCCGATCGTAGCTCCGACTTCTTGGGTTCCGCCGAATTGAAACTGAATCTCGTTTGGCGAGTCCAAGGCCGCCGAATCGACCGACACTCGGTGATGGCTGAC
>OMIV01000003.1 GCA_900299185.1 Planctomycetaceae bacterium
GCTGCGGCGACATCCTCGAAGACTCACGTCCCTCACGGGCGAATGATTGGAGGAAATCTTACCCCCGCTGCCAAGCCCACTTCGCCAATCTCCGGCAGAATTCTCGGACAGGCTCCTAGGTAGCCGATCGATTTCGGTCGCCGAAGCTCACAGCATTATCAACTCGGCGTCGGTTGCGAACGCCGCCGCGGTATCTGGAGCGACAGCCTTTTCCACGCAGTCCATCGTGCCTTCAGCATTCACGACTCAATCTTTCGCTCCAGTTGTGCAGGCCGCTCCAGTGACGACCTACTACTCGGCGCCTGCGGCAACCGCTTGGACTCGTGTGACTGCGGGTGGCTTCACGACGATCTCGTCCTACCCAGTCGATACCGGGACCACGACTTATTACGTGCCTCAAGCAACGGTCGCTCCGACTTCGACCTACACGACAACCTACTATTGGGGACGGACTCCGGCACCGTCTCATCGTCCGTATGGCCAGCCTTATGGAACACCATCGAACTTCTATTTCCGACGCTAACGCTCAGCTGGAATTGATGTGGTGATGCTCGTTCGACGCGAGCATCACGCATCGCTTTGCGATATCTGCCATCGAGTGCGTTCAGCGAGTCGCAGGCTTCGTCAGTAACGAAACCTTCTGCATCTTGAGCGAAGCCAAGAGGTCGAGCACCGACATGATCTCGCCATAGGCTTCAGTTCGATCTCCGGCCAATCGCACTTCTTGAGTCAAACGCGCGGGACCGAGTGCTTTGAGTTTCTCTTCGAGCTGTTCGCGGCTGATGAGCTCGCGATTGAGAAACATCGCCGTGCGTCCTTCGTCGTTCTTGCGAACCACAATCTCCCAGGGCGAAGACGCCACCGCTGCGGCACCGTTAGCTGACTCGGGCAGATTCACTTTCAGCGCGTTGTTGCCAACGACCGACGGCACGGTCATCAGGAACACGATGAGCAACACCAGCACAACATCCACCAACGGAGTGATGTTGATGTCGGTCATGAGTCCTGCATCTTCTTCATCCGAATAGCCCGAACTCGATCCTGCTCCCATGTCTGTTCTCCTTAACTCAGCTCCAACGCGGTTACGAGCCACTGCTCGCGACGGAATTGGCTGCCCGTTGTCGAGCCGCCACCACGATCGCGCATCGCGACAGAACCAAATGAGCGAGAGCGTCGGTCTGCAAGAGCGTGACTTTCACTTGGCGTTGAAAGTAGTTGAAGCTCAACACGGCGGGGACAGCGACGAACAATCCAACGGCGGTCGCGACAAGAGCCTCGAACACACCAGCCATGACGGCATTGGGATCAGAAGCCGCGCCTGGAGTTGCACCGACGAGATCATGAGCCGCTTTGATAATGCCCAGCACCGTTCCGAGCAGGCCGACGAATGGAGCGTTACTGCCGATGCTGCCTAAGACCGCCAAGCTTTGGTCAAGGTAACGACGTTCGCGAGCCTTGACGCTGAGCATGGCTTCGCCGCAGACCTGAGCACCACGAGTGATTTCCGACAGCCCGGCTGCGACGACTTTGCATTCAATGGATGTGGCACCTTGCACGAGTTCATTCGCGCCGCGCACGTCACCGTTCTGCAATCGTAGTTCAAGCTGAGATCCAAGTTGCTCGGCATCGACCTTGTTGCGACGAAAATAGAGCACGCGTTCGACGATCATCCCGACGCTGATGATGCTCAAGAGGACTAAGCCCCATAAGACCCACTCGGCGCCGACATTGGTCGCTCGCAGAAAGAACTCCGTCAGCATGCCCCACCCCCTCGCTTCCGTGCTGGAGCGCGTCCTCATTCGGAACTTTGAGGTCATCGCGCTTAGTCGTGGGATGCTATGAGTGATCTTCGAGTTCCTGAAGATCAGCTTGCATGCTGTCGGCGAACGATGTTGCAAACAAAAAAAGACGGCGGCCTGAAAACTACAGGCTGCCGTCTTCATTCGATATGAAAGCAAACTCCGAGTGTTACTCGATTGCCATTTGCACGTCGTGCTCGCCACCTTGGGTGGTGCTGAGCCCACGCCAGATCGACAACGAGACGTTTTCGGAGACGAACTTCGCCGAGCCATCACACATCACCAACTGCACGCCGCCAACATGCCGGCTTCGCGCGGCAAACATGGTGGGATCTGTCGTCGTCGAGACCGCACACGGCAAGTTACGGGCTGGCAAGTTATTGCAGTAGCCCGCCGTGTAGATGCGATCGGGAGTGGGATCATTTGGCATGAGGTAGGTCGTGAATTGGCTCGCATCTCCCCACCACGAAAAGCCACGCAAGTCAGAACCTTGTCCCTGTATCACTTCTGCCACGCAGATCGTGTTGGAAGTGCCGTCGGTGATGTCGCGAATCTTTGCCGTCCGAGCCGGTGTGTTTTGACCGTTCGTGTAGAACGGCGCTCCGCCAAACGTGACGCCATTTAGCGTCGCTTGCTGCGAGTAGCTCGTGTTGCCGTGGTTGACTGCGTAGTTGTGCGACGTGATTCCGAGGATGGGTTTGTTTTCTTGATCGCTGGGGCAGGTGTAGGCTGAGATCCGATTCGTCGTCACCGGCAGATTCAGCACACCGCTGTAGCGTCCATCCGATATTCCATATGGAGCCGGTGCGGTGTCGTACTTGAAGTTGTAGACATATCGATCTGCCAGAGCTTGCTGGTCAACGTAAGGCAGCAGAGCCACCAGCCACGTGCCCCAGCAGCAGCTATACGAGCCGACTGGAAACGTCAGATAGACCTCTTCGTAGGACTGCATGCCGAGTCCGATTTGCTTCAGATTGTTTTTGCACTGGCTGCGTCTCGCGGCTTCGCGAGCTTGTTGCACGGCTGGCAACAGCAAGGCGACTAGAACCGCAATAATGGCAATGACAACTAACAATTCGATGAGCGTGAATCCTCGTGGGCGGGCACTCTTCAACGACATGGCTTCGTTCCTTTGCTGAATCTAATGAGTGGAAGCAAGTAGGAGACGCGTTGAGTAACTTGCGATCGATCTACTTGGTTAGATCAAAAACATGTGGCTGATTTGCTCCGGCATTAACCGTGATTTTCAGTTGGCTGTTGGAGTTGTAGGCCGCCGGAATGAGTTCTTCGGCGAGCTTCGAAGAATCTCCCGGAGCAGCTTCTGCGGCGACACCTTCACCGGCGGCGCTGATGCGAACGATGTACTCACCAGGAGGCAGTCCACGTTCGGCTGGGATGTCGAACTTACCTTGTGAGATCGTTGTTCCCGACGCGACGCCTTGTGGGCCAGCCGGTTCAAAGCGAATGGAGCCGTTGGCGACCGGCTCCTTGTTGAGCGTCACAGTTCCCGTCACTCGTTGGCGACTGAGTTTGTTCTCGCTGCCGCATCCTATGAGGAGCGACAGAAGCAGTGCCGCATACGAAAAACATTTGAGGCCCGACATCGTCATGCAATTCTCCATCGGAAAAGGGCGGTGACCAATACTGGTACGAGCCGCAACAGTGAGTGTCGCGAGCGCTGTCATAATCGGGTTCATATCTCATCGGCTCGGAATGAAGCCAGCAAAGAGATCTCGCGAATGCGTTATGAACGGAAAACCGCTCATCCCGCGTTTGACGACCTGACCATCAGATTTCTCATCAATTCAAGGCATTTGGATGATTCACGCCCAACGAATTTCTCACGGTACGGTGTGGACGCGCTATAGGGCCGTTGCCAGAATCCCGCCCCCTCGAAGTCCCCGCCGATCTCAATACCCTGCCTTCCCAACGTTCGGGTTGATTCTCCCCGCAACGATTCCCGCCACTCACAGGAGCGACCGATGTCTCACGAGGTCTTTAGCCTTGATGAACTCGCCCGCCATTTGGGACGGGATCGACGTGAAATCGAGAAGCTCGCGAATCGCGGTCGACTGCCTGGTCGTCGAGTTGGCTCGAGTTGGGTCTTTCATCAAGCCGAGGTGACGCGCTGGCTCGAGCAGGAGATGCGCGAGTACTCAAATGCCGAATTGCGTTCGGTCGAGCGGTCTCAAAAGTCCGACGAGTTTTGCCATCTGTTGCCGGTCAGTGCGTTGATGACGGTCGATACGGTGCAGGTGCCGTTGGAAGCTCGCAACAAGCGAGCGGTTCTTGAATGCTTGATCGAAGTCGCTGGCCGTTCGAGCTCGATTTGGAGCCCCAGTGATTTGTTGAAGGCCGTGCAGCAACGCGAAGAGATCTTTGCCACGGCTTACGAGGGCGGCGTCGCGATTCCTCACCCTCGTAACCCGCTGCCCGATGCTCATTCGGATTCAATCATTGTGTTTGGACGAACCTATTCGGGGATCCCGTTTGGTGCTCCGCATGGTGGTCTGACTGACTTGTTCTTCCTCGTGCTGTGTCGCGACTCGCGGGCTCATTTGCAGATCGTCGCTCGGCTCGGTCGCATGTTTCAGTTGCCCAATTTCTTAGACGGCTTGCGAGAGCAGGAAGACGCTTCAAGCACCTATGACTACATCGTCGCCGCTGACCGATTGGTCGCTCAACAAGACGGCCCACACTAACGTGGCTTGCGACCTGGTAGTCCTTACTCTGCGTTCTCTAATCCTCTGTGGTGAGTAATTCTTTCCCCACAGAGGACCAGAGATCGCAGAGTTTTTCAGAAGACTTGTTGCAACCCGCTGGATTAAGCGAGCTCTGATTTCAACGTGATGAGATTCGAGGTCGCGTTCGCAGTGCTGTTTGTATTTCAAGTCGGAGTCCTGAGTCGCACTTAATGTCCTTCATAAGGAAACCGCTTCATGTCGCGACTTGTACCGGCGCTTTTGGTGTTGTTCGTGGTCTCGGAACTGTTGGCTGCCGACCGTCCTTTTGAACTGCGAGTCATCGACTCGGATACCGGACGCGGCATTCCATTGGTCGAAATCGAGACCGTTAATCGCATTCCTTACGTCACCGACAGTGCGGGCCGCGTGGCGTTTGATGAACCAGGACTGCTTGGGCAACGAGTCTTCTTCGAGATGCGCAGTCACGGCTATGAAGTTCCGAAAGATGCCTTTGGAGCAGTCGGAGCGAGCGTCATGGCAACGCCCGGTGGGCGAGCGGAAGTCAAACTCAAGCGGCGAAACATTGCCGAGCGACTCTACCGCATTACGGGACAGGGTATTTATTCCGACAGCATCAAGCTCGGTCATCAAGCTCCTCTGAAGCAGCCTCTGCTAAATGGTTTGGTCGTCGGTCAGGATTCGACACTGGCCGTGCCGTATCGCGGCAAGGTGCGGTGGTTCTGGGGCGACACTTCTCGACCTGCTCATCCTCTCGGCCATTTCCAAACAGCGGGAGCGACTTCGTTACTCCCGAAAGATGGCGGTCTCGACCCCAGCATTGGAGTCGATCTTACATACTTCACGCGAGAGGATGGTTTCAGTCGTCCCATGGCTCCGCTGCCCGAGCAAGGATTGGTTTGGATCGACGGTGTTCTGACTGTTGCCGATGGCGCCGGACGAGAAGTCATGGTCGCGCACTTCTCGCGCCGCAAAGACTTGGGAACTCAGCTTGAGCATGGCTTGCTGACCTACGACGACAACAAAGATGTCTTTGTGCGAGCGAAGACGTTAGATGAGAAGAATTCTTGGAGACATCCGCGCGGGCAAGCGACGCTTCACGAGGGGTACTGGTACTTCTCGCATCCGTTCGCGACGACGCGAGTTCGCGCAACCTTGGCCGATGTTCTCAACCCCGATCGGTACGAAGCCTTTGGCCCTGGCCAGCAAGCAACAGGTTCTTCGGCATATGAATTTGGAGTCGACCGCGAACCGATCGACCAGAAGTCGGAAGCGGCAGCACTCAAGAAGAACGCTGCTCAACTGCCGAGCCCGCAGTTGCAACTTGTGGCTGCCGATTCGGGACAAGCAGTGACGGCTCACGCGGGTTCGATCCGCTGGAATCAACATCGCCAGCGCTGGGTGTTAATCACCGCGCAGATTGGCGGCACATCTTTCTTGGGCGAAGTTTGGTACGCGGAAGCTCAACACATCACCGGGCCGTGGAGCAAAGCGGTGAAGGTGGTCACGCACGAGAAGTACTCGTTCTACAACCCGGTTCAACACGCGTTCTTTGATGCTGACAATGGAAAGTCGATTTACTTCGAGGGCACCTACACGCTGACGTTTTCGGGCAATACGCGGCCAACGCCGCGCTACGAGTACAACCAAGTGATGTATCGCTTGGACGTCGACGATCCTCGCCTAGCTGCAGTACGACAGTGACCGAGATGCTTGCTCTTGGGTTTCTGACAGGGGCACCTTTTGATGTGAGGTAGGTTTTCAACCTGCCAATTCCATAGCTGTTTCACTGGTTGAAAACCTGCGCCACGGACTCTTGTAAGCCACGACTGCTCTCAACTTTCGTAATCACGTCTTCCGAGTTTGCGTTTGTGTTGCTGCTTGATTGACTCGTCGACTTGATCGAGGTGGGCCGAGCGTGCTTAAGAAAACACTGGCCACCGCCAACGGTGCGAAGAAGGTTGTTCGTTGCGGCGCTGAACTGTGGACTGATTTTCCTTCTGCGGTTTCGATGAGGCTGGCGACGTGGCCGAGTTGCATGGGCGTGTTCCTTGGTGATGCGTCGTTGTTGTTTCTGATTGACGTTGGGGCCTACATGAGAAGACAGACGCGTTAAGACAGAATGTCGTTCGCGTGAATCTCAGAATGCAGACAGTTCGTGCTCTGTGATTTGATTGAGCGTTGTCGTCACCTTGTCCGCTCAGATTCAAATGCCACGATACGAGCCTGCGATTTGATCATCGTTCCGCACTCCATCAAGAAGGCGAACTCCAATGAAACTCGGACTCGTGACCTATATGTGGGGCGCAGAATGGGACGTTCCAACGCTGATCAAGAATTGCGAAGCGACCGGCTTCGAAGGCGTTGAGCTGCGGTCGACTCATAAGCACGGAGTCGAGCCGACTTTGGACGAGACGGCTCGTCGTGAGATCAAGAAGCAGTTCGCCGATTCCAAAGTGGCCTGCGTCGGACTTGGTTCGGCTTGCGAATATCAAGACCCAGATCATGGCATCGTGCAGCAAAACATCGAGCTCACTAAGAAGTTCATTGTCCTGTCGCATGATGTCGGAGCGTCGGGAGTCAAAGTGCGTCCGAACAAACTGGTGACGGGCGAGGAACGCAAACGAACGGTCGCTCGGATCGGTGAAGCACTGGTGGAGTGCGGTAAGTTCGCTGCCAACTACAACCAAGAGATTCGCGTCGAAGTTCATGGCAACGGCACATCGAAGCCGGAAGTGATGCGCGAGATCATGGACATCGCTCAGCACCCCAACGTGAAGGTCTGTTGGAATTCGAACCCCGGTGAGACCATCAACGGCTCCATCAAGTCAAACTTTGATTTGCTGAAGGGACGCTTCGGGCAAACGGTCCACATTCACGACTTGTTCGACGACTACCCGTATCGCGAACTCTTTGCGTTGCTGCGGGACATGAACTATCGCGGCTATTGCTTGTCCGAAAGTCCCGCGACGACCGACACGATCAAGGTCATGCGTTACTACCGAGCTCTCTTTGATGAGATGAATCGAACGATGACTGCTCAATGATCTGGCAAACGCCTAACGAGCCAACCACTCGATCGCATCGGAGAGGGAGCCTTCTGCGGATGTCGCTTGGTTGCCGCTGCTCCGCAGATTCATCACGCGGACGTTTTGCGTCGGCAAGAGTTGTGTGAGATCGGCTACATCTCCAAGTGTCAGCATGTCGGGAATGATGGCGTCGTGAGGGACATGTACCGTCGGTCGATCCAGGATCGCTTGAAAGCTCGACAGCCCGCCGTTGATGAGTACGGACTCCACGTCGTCGTCGAACATCGCAGCAAACAGCGCCAACAACTGACCGGTTGGCTCGACGAGCTTAGGACGATCATCAATCGCATGCGGCACAATGAGCCGAGCTTCAGAAGCATTGACGGGCGCAAGAGAGTCGCCCCAAACGGCGATCTTTTGACCGTCGATATCGGGACGCTGCTTGAGAAAGCTGAGTACCGCAAGCAGATCGCGGAGCCGTTTGCCGATCATCGAACCGCCGAGCATAAGCTGCGTCGACGCACGCGACGTCATCTCGCCGGAGCGGTCACGATCGTTTCCGACCGAGGTCTCGCCGATGCCCCGAGGGTCGAGCAAACAAACTGCTTGCCCGCATTCGAGCAACTTGGCGATGTGTGGAGCGCGGGCTTTGAGCGTCGCTGATTTTCCGGCTTGAGACACGATGACGACGAGCGGTCGCTTGCCGTCAACTTTGCCTTGGCGAGTTAGCAACAGAACTGGGACTGTGATGCCCGATTCCGTCTCAAGCATCAATCTCTCGGAGCTAAATGATGCTGAATCTGTTTGAGACGTTGATGCGGCGACCATGTGACTGACGTCTTTGGCGACAGGCTTGCTGTCGTCGACTTTGTCGAACAGCAGCGGGCTCCATTCGCGCCGCGCGATCGCTCGTTGCATCTCCAGCGAAGGGGTTGCGGTGCGACGGCGACGTGCTCCCAATTGCTGCGTCACTTTCTCTTTCTGAAGTTCTCGCCACGCACGCGGCTTAAGCGTCGCCTGACTCTCGTTCGTCCAACACAACAACTCGGACGAATCTCGCCGTTGTGAGTACTCGGCCTTTGCACCGTCAGGCAGACCGAACCACTGCGATAACGCAGCATGAATGGCGACTCGATGCAGCTTCCCGATGTGAGTGCAATGCGAGCCGTCAGATTGTTTCACTGATCCGTAACCATGAGTTTCAGCGAGGCCGCTTGCAGGTTGATGCCACTGCGAGATTGTTTGCAGTCGTTTCCAAACTGGATCGCGAGCGGCATCGAATGTGAATTCGTGTCCGTAGACCAAAGCTCGAGGAGCGATGCTGCCAACGATAACCCACGGTAAGAAGCCGTCGGCTGCGGAACGCTTCAAGTTGCGAGTTGATTCCCAACTACCGCTGCCCGCGTAATTGAATGTGGTCTCGGCATCGTCAGGCAGCGGATAAACGGTCTCTGGCTGTGGTCCGCCGAAGTTGAACGGGACCGCGACTTGAATGCGGCGATCAAGTGCCGCGGCCACTGCAGCGGGATCTCCGCCGCCCGCGACAGCTCCCAACAATGCGATGCACTTGGAGTCGATGCCGGGTTGAGCGAGCAACAAATCAACTCCGCGTGACAAGTCCCAAACAAGCTGGCCGACATAACTCTCTCCTGCCAAATGAGCCTGCAGGGCGAGGTCATAACGAAAGTAGTAGTCCTGCCGACTTACTCGAAAGCTGGTTGGGTAGTCGCGTTCGGTCGAGAAGGGGTGCTGGCGTCGCTCTCCATGTCCCATGTGATCGGGCACCAGCACGAGACATCCCATTCGAGCCCAGGTCATGCCCATATCTTGAAGTTCGCCGTGTGTCTTCGAAGTGTGATGGCTATGCGAGATAACGAACCCAGGCATTGAGGCTTGTGGTTCGGCGGGCTGATAGAGATTTGAGCTGACCCACACACCGGGCCGACTTTCAAACAGAACGCACTTGATGACGAATCCATCGCCCGCGATCTGCTTCGTGACTCGCCATGACATCGAACCTGCCGCCGGTGCTTCTGGAAAACGGCCGAGTGACGCTTTCAATGCTGCGAGCTTCTCGTCGCGATATCGCTGCCACTCTGGAAGCGACTTGATGGCCGCCCAATCCGCTGACGAGTTGGCGTTCGCCGCCTTGATTCGCGCTGAGTAGTACTCACCGACCATACGAGCCGCGCGATCTCGACTGTCCGGGGGGATGACTCGCGTATCAAGCTCTTGCAGCGACTTCACGAGGATCTCGTCGTCTGCGACGACATCGATGCAGCTCAACGCCAAACCAAGGACTAAGACCACGCTAACGATTCCGTTCCCATAGCAGCGCATAGTCGTCTCACTGAGGATGGCCAAACGAATGAATTGTTGGAGTGAAAACGACCAGCAATGTAGCCCTCAGAACTGAAGCGCGAACGGAATTGTTGGCAGAAGTGAGCTCCATAAAACGAGAAAGGCTCCTCTTCGTGAGGAGCCTTTCGATGTCCACGCACGGGTTCGAGGCGCGTGGACCAGCAGCAAAGACAACGAATCTAGTAGCCGACATTCCGCAGTGGCTCACGACCCAGTCGAGAGTGGTCAAGTTGCTCTAACGACTGCCAAGACGGCTCGCCGTATACCGGGACGAATGCCGGAGACAATGCTCGGGCATGCATACCAATCCCGCTCGTTGTCCCGACGTTTTGAAGTTCCGGATAAACTCGCGAGCCCGAGTTATCGGGCAATTGAATCCCGATCAGAAACAAGGCCACTCCGACCAAGCTCGGGACCAACGTATTGCGAAATGACAAACGCCACCGATTTCGCACAGCCAAATCTCTATTGGGCTGAGCCAATGCGGCTTCCAGCTTTGGCAGCACGCAGCGGTGAGTCGCTTCCAGTTGTTGCGAATTTACGGCATCCAGCGCGCTCATGGCAGCTTGTAATTCAGTGTAATGTTTCTGACAGTCGAAGCAGCCTCCCAGGTGATTTCGCACTGCTGCTGCGTCCGCCGGAGAGAGATCGTCTCTCACCAGCAGTGCCAATTCATGGCGAGCAATCTTGCAGATCATCGTCGTTAACCTCTGAATTATCGGGAAGAGGCTGTTGACCAGCGCGAGCCGTCCACAACCGTTGAAACTTCATGCGGGCCTCTGCCAACCGCCAACGTATCGTCGCTTCTTTACGATTAAGGATGGCAGCAATCTCGGCCGTCGAAAAACTTTCGAGATCTCGAAGCACCAGAACTGTTCGGTACTTCTCCGGGATCATCTCTAAGACCTTCCGAACCTCCTGCGAAAGATCGAGCTGCTCGCGAGGATCAGGCGTGGCCGGATCGAGATCGGGAGCGTCTTCATCTCGCTTTTGGCTGAAAAGTGACCATCGAATGCGTCGCCGAGTCCGTCGCATATAGTCTAGGGTCATGTTAACCCCGACTTGGAACAACCACGGACCGAATCGTCGCGATGGATCAAAGAGTTCCATACGACGATAGACTTTCAGGAACGCTTCCTGAGCAAGATCTTCGACGATTGCGGCGTCGGAAATGAATCGCGAGATGACGCGCATCAAACGCGCTTCGTAACGACGCACCAATTCCCCGAAGGCAGCTCTGTCATCGTGTCGCGCGAGTTCAACCAGTCGAGCATCACTGAAGCTTACATAGATGTTGGCTTCGTCCATGATGTCGTTGCTGGTGGGCCTAGCGACGTCGGCCGTCATTGTCGCTGTCATGGCTCCGCATCCCTAAGAAGGACTGTTCTGGCCAAAGTTACGCCCGCAATGGCAATCGTGTTGGCCGGACCTGCCACAATTGCATTTTTGATTGAGAAGCAAACGCCGGACCTGTTCGACATCGCCTTGAGATTCAAGGCATCCGCAGCACTGTTCGGGATGTTGGATGTCGCGTCACTGAGGACAGTTACGATCAATTTTTGATACGCGTCCTCATTACCTCGAACGCGATCCCGAACGGCGATCAACGGCTAGTGATTTGTCGAAAATTCATTCCTCGATCGCTGTGTCTACAAACTCTTGGCCACCCCAGAAAAAACTGAAGCCCCGGCAACCTTCTTCGAATCGAAGGTTGCCGGGGCTTCTCTGTGTATTTGCCGAGGCCAGTCGCGTTAGACCGGCTGTCGAGCTGCGATTACTTTCTGAGTCAGTTGAACCTGCACCTCAGCATCGCGAGTTTCGAGAATGTTGGCTTTCAAAATTTCAGGATACGGGACGCCTCGCAACACCATGACGGGGTCACCTTTGGCATTGATCAAATACACGTCGCCGGCGTCGTAGAATTCCTGTCCGTGCTGTTGATCGACAGTCACTTCAGCGATGTCCGCCAGAGGCACAGACTGCAACATCGTCGTTCCCAGCGAGGCCCAACGACCGATTGAGCGGTTTGTGAGGACATAACGCTCGCCAATGATCTTCTGAACGGCGTAGATCAAAACGGCCAACGGTGCGACAGCTAAGCCAAAGAGCAGATACGAGATTTTGACGCCCCAAATCTTGACGGGGACCATCTCCAGCACATCACCCAAGAACTGACCCAGACCGGTCGCCGCAATAGAAGGGTAACGCACGGCAATTTCGCATTCGGAGGAAGAATGGACTCCAGCGATTGGCTGAACTTTCTGCGGCATGTTTAGGCTCAAATCCAGTTTCAGAAGGACAACGGCTTCAGTCTCAAAGCCGAGCTTTGAACGGCGGAGCGGGAAACTATCAAAGGCACTGCAGTGATTCCAGCTTCCTCCACATCAACACTCGCTGGGATTGCATGACGTGAGAACTCCAGGATCGCCCAAATCGCCTGGCCATTAACTCATGAAGCGAATTCAGGTCAGAGTGCTGTCCGGTGTCATCGACGCTGTTGACGGTCTCAAATCTGCCCCCCAGAGTTTAGTGGTTAGTGGATTCCGAAGTTCGATGTTGGAATAGGGGATCGCTCTTGATGGACTCCAGGAGCGGCCCCCTCTTTCAACAGAACGACGGCCCGACCGACTCCACACTTCGTTTGAGTTGGTTGCAGCCGTTCTCGAAGAGCGACAATTGAGCCGTCTCCACATGATCCGTTTACTGAGCATGCAAACTCACGGGCAGCCTGTGGCTCGAGTGAGTGCATCAGACTTGGCTGCGGAGGAGTGCTTAGATGTCAGGTTCTCGCTCGCATCTCGGTGGTGCCAATTGAATCCGCTGGGAGGATGATGCGAAGTCCTGACATGAAAGACAGCGGCCATGAGTTATCGGGACCATGACGAAGTCGATGATTGGGAATTGATCTACCCTGAAGACATCGACGAATTGGACGACCTAAATGACGAAGACGACGACGATGCGGAAGAAGACTTCGAAGATGAAGACGACTTCGAGGACGATGAATTCGATGATGAAGAGCTAGACGAAGAGGACGAAGCTGACTTCGAATTCTCTGAAGAGCCTCGTCCCATTAAGAAGGACGCAGAACCGACTCGTCGTTCGTTCGTTTCTACGAACCGGGCCTCGAAAGACAGCCCGAAGCATTGTTCGACTCCGTCCAAAGATGTCGCAGCTCCCGCCGAGAAGCTCAGTGCGTCTGCTCGTGCGCGGCAACGACGCGAGGCACTGCTACCGTCCGACACGTCTCTTCGTGTGATGAGTGAGAAGCTCGCGGATGAGTGCGAAGAGTCTTTGGGTTATCGCTTCAAGGACCGTCGGAAGTTGGAGCACGGTTTGACCCACTCGTCGATTGCCCGCACTCGGTTAGAGTCGAACGAGCGGCTGGAATTCTTGGGCGACTCGATCATGGGGGCCGTGATTTGCGAAGAGTTGTACCGACAGTTTCCCGACTTGCCCGAAGGCGAAATGACGCGCATCAAATCGGCAGTGGTCAGCCGACTCACTTGCGCTAAGGTCGGGAAGAAAATCGAGCTGAATCGTTACTTGTTGCTTGGCCGAGGCTTCCCAGCGCGGGACCGTTTGCCGGGGTCGATCATCGCTGGCGCGTATGAGGCCATCGTTGCGTCGATCTATTTAGATGGTGGCTTCGATGCTGCGAAAAAATTTGTGTTGGACACGCTCAATGAGGAAGTCACCAAGACCGCTCGTTCGGCTCATGCGC
Source organism: Planctomycetaceae bacterium (assembly GCA_900299185.1). Lineage (GTDB taxonomy): Bacteria > Planctomycetota > Planctomycetia > Planctomycetales > Planctomycetaceae > AM-0621. The sequence goes on from OMIV01000003.1 coordinate 13,616, forward strand.
AGAACTACAAGAGCCACTTGCAACAGATGGCTCAGCGGCATTTCGGTCAAACTCCCAACTATCGTGTGAACGACGAGAAGGGGCCCGATCACTCCAAGTGCTTTGAGATCTCGGTCTCGATTGGTGGTCGTCTCTTTCCGTCTGCCTGGGGACCAAGCAAGAAGGAAGCCGAGCAAAATGCAGCTCGTGCTGCCATTGAAATCATCGCCGAAGAGAAGGGCGAGGCCGTCGATTAGATAATCGCGTCAACGCGGCGAGCGTTCCCGGTTTCACTATCTCGGTTGAACTGGGACTCGCACTGGTGGGGTGTAATTTGAGTTTCAGCTTGCCATGGATGAGATCCACAATTCGGAAGGACGAGCGATGGACATGATTCCTACAGAGGCCAATTCATGAGCGATCCCTCGCCAACTCGATTCCCGGTTGGAGCTTTGATCACAGGCACTATGGCGATTGTCTGTTTGCCGTTTCTGCCTTTGTTGTTCTCGATCATTGAGAGCTTCGTGTTTGGTACTCGCAAGGTTGAAGAGTTCTTTGAGAGGCTGGGAATTCACGACGAACTCGGTGACTTCTACAACTTCGTGGGTCACTTGTTTGTTCGCTGACGACCTTTGGTCTTCGCATCGAATTGAAAGAGAACTTGCCCGTGCTGCCGCTTACTTTGCCGACGATCCAAAACTGGAGCTGTCACAACTGCTCGGGGTGCTGCAAGCAGCATCTCATTGAAATCACGGAAGCTGAGCGGCAGCGCATCGTCGATCAAGACTGGACCGAGGCCGATGGCATTCCGCATCGGCAAGCGGTTGTCGAACCACATGCGGGTCCGTTTTGGAAGCGGCGTTATCGGCTCGCTCATCAGTCCGACGGTGCGTGTGTTTTCTTGAACGAGCAGGGCTTGTGTCGCATTCATGCGAAGTTTGGCGAAGCCGCGAAGCCGTTGGCTTGCCGCATCTATCCCTACGCGTTTCATCCCGCAGGCAAACGGATCACTGTCAGTCTGAGATTCAGTTGTCCGTCAGTCGTAAAGAACTTGGGGCGTTCGTGTTCGCAGAACAAAGACGAGATCAAGACGCTCGCCAAATTGGTGGTGCCAGAAGGATCCGACCGAATCCCAGCACCGCTCTTGAACTCACGATGTTCGAGCAACTGGGATGACGTGTTGAGAGTCACTCAGGTCTTTCACGATTTCATCTCAGACGCCGAGACGCCGTTGATCGAACGGCTTTATCGCACTTCGTTAATCGCATCTTACTTTGAGCAAGCAGACTTGCGGTCGTTCTCTGGCGAGCGACTTGATGAACTGCTGGAAGTTCTGGGGGGCGCGGCGACTCAAGATGAATTGCCCCAACCAGTGTTGCCTGAGAAGTTAGATGCGTTGCACTTCCGATTGCTGGTGGCCCAGTACGCGAGGAAGGACACCACTGCGGATCTCGGGGCGGGTTGGTGGCACCGCTTTCAATTGCTGAGATCGGCACTCAAGTTTGCTCGCGGTATCGGCATGACTCCGAAGTTGCGAGAAGAGTTTGCCGAAGTGCCGTTCACCGCACTCGATGAGCCATTTGGTCCATTGCCGCGCGAGACCGACGAACTACTGACTCGATACTTGCAGGTCAAAATCGAGGGGCTGCATTTCTGCGGTCGTGCCTATTACGACGTCGCAGTGTCGGGAGGATTACAGAGTTTGTTGCTCGTCATTCCGGCGGTCTTGTGGATCGCTCGATGGATCGCACTGAGTCAGAACCGCCGACGCTTGGTGATCGATGACATTCAGCGTGCCTTGGCCATGGCCGATCATCAGCATGGATACTCGCCCTTATTCGGCAGCTTCAGCTTTCGCTCACGCGTGAGTTATCTCAGCAACAAAGGCGGCCTTGCGAACTTGCTGTTGTGGTACGGTCGCGATGCATAACCCTGACTGTGGGAACGAAGCAGCCCTTACCGAGAAGCACTCGGCAAGGGCTGTTTGGACCATTCAAAGTCACGCTTACTTAGCGGTTCCATAGATGTCTTGAGCCGCTTTCACGAACGCGCCTTGGCTCTTGTTGCCTTCGCCAGGGAAGCCTGCGTGTTGCACCAAGAAGACCGTAATGATTCCTCGTTGCGCATCGATCGACATGTTCGTCGACAATGCCCCGCCGTGGCCGAAGGTCGCGCCATTTGCGGACCATCCAACGCCGTAACCGTCCTTTACGGCGTCGCCCGTTTGCTTACTGGTCATCGCCTTGATGGCGGCTTCGGAGAGATACCGTTTGCCGTTGAGTTCGCCGCCGTTGAGCACCATGCGGCAGATCGTGGCGCAGTCGGTGGCGGTTGAGAACAAGCCACCAGCCGGCATTGGATAACGGTTGTCGCGGCGAGATAGCGGATAAGTCAGTTGGCCAATCGTTGTCTCTTCGAGCTTCGTCTTATCGGCACTGGGCTTGTACGGCTTTGCGAGCCGCGAGACTTGTTCTTCGTTTGGCCAGAAGGTCGTGTCTTTCATGCCGAGAGGCTTAAACAGTCGCTGGTCCATGAAGTCCTCATAAGACTGACCGGTGACGACTTCGATGATTCTTGCACCGGTGTTGATGCCCGCGTTGGAGTACGCGTACTTGGTACCCGGTTGGTGCATCAGCGGAGTCATTGCATAGCTGCGAACGGCATCCTTCAGAGGCAGCCCATCGAGCGTTGGGGTTTCCAATGCAGACTTGAAAGGCATGCCGCTCGTGTGGCTCATCACATCCCGCACGGTGATCAGCCGCGACGGCTTCTTCAGCAGGACGTGCTCGGCGTCTTGCTCAGCGGTCTCCCACAAGTTCTTGAACTCCGGCAAGAACTTTTCGATCGGGTCATCGAGCGACACCTTGCCTTCGTCGACCAAGATCATCAGCCCCACACCCGTGATGGGCTTGCTCATGGACGCGATCCAGAAGATGCAGTCATGGCGCATGGCTTGCTTGGCGGTGACGTCCATGAAACCCACGCTTTCAAGGCTCACCAATTTCTCTTTGGTGGCGACGGCCGTGACCGCCCCTGCCAGCGAGCCGTTCTCAACGAATGGCTTGAGTGCTGCCGCAGGGCTTGGCTCCGCAGCAGACAACATCACAGGCCCGCTCAATAGAACGAACCCCAGCAAGCTCAACAGCGACGCACGGATCAATTTCATGAAGCAGACTCCTAAGTGAAAAGGACTGAGACGAGACGCATCAATGCAATCGTCGAACTGACCTCGCTCGTGATGAGAGGTGTCTTACAGACGTTCTAAAGTGGCTCACGCTGTCGATCGTGTTACGACATCACTTCGGCAATTTCGATAGCTCGATGCTCGGCAACTGAGCGATAGCAAGCTTCGACCAGAGCCATCGTTTCCAAGTTGTCGCGACCACTGATCTCAGGCTCGGAACCCGTTTCGATCGCGACCAGCAGTTGAGCCATCGGACCAACGAAGGCGTCTGGGAACCAGACTTCTTTCCAACGAGGTTGGAACCAATAACCTGGTTGGCGAGTTGTCGTGTAATCCAAAGTGCTGGGCGTGCGAGCGGGATAGCTGGGCCAACCGATCGTGCCTTTCGCCAGCCCCTGAGTTCCTTCAACTCGCCACTTAATCCCAATGTCGCTCTCGGAGCCTTCGAGCGCCGGGCCGGTCCAAACATCGTCCCACGACGATGCTCTTAGGCCGCAGTCGTATTCGAGGATGTAGAGGCAGATGCCATCTTCGTGAGCGAACTTCTTTGATGTACGCGGGTCGGGTCGAGCGCTGGCAAAGACTCGACGCGGCGTGCCAAACCAAAAGCGGAATGTGTCGAGATGATGAATGCTCATGATGCGCAGAGTCACCCAGCCCAATCGCTGCTGCCACGGCATCCAATGAGGGATCGCACGCATGTCGATAGAGCCGAAGATCGGCTCACCCAAGACGCCGTTCTTTAGCAACGACTTGCACGACCGGACCGACTGGTCGTAGCGCATGTTTTGATTAACTCCGAGCACGATGCCGGCGTCTTCGCACAAACGCACGATCTCAGCGGCTTCGGCGTAATTCATGCCTAATGGCTTCTGAGCCAAGATGCCTTTCAGATACCGACGCTTTACGGCTGCTCGGACAACCTCCAGTTGAATGTCGGGCGGCACTGCGATGTCCACAACTTCGATCTGAGTGTCATCCAGCAGCTGCTCGTAGTTGTCATAGACCTTGGGCAGAGAGTGGCGATCGGCGACCTCTTGGGCTTTCTCTCGCGAGCGTGCTGCAATGGCGACGGGATTAAATCCCGCCTGCCGATACGCCACCAAATGGCAGTCGGCCATGATGAAGCCGGACCCAATACAGCCAATTGCGACGTCCCGGCGTTGCGGCAGCGTTGGCAAATAATCAAACGCGATTTGAAGATCGGACATTCGCTGCTCCTGTTGATAAGCGGCTTGTGGTGAAAAGAAAGAAGGCGTGACCAACGGCCACGCCTTCTGAGGTTTTCAACAATCAAGACGCGTTAGCTGTCTTGCTGAGTCGGCAGGGTGAAGAGGCCACCGCCGCCCGATCCACCGCCACCGCCGGTACTACCGCGGAGTTCCTTCGGATCACGAGCTTCCTTCGGCTCTTTGGCGGCCTTAGGAGCTGCTTCCGCTTTCTCCTCGATGGGTTCGGTCGGAGTCTTGCGGCTCAGGCCGATCTTGCGATCGTCGACATCGACTCGCAGGACGCGAACTTCGATCTCGTCGCCCACTTTGCAGATCGTCTCAGGATTCTCGACCTTGTGGTCAGCCAATTCCGAGACGTGTAGCAAGCCTTCCAGCTCAGATTCCAATTCGACGAACACGCCGAAGTTGGTGATCTTGGTAACCTTGCCTTTGACCATCGTCCCGACCTTGTAACGGACGGGGATATCGGTCTCCCATGGGTCGCCAGCCAGTTGCTTGAGTCCCAGGGCGATTCGCTTGCGTTCTTGATCGACCGAGAGAACTCGGCAGGTCATCTCCATGCCCTTCTTGAGCATTTCGTTGGCGTGCGAAATCTTGCGGGTCCAAGACATGTCGCTGACGTGCAGCAAACCGTCGACACCCTCTTCCAGCTCGATGAAGGCGCCGTAGTTCGTGAGATTGCGAACCGTGCCCTTGACCTCTTTGCCTTCTGGGTACTTCTCGGTGACGTTGTCCCATGGATTGGCTTGGGTTTGCTTCATGCCCAAAGAGATCTCTTGCTTCTCTTTGTTGATGCCCAAAACCACCACGTCGACCTTGTCGCTGATGTTGACCAGCTCGGTTGGGTGATTGACTCGCTTGGTCCAGGACATCTCGCTGATGTGAACCAGACCTTCGATGCCATCTTCCAACTTCACGAAGGCGCCGTAGCTCATCACGTTGACGACTTCGCCGTTGACCTTCGTGCCCACTGGGTACTTGTCGGCGACGTTGTCCCACGGAGACGACTGCAGTTGCTTCATACCGAGAGCGATCTTTTCGCGATCGCGATCGATGTTGAGCACCTTCACCTTGATCTTGTCGTCGATCTTGACCATCTCGGTGGGATGGCTGATGCGACCCCAGCTCATATCGGTGATGTGCAGCAAGCCGTCGATGCCGCCGAGATCTACGAACGCACCGAAGTCGGCGATGTTCTTGACGACGCCATCGCGGATGTCGCCTTCCTTGAGTTCGGTGAGCAACGTCTTCTTGAGACGCTCGCGTTGATCTTCGATGAGCTTACGTCGCGAGACGACGATGTTGCGTCGCTCTTCGTCGATCTTGAGGATCACGCACTCGATGTCTTGATCGACATAGGTGCCAATGTCGTGAGGACGACGGATATCAACTTGGCTGGCTGGCAAGAAGACGTTCACGCCGATGTTGACCAAGAGACCGCCCTTGATCTTCCGCATGACCTTGCCGCGAACCGTATCGCCCTCTTTGTGAGTGCTGATGATCTTTTCCCACTCACGCAGGCGATCAGCCTTACGCTTCGAGAGCACCAGCATGCCGTATTCGTCTTCGAATTCCTCGAGCAAGACTTCGACTTCGAGGCCCGGCTCTGGAACGGTGTCATCCCATTCCTCTTTCGGCACGATGCCTTCGCTCTTATAGCCCACATCGACGAGCACATCGTCGCCTTCGACGCGAATAACTCGTCCCTTGACGATCTTGCCCGCATCAAACGCGATCGGGACTTCGTGATAGATGTCGTCGTAATCTTCTTCTGTCGCGAAGTTTGTACCGACAGCAGCGAATTGGGCATTGAGTTCATCGTCATCGACTTCGAACTCGTGCATCATCAAGCGATCAACCATATGACTGACTTTTCCAACAACAGATCCGTAACGACCGGCAGGCCTTCCAACAAAAAAACGTGTGTCGCAGCGAGGCTGACACACGTTGGGAAATTCGACACCGTCCGCCGTTAAAGAAAGAACCGCTCTCGGCACCCAAAACCCAGCGTCTTGGAAAACCAGCCCCGAGCGAAGGGCGGGACTATATCTGGGCTCATTTAAGTGATCTACTCAAGAAAGTAGCCAGATTCTGACCTAATTTCGGAGTGAGGTGACACCGGCTTGTGTCGCCTGAATAACTCCTTTGAGCGACGTAACCAGACCAACTCGTTTGGGTCCGTGTTGACTCATTTTTCCGATCGAGCCTATGAAACAGCCACGAAAGCGTCGGTTGGGCTCTCGCGCTGCTGATGTTTTCGTTCCCACCTTGGCTGTACCTGCCGCTGCTCTTCGAGCACTTCTCCCGCCGGTTCTGGCGACTCATTTCCCCTCTTGCGATTAGGTCACGCTCGTGGCCGATGCTCCTGCCACCGCTGAAAATGCTGAGGCACCACCACCGCGTTCCAAGAAGAAGTTGATCATTCTTGGAGTTGTCGCTCTGGCGGTGATAGGGGGCGGTCTGTTCGCGTTTATGGGCAAAGGCGAGAAGCAACTGACTCCTCCGGAGCAGTTAGCGAAGGCGCTTGAACTGCTGGAAGATCATGACTCGGCGGAAGATCGCATCGTTGCTCGTGATCTCATCGAGAAGGTCGTTGCGGCAAAATACACCGACCCAGATTTCTCCGGCGCGGTGCCGTATGTGCGCGGAATGTTGGCCTTCTACGAAGCTCGTGAGTTGGTCGGTGTCGACATCCAAAAGCCGCTGCTCAAGGCGATCGACTTCTTAGAGGAATCTCGGTTGCGAACCATCCCGCCGGAACGTCGGCACGAATTGGACTACGCACTCGGCGCGTCGTTGCAGCTCGTGGGTTTGAAGGCGAGGGCACGTGGATTCCTCGAAGACGCGCTGGAGAACTTCAAACCTGAACGTCGTGAGATCTCGACACTCTTGCTCGGTTCGTATCTCGAAGAGCAGTCCGACGAGACGTTGAAGAAATGCTTACAGCTTGCTGATGAGCTGCTCCAAGACGAGTCGCTGGATGACGACCAACAAGAGTTGATTCGCATTCAACACGCGCAAGCTTTGCAGTTGCTCGACCGCACCGAAGAGGCCGAGAAAGTTTTGGCTCAGGCTGAATCAAAGACGACCAGCACTCAGCAAAGCACGCTGCTCAAGGCGCGGTCCTTGATGGCCAATGCGGACAAGCTGCGAAAGCGCGACGACAAAGCCGCGACCGCCAAGTATCTCGAAGCACAGCAAATGCTCGCTCCGTTGTTGGCTCCGTTGGTCAAAGATCGAGTCGCTTCACAAGCCAACTTCTTGACGGCTCGCTGTGCCGCACGGCTGCGTAACGACGAGTCCGCGATCAACTACTTCCAACAGATCATTCGCAAGTACCCCAACACTCACGAAGGGCTGGCGTCGTTGATCGAACTGGCGGATCTCTTCCGCCGACTTGGACGCAATGAAGAGGCCGTTGCTTCGTATCGCAAGGCGCTGAAGACCATTCGACGTCCCGAAGACTTCCGAAATCGGTGGTTCACCGTGCGTGAGTTTCAAGAGTCTGCGGAACAGGCTTGGGATGAATGGATTGAAGATGGCGAGTTCGAACTCGCTATCGGCATCGCCGCAGATCTCACGCCTCTCTTTAGTTTAATGAGAGCCAGTGAACGAGTGGCTGAGACGTATCAGCGGTGGGCTCAACGACTGCAAGCCGATTACGACGCCGCCGGTTACGAGAAGCGGATCGGCATGACGCCTGAAGTCCGCTCGCGTTGGCGCGAGAGCGCGAAGTCTTTTTCAGACCTGGCGGAGTTACTTCGTCCGACCAAACGCTACGCCGAAGTCATTTGGCAAAGCGCGGTCAACTACGCGAACGGCTTCGACTTTGAATCATCCCTTAAGCAGACGACGGCGTTCTTGAACTCTGCTCCGCGCGAAGGAGTGGCTCCGGCTTACTTGCATCGAGGTCGCATGCAGATGCATCTCGACAAACTCCCGGAAGCGATCGAGAGCTTTCGTCAGGTGATTCGCGACTTCCCACGCGACCCGGCCACCTTCGAAGCACAGTTGTGGATCGGCCATTGCTACCTCGAACAAAACAAACTCGAAGACGCCGAGAAAGCCTGGCGAGATCTAATGAATGGCAGCCTCGATCCACTGGCGAAGGAGTGGCGTGATGCGAAGTTCGCGCTGTCGCAACTGTTGGTTGAGCAAGCAGCCAACGTCTCGAAGCAAGTCGTCGTGCCGGATGGTCAGCCTCTGACCGAAGCTCAAAAGCAAACACGTGAACGAGCCTTTGATCTCAATCAAGAAGCCATTCGTCATCTCGATGAATACATCCGCCGCTACCCCACGGCCGACGGACGCTTCGAAGCTCGGCAGCTCATGTCGCGAGCACTGCGATCTTCCATCGAACGGCCTCGCGAGCGATTGCAGGTCAACATGCCGGCTGCAGCTCGTCAGCAGTTACACAAGGAAATTGAGCGAGCGTTGGATCGGGCGTTGACCGAACTTCGCACGCTGCAAGACGAATTACAGGGGCTGCATACCGCGGGCAGATTAGACCGCCTCGGGCAGCAGCTTTATCGCGAGACGTTCTTGGCGATCCCCGACACGCTGTTTGAGCAAGAGCTGTATGACGACGCCCTCGACGAGTACCGCTCTATCTTAAATCGGTTTCCAGAGCATCCCATGTCGTTGATGGCTTACGTCCAAATGGCGCGGTGCCATGAGAAGCAAGGTCACTCCGACGAAGCCAGATTGCAGTTCGATCAAGCACGATTGTTGCTGCAACGCTTGCCTGATTCTGCCTTTGTTCCCAGCAACACCAGTCTGACTCGTGCTGATTGGACGATCTGGTTGGATTGGGCTCAACAAGTTCGAGGGGGCGGTGGACTCAAGACGGCTTCGGCCGGTTCGCCCGACGTTAAGTAAACAGCAACTGTAAGTGATCTGACAGACAAACTTCCGAATCGAATCTCAAACTTCTCCTGCCCTGAGGAGTCTTTTCTATGCCAGCCGACACCTCTGTCGAACTGCTGACATCGCTGCATACACGTCGCGAATACAGCAAGGCCTTGCTGCATCTCTCGCACGAACAGAAGCAGCTCATTGAACAAGATCGGCTCTCGGACCTCATTCAATTGATTGGCAAGAAGCAACGCGTGATCGGATTGCTCAATGATCTTGGGCAAGCCTACGGCGGCATGTCGGTGTGGTGGCGGATGACTCGTCACGAACTCTCCGACGAGATGCGAGTGGACTGCGAGCGAGTGATTGCACAAACCGAAGCGATCCTGGCCGAGACGTTGGCTTGTGAGCAATCCGGCACCGACGTCTTGACCGAACACCGCAATGAGACGCAGCGCGAATTGATGGAACTCGGCGACGTGATGCAAGATCGCCGCGACCGGTCCACTCGCGCGCCGTCGTCGCAATTTTTGGATGTCAGTCGCTGAGTCTGTTTCAAGAACCACCAACAAGTAACCGCGACGAGACGACACGCTCTGAGCCCGTTCAAACGCGAGGTGAAACACGATGTTGCAACCTTCATTCGAATCGCGATCAATGCCGCTGCTGAAGCAAGTCGCGCGCTTCGCGGAACGGAGACATGATGCCTTCGTAACTAATATTGCCCACATCGACACACCGGGCTACAAGTCGCGCGACCTGCCAGAGACTGCATTCCAGCAGGCCCTTTCCAAAGCCGTTCAAAGGCAAGAACAACCGCAAAGTCCGAGTTCCCCCTTCTCCTCTGAACTCGCATCGTTGCAGTTTCCGAACTCTCCCTTCCCCCTGCTTCCAACTCCCGCCACTCCGTCACTCGACGATCTCTTCACCCCCGAATTATTCCAAGCCCAAGCAGCTCCGTCTGAGAATCTCACATTCCAAGACGGTGGTAATCGCAGCATCGAGCAGCAGTACATGGGCATGACCAAGAACGTGCTGCTTCAAAATTACGCGCTTCAGTTGATGAACTCGCAGTTCAATACCCTGCAAGCCGTCATCAGCGAACGTGCCTAGTTTGGTTTGCTTCCGCGATCGAACCAACAACCGTCTAACAAGTCCTTGAACTCCTCATTGCGGGAGGCCCGTCATGTTTCGCTCTATGGATACAGCGACCGCAGGTTTGGTCGCTCAGCGACAACGCATCGAGGTGATTGCGGGCAACATTGCCAACAAGGACGTCACGCGCGACGCAGACGGAAATAAGAATCCGTTTCAACGTCGGTTCGTCGAGTTCTATGCCAAACCAGCCCCTTCTGGCGGCGAACCCGGTATCGGAGTGAAGGTCGACATCGATCGCAAAACGCCGCCTCGGCGCGTTGAAGATCGCGGCCATCCCGATGCAGGGCCAGACGGTTTCGTGAATTACCCCGGCATCAACATTCAGAGCGAGATGGTGGATGCCATCGCAGCAAGCCGAGCTTATGAAGCCAATCTCACGTCGGCCCAGTTCAGCCGCCAGATGATTGAGCAAACCTTGAAGCTGCTGCAGTAGCGGCAGAATTCGAAATCGTTGGTTACGAAAACTACACCTCTCATTTCAGGCAACTCAGCAAGGTCATCATGGTCCCGTCGATCCGCATCGACATTCCGCAGCTGCCGCCAGTCCCTAGTTGGACTGCGCCGCCGACCAATGCGGGGGGACCATCGTTTCAAGACGTGTTGCTGCAGTCGTTGAGACAAGTCGGAGGCTATGAGAGCAGAGCTCAAAGTTTGATGACTCAAAGCGTTTCTGGAGGTGACGTCACTCAAGCCGAAGCCACGATTGCCCTGAGAGAAGCGGACCTGGCCCTCCGAATGATGCTTCAAGTCCGCAACAAACTTTTGGAGGCCTACAACGAAATCAAAGGCATGCAGTTCTAAAGCTCGTCGCAATTAACTCGCTCCGTCTGAGGCGGAGTTTGATCCTCATCGACTCACACTGACACCATCCCATGCTCGCTGCCCTGCAACAAATTCGAGAACAGTTTGCCGCCGTCTTTGGCCCGATGAAGTTGCACCAAAAGGTGACGCTCGTCGTGCTGGGGATCACGGTACTGGCCCCGTTCGTCTATCTGATGACCGCGCGACCGGGGAGTGATTTCGAACCGCTGCAATGGGGAGCGGCCTACGACCGCGACGTGCTCATTCAAGCCGAGCAGGCCTTGCTCGAACGAGGCTTCACGGACTTCAAGACCGTCGGTCAACGCATCATGGCGCCGAAACTGAAGGTCGATCAGTACAACGCTGCTCTGAACGCCGCAGGCATCAACAGCCCGCGAGCGGCACTCGATCAAGAGAAAGAGTTCGACAAGCTCAGCGTGTTTACTCCGCGCGAACAGCTTGATGCGCGACGAGATCTCATGCTGAAGAAAGAACTGCGGAACATGCTCCGCGATATCTCCGGCATTCAAGATGGTGATGTGATCTGGGCGCGATCGAAGTCCGCTGCTCGCTGGCCGAACGGGCCGCAGGTCACCGCGACGGTGAAGCTAGTGCCCAAGGCGGGCAAAGAGCTGACCTCGGACAAAGTCGAAGACATCCGCAGTGCTGTCGCGAATATGGTCCCGGACCTGAAGCGCGAGAACGTTGTCATTGTTAATACACGCACCGGTCGGAGCTTTGTGCATACCGATAGTCACGACGATTCGAAGGTCTTGCAGGTCAAGCACCGAGTGATGCAGGACTATCAGTTGAGGATCACCGAAGCCGTGTCCTACATCCCTGATGTGGTCGTTTCGGTGAATGTCGACTTCGACAACATCCGCTCGTCGAAGGAACGCAAACAGCAGATTGACCAGAAGACAGTCGAACTCACGACGATCTCAAAGACTCGCAGCGCAACCAGCACTCAAAACCAAGCGTCCGGCCAGCCCGGCACGGCGTCGAATCAACCACGCGATCTCAACGCGGTCAGCACTCCGCCTTCTCAGTCCAACGAGAAAGACACCGAGAACGCGACGTACGCGGCTCCGTCTGTCACCGTGACAGAAACCGAACTTCTTGGGACGACACCCAAGGCTGTTCGAGTTTCAGTTTCGATCCCTGACGACTACTTCGAAAAGATCGCGATCCGCGAAGGTGCTCCGTTACCCAAGACGGACCAAGAGAAGGTCGATTTCCGCAAGCGAGTTGACTCAATCAGCACTCGCGAAATCGCCAAGGTCAAACAGTCGGTGCTGACACTCTTGCCGACGGGTTCAACTCCCGAATCGGTGGCGGTCAACTCCTTCACGCCAGTGACTGTGGAGCAGCCGGTTGTCACCGTGCCGGTCTCTGAGCAAGTGGGATACATCCTGACGAATTGGGGCAGCACGATTGGGCTGTTGCTGTTTGCCGGTTGGGCTTTGCTGATGCTCAAGAAGAGCATGCCGGCTTCTCAGCCCTCTGACGGCAAGGCTCTCGACACGCTGATGCAAGCACTACGACCCGAGCCGCCGCCAGTATCGACGGCGGCCGCTGCGGTGGCTGCTGCGGAAGAAGCCGAGCCGGAAGCACCCAAGCCCAAGAACACACGCGACCTGCTGCAAGATGCGGTCACTCAAGATCCTGCTGCGGCTGCTGCGATCTTGTCGAAGTGGCTTCAAAAGGTTTGAGGTGCCAATTGGCACCGCGTTACTTCTCCGTTGCGGAGCGACTGAGCTGCGTAGCCGAGTCGCTCCGTGACTCGGTTCTTACTTCGAGATGCTCAATGTCGCAGGCTCGGACGTCAGCTTCATAGCTGGAATCGTGATGGCACCTTGAGCATCCGCTTGGCCTTCGCCCTTCGCAGCACCGTAGCTCCAACGGAATGCCTCGCCAGGTTTGAGTTGGAACTGCTGCACTCGTCGCAGAGTGACATCAGCGGTTGCTGCCTGAGGAATCTCGAACTGCGTCTTCAGCTCTGAAGGCTTCACGAGGAAGAGCGAGATCTCGAACTTCTCAGCCGAGTCGCTGATGTTCTTCCAACGAAAGAACGCGTTGACCTGACCGGCTACGGTGCTCTTGAGATCGTCGGGCCAGGGCAGCTTTGAATTGCAATTCGCATTCGTGAAGACGGCGTAGGCTTCGTTCTTCTTCACGCTCAGCCAGTCGAAGGAATCAATCAGATCATTCACCTTCATGATCTGAGCCGAGTTGTTCGCGTGACCGAACGGCCCCCAATAGAAGAGCAGCGAGTACTTGCGATCGTTCATGGCTTGGACGAATCGGTCATGGCCCTCAGCCCATGAATCGTTGGGCGCCGAGTAGTCGATGCAAACTGGCGGGTCAGGCAGCTTGGCGTTGTCGGGCATGGTGTGTGGCGGGAAATACATGCGGTAGGAGACGTGTTCAACGCCCGCCGGCACGTTGGCTTTGATTGCCGCAAACACGTCGCCGTGACGCAGGCCAATGCCGAGCGTGCCGCTGCCACCCATCGAGTTGCCGGAGAGATAGACCCGGTTTGGGTCGATGTCGTATTGCTTGATAGCCCACTTCACGGTGTCGATGACACGCTTTTCGACGGGCATGGTTTCGCCGCCCGAATTCTTCTTGGTCAGCCCTTGGTCTTTGACGTGCATGCCGCCCCACCACCAATCGCGCGAGCCGTTCTTGCGGCAGTCGAGATAGAGCGCGTAATGGTCATCGGGCGAACGATAGATGTCGTGATTGCCGACGGTCTTGGTGCAGTTCACGCAAGACATCACATCATGTCCTGCGGAGTGCAGCACGACATACAGCGGAGCGTGCTTGCGATCTTCCTTGGGATGAATCACGACGAAGGTGTCTTGCTGAGGTCCGGCGTAACCCCATTCCGGTTTCACGCCGGCTTCAAAAGTTTCAGTCGCTCGTCCATTGAGCATCGCGTCTTTGGACGCATCTTTGGTCGGTGCCCAAGCCGATTCCTGTGCTCGCAACGGAATCGTGACCAGTAAGAACAATGACAGAAACGTGATTCTCAAAGCCGTGCTCCTCGTGGTTATGATGGATCGCGATCAAGGATTCGTCGCAGAAGGGAATGCATCCTAAGGCTGCGAACGATAGAGCCTGACGAGTCGTGCAACAGGAAGTCGAAGCCGTGTGCCCTGCATGCGGAAGTCATTCGACATACAAGAAGGCATTGCTGGCGAGCACCATTTGAGCGATGTCGGTCAGCGCGCGTTCGCGACCGTTTGCCGCGCCGCCGTATTCGCGAGTCTGTTCCGCGAGGAAACTACTTGCCGCAGCGAGTTCTCCTGACGTTGCCGCGCGACCGATCGCGATCTCGTACAGACGATTGACGATGGCCGCATCTTCAGAAGCATCGCGGGTCGCTCGGGCAGCGAATGCTTTCGCACGTCGAATGGCGAAGTCCGAATTGAGCATCGTCAAAGATTGCAGCGGCATGGTGGTTGTCGGTCGTTGCACGCAGTTCACCACTAAAGATGGCGCGTCGAACAAATTGAGTAGGCTCAGTGTTTGAGTGCGTCGTTGCTGCAAATAGATGGTGCGACGAAATGCTCCGGGATGTTGTTCGTCGACGAGGACTTCGGCGGTTCCCGAGCGTTGAGTTGGAACGTATGCGCCGCTGAGTCGCGGTTGCAGTTCGTTGCTCACGGACAGTAGCGCGTCGCGCAAAGCTTCGGCGTCGAGTCGTCGTAGCGGGAATCTTGCGAGCAGCTTGTTGTCGAGATCTTGCTGCGTTGAGTCGTTGAGTTGCGATGACTGTCGGTAAGTATGCGAGGTCACGATCTGACGATGCAGCGACTTCAGACTCCAGTTCGAGCGAACGAATTCGGCGGCTAACCATTCGAGTAATTCGGGATGGCTCGGCGGCGTGCCGCTTGTTCCGAGATTGTCTGCGGTGGGTGCGAGTGCTCGCCCAAAGTGTTGTTGCCAGATGCGGTTGACCTGCACGCGAGCGAGTAGGGCAGCGGCTCTTGAGTTGGGTTGAGTGACCCAATGAGCGAGAGCCAAGCGACGTCCCGTGGTGCGATTGGGTTTGGAAGGCAGCGCGGGCAGATCTCCGCTGCCATCGTCAATCGCCTGCAGCACACCGACTTCAACGACCTCGGAAGGAGTCATTGGGTTGCCTCGATCTAACCGCTTCACAACAGGTGGTTCGACTTGCAGGTCGGTCGTCCAAGCGAGCTTGCGGGGCTTGGGGAGTCGTTGCGTTTCAAGGTTCTTAGTTTGGCGATCCAGTGACGCGCGGCGTTGTTCGAGTTCCTTCATGAACTCGGTGAGTTGCTGGCGGTCGCTATCGCTGAGGTCATTTCGGCCTTGAGAGCTTTCGATCAACACGTTGTCGACGATGAAGCTACGACCACAGCAGTACTCGAACCCGAAGGCTCCGTTGGGCAAGTCCTCGGCTTTGAGATCGATCGTTCGTTCTTCGGTGGTCCAATCCACCAATTGCTCAACTCGAAACTTGCCTTGGCCAATGTTCGTAACCCGCAGGCCAAAGTTGCGACCGGCTTGATAGCCACTCTTTCCAATCGATCCGACGCTGCGTTCATCCTTGCCGGGATAGTCCACGAAGACCGCAGCACCACCGGCCGGGTTGCCATCGACCAAGATGTTGCCGCCAGCCGTGGAGCCGTTGTCGTTGAAGTCGTGCGCAGCAATGAAGAAGGCCACTCGTTCGGCGGGAGTGCCTTGTTGATCCAACTTGCGATCAAGCAAATCGAAGGTCACCTGAATCCAGTCGCCTTGCTTGTCGGGAGTCCAATCGAAGGTCGACTTTGTGACGACCCACTTATCTCCGCCGTTGCCGCCTTCGACGATTCGGAGCGTGCCGTTGACTCGCTCGGCAGCAGGCGCGGGAGCGACTCCTGCATGAGTGGCGAGCGTGACGACCGACGTGCCTCCAGGCCCATCATCTCCAGGAGCCGTGTTACTCCATTGGGCCGTGAATGACTCGGCAGGACCATCGTCAAAGGTGTCTTCAAAGAGGACCGCTGACTTCGGACGCGACCGTCGTTGCCAGTCGGCATGAGCGGCTCGCAAAGCTGCGATCTCGCGATTGATGCGTTCGTCTTCAGTTTGCCAACGCTCGAGTTCGCCGGGTCTTCGAGCAAAGACGACTCGATCGTTTGGGTTCCGCCACTTCTCAATATTGAACGCCGGATAGAGCACCGCTTGCAGTCGGTAGTATTCGCGCTGAGTGATCGGTTCAAACTTGTGGTCGTGACACTTCGCGCATTGGATCGTCAGACCAAACAACGACGAGACCAGAATCTGTTGCGCGGCTTCGAGCGCGTAGTAACGGTCAGCTCGAACTTCATCGGGATTGCCATCGCTCTCGCCGGAACCGTCGGGACCATTGCGCAGGAAGTGAGTGGCTTCGAGGAGTTCGATCTCTTCGGCGGTCGTTGTGACGCCGTCTTTGTCGAGCGTGATTTGGCTGAGTTCGTCACCGGCGAGTTGCTCGCGGACAAAGACATCGAATGGTTTGTCGGCATTCAAAGAACGAACGACATAGTCTCGATAGCGATAAGCCAATGGTCGGTCTGTGTCGGCATTGAAGTAACCGTTGGAGTCCGCATAGCCCGCGACATCTAGCCAATACTTGCCCCAACGCTCGCCATAATGAGGCGACGACAACAAACGATCGACGAGCCGTTCGTAAGCATCGTCAGCGGGATCATTCACGAACTCAGCCACGTCCTCGGGCGATGGCGGCAATCCAACGAGATCAAACGACAGTCGCCGAATGAGCGAGCGACGATCTGCTTCTGAGTTGAACTTCAGCCCGGCGGTTTGCTGTCGTGCTGCGATGAAGCGATCGATCGGGTGAGCATCGTTCATCGAAGTTGGTGGCGTGACTCGCTGCAAGCCGCGGAAAGACCAATGAGTCGGCTCTGCGCCGATCGAGACTTCTGTCGTCCCGATGAGCAGGCAGATCAAACTGCTGAGCCAAGTTCTCAATCGCATACCGGTCGGGTTCATGCATCTTCTCGCGTCAGTAAGGAAATCATGACGCCAGCAGTGTAGCCATCATCGGTCGGAGTAAAGGCTGAGGACCGGAAACGACAGACCCCACATGCACGAACCGGAGATGTCCGGTGCTTGCATGTGGGGCCAATGAGATTGAGATGGAGACTTAACGCTCGATGGTTTTGTACTCGCTGAGAATGATCTCGCTGACATAGCTCTGTCGGAGGATGCGATTGATCTCCTCGCGAATCTGGCGCTTCAAGGAACTCAACGCGGGATCGTTGAGATCGTCGAGCGTCGAAGTGCGAATGAGTCGTTCAACAGCTTCTCGAACTCGTGCTTTGTTGTCTTCACGAGCAGCCGTTTCAAAGGCGACTTTTTGATCGTGTGCAACTAGAGCATAGAGCTTGAAAGAAACCTGCAAGGTTGTGTCTGCTGCGGCAAGTCGATTGGTGATGCTGTAACCATCGAGCTCGGCTTCCACGAAGCTGGTAGGTGGCGGTGGCGGCGGCTCAGCATGCTTCTTCTCCTCGCCATGCCCGTCGGTAGCGGCCTCGACTTCATGGCCACCTGAACCAAACCCGACAACAAAGAAGACGGCGGCTTCCACAATCATCGCGGCCATGATGATGGCGATGAATTTCAGCTTTCCGCCCTTGGCGGGCTTGGCTTCCGCAGCAGCGGCTTGACCTTCTTCTGTTTCAGGAGCCGGAGCTTCATGCGACATGCCTGCGACCTTTATGCGAGTGGTTGAGACGGCGGCGGTGGGAGTTCGATGAATGTCGAAGGACCAACGCGCACCGGTTTCAGCAATCAGTTCGCTCTAACCATTGGTCGCCAAACTCAAGTCGGCAAATTGGCCGCGTGCAGCAGTGCGGCAATGAGGCATTCGCCTGACGACCTCGCTCTCGATTGGGAGGAAGTGACGGCGGCGTCTTCGCAGGTAGGGCCTACGACCGACCTTCATTCACTGAAGGGCCGGTGAGGCAATAGCTGACTGCTCCGCAGATTCGGCTCAGGGATTCAATCGCTTTGGGGCTCAGCCTCAGCAGCCGCGTGAGTGCTTTGATGGAGTGCCGCGAGACCACCTTGAATTGAGTCGCTAAGGTCGAGCGACCTGCTCGGTACTTGCACTTGTAGTAGGTCTCGGACCAACCCATGTGAAAGTCGCGTCGAAAACGTATGCGAGTGCTGCGCGGTGATGATTCACCGATTAAGTGGCGTGCTCGAGCTTGAGGAACGTAGAGCAGTTTGAGTCCTGCCAACTTAGCTTTCGCGCAGAGGTCAGTGTCCTCATAGAAGAGGAACAAGTTCGGATCGAAGTAGCCGATCTTCTCAAATGCCGAACACCTCAAGAGCAAGCAAGCTCCGCTGAGCATGTCGCGATATTCCGATGACACCGTGAGATTCGATTCTGCCGTGTCATCTAACTCTGGCCCCGCAATCGCCGCGCTGCGATCGGCCTCTAAGGCTTCGACCAAGCGTTCGAGCGAGCCGAATTCCAAGAAGCAGTCAGGATTCAAAACCAGAGAATAAGGCGTTGTGGTGCGCGCGAGGTTTTCGTTGTGACCTCGACCAAACCCGATGTTCTGAGCTGACTCTGTAACAATAACTTCTGGATGATCGCGTCGGATGATCGCGAGCGTGTCATCACTACTGGCGTTATCGAAGACTCTCACCGTCGCTCCGCGAGGCAGTCGAGCCAGGCAATCCGAGATCACCTTGCGACTGTTGTAGGTCACGATGCTGATCGTCACCGCTGAGGTCACAGGATTTGAATCGACGCTGGCCATGATGGCACCGCCAAAGTGAGGAGTTTTTATTCCAGCTCGAAATACTTACGCGCGTGATTGCCGGAAACTCCGAGACGCACTCGCGAGCACTTGCCGCTGGTGGAACTCGTCCCCAGGCAGTGCTTGGGGACAAGCGAGTCGACGATGTTTCGAACGTCCGTGATGGGACCAGTGCCTCTTCAAAGCTAAGTTTTCGAAACGCTCATCTCAGTCGCGGAGCGACTGAGCTACGTAGGCGAGTCGCTCCGCGACTCGCTTTACTCGAAACTCACGCCTTGAAGATGCACTAAGCCGCTGACTTCACTCGGACGATGCCGATGCCGAAGCCACATTGCTGCTTGTTGTCGACGAACTCTTCGAACTCGACTGTCGGACGCAAGTGCTTCCAGAACTCGAAGACTTGGTTCTCGGGTAGCGGCTGATTCTCAACGATGTCATGGAACGCGATCAGTCCTCCGGGGCGAACCATGTGCTTGTAAAGCTCGTAGTCCTGACGCACTCCGACTTCCGTGTGGTCGCCGTCAATGAAGAGGAAGTCGACCTTCTCGCCATCAAACATTTTCTCGACCGATGCTGCGAAGCTGGGGTCATGGGAGTTCCCAATCACAAGCCGACAATCGCAGTTCGACTTGGGGCTTGCGAATTGTTCGTAGAGCGGACGTTGGCGGCTGAGGTCGTTGATGTCGCAACTGATGACTCGCTTCGATGCGAGTTGCGACCAGATAAACAAAGTGCCGCCGCGAGCCGTGCCAATCTCCAAAATGTTC
This sequence comes from Planctomycetaceae bacterium, assembly GCA_900299185.1. Classification (GTDB taxonomy): domain Bacteria; phylum Planctomycetota; class Planctomycetia; order Planctomycetales; family Planctomycetaceae; genus AM-0621. The sequence goes on from OMIV01000003.1 coordinate 33,378, forward strand.
TTGGGCTTCAGAGCTGCGACGCTCTTGGCGAGATTCAGGATCTCCGAACGAACCTGGGTCGTCGTCACTCGGAAGTAACCATGACCGCCGAAGTTCATGGCTTGATCGACAATCTCATCCAGCGTGTGCTCGGTGCGATGAAACGCTTTGAGTTTGGAAAACGAGAGGTAGCGATCAACCGGGGCACGCAGACGGCGAATTGTTTCTCGACTCAACAGTCTCATGATCAATCCTTTGATTCGATGCGAGCCGCGTTCGACCGTCATCCATGAAGTCGAGATCTCCGCGCGCCTCGGTGTTTGAATTGAGGCACTGACTGTGCCGCAGCATCATTGGCGATCACCGGGCACATCAATTGAGTCGGCTGAGTTCTCGCGCCCTAAGCATCGCGGACGGACCATAGCGCCGTTTCAAGAAAGGGGTCAATATGGTCCTGAGGCATACTTATTCGAACCAAATTAGCTCGCTAACCGGGGTTGTCGCGTTGGAATCACCTTTGTAAGGTCCGCCGCCCGTCAGCCCTGAGCCTAAGATTCCCAGTGGAAATTGGCCCTGTGGCTGCATGGTGATTATGGCTTGGTTTTGCAAAGCGTCAGTCGTGGCAAGGAGGCCCCGTATGACCGTGCGACATCTTGATACCGACTTGCAGGTTCAGATCCGGTGGCTCATCCGCCGTGACATGTCGGACGTGCTCCGCATCGAGCAGGACTGCTTCGAATTCGCGTGGAGCGAAGATGATTTCTTGGGATGCCTGCGCCAGCGTAATTGCATTGGCATGGTGGCCGAGTGTGATCAGCACATCGTTGGCTTCATGATTTATGAACTCCATAAGTCCCGCTTGAGCGTCTTGAACTTCGCCGTCTCGCCGGAGTGCCGTCGTCTCGGCGTAGGGACTCAGATGGTTCAGAAACTCGTCGACAAGTTGTCTCAGCAGCGTCGCAACGAGATCTTGTTGGAAGTCCGCGAGACGAACTTGGGTGCTCAACTCTTCTTCCGTCAGCATGGCTTTCGCGCGGTCAACATCTTGCGTGGGCATTACGACGATACGACCGAAGACGCATACATCATGCGCTATCGACTCGAAGAAGGGGCGACGATTCCGCTCCCGGCTTCCGTTCGAAATCGGATCTCAGAATTTGACGCGGCCTAAGCTCTCGCGATTTGTCGTTGATAGCACTAACGCGAGGTTTCTGTGGGCGCTCTCTTTGTGTGGGTGATGCCCGCCGAGCCAATCGATCCGGTTGTTCCTAGGGCTGCGCGGGCAACGGTGCGATGCTTTATATGACGTTCAGTTGCAGCGGATTTGCTTGGCCTACAGCGAACGAGCCAACGATTTGAGGCTCGTTGACAATTAAAAAAAGCAGGACTAAGTTCTGACCGAGCCCTTCGCCGATGGGCTTTGACGCTGCTTGCCGAGTTCCTACCTCTCGCTCCTGTCGGCTGATCGAGCTTCCGGAAGCTCGCAATCAATCAGTAGCCGGCCTCGCAGCCGGGTTTGAGACTGCCTACTGAATGCGCTCAGTCCCGAAACTCAACGGGCCTTTGATTCCGCTCGGTAGCTCCCACACGTTGGCCAAGTCAGCGCACTTCACAGAGAAAACAACTATGCAGAACCGACGCCAGTTTCTTGCTCAATCCGTCGCCACCACATTGGCAACTTCAGTCATTGGAGGGACCGGGATCGCCGTCGCTCAAGACTCCCAAGAATGGGCTTACAAGCTTTTCGAAAAGCGGTCTCACGACTTTGGTACCGTCGCTCGCGGTGCAGAAACCGTTTATCGGCTCAAGCTGAAAAACATCTACGAGCAAGACGTGCATATCGCCGAGATCCGCAAGAACTGCGGATGCACCAACGCCAAGCCAGAGAAGGAGACGTTGAAGAGCCTCGAAGAGACCTACATCGCCATCGAGATGAACACCGTCAAGTTTGAGAACTTGAAGACGTCGAGCATCGTCGTCGTGATTGATCGTCCTCAGTTCGCCGAAGTGACGATTCCAATTCAGGCCTACATCCGACGCGACGTTGTTCTGCAACCGGGTGCTGCTCAGTTCGGCTCGGTCTATCGAGACGACAAGAACGACAAGGTCTTGAAACTGCAGTACGCAGGGCGTGACGATTGGCGGATCAAGGACATTAAGACCAACCACGAGCACATCAACGCTAAGGTCGTTGAAACGAATCGGGGAAGTGGCCGTGTCGACTACGACGTCATCGTAGAACTCTCTCCGAATGCCCCCATCGGCGCGTTGCGTCAATACATGACGATCGTCACTGACGACGAGAAGAGCCCCCACGTACCAGTTTTGGTCGAAGCTGATATCCGAGCTGATATTTCCGTTGATCCCGCCGTCGTTTCGTTGGGGACTTTGACTCCGGGCCAAGCCAAGACAGTGCAGGTCGTCCTCAAGGGCCGTAAGCCGTTCTCTGTGGAAAGCGTCACGTGCGAAAAAGTGAAGGACGTATTCCAAGTGCGGTTGCCGAAGAATCCTGGCCCCGTGCAAATCATTCCACTGACAGTGACGGCTCCTGATACCCCTGGCACGCTCGACGAAGAATTGAGCGTGGCGATTCCAGGACGTGCCGACCCCGTGAAATTCCGAGCCTATGCCAAGATCGTTGCACGCGAGTAAGTCTTGGTTTTTGAAGGCGACACGTGGCTAAACACGACCATCCGTCGAATCCGACGGATGGTCGTGTTCGTTTTTACGGCCAGCATCTCTATGTGTTTGCTGATGTGAGAGCGAGGCTGTGACAAGACGAGTGACCGGCACCGAGATCTGGCTAAGATCCGTACCGCGCGACTCCTGTCTTCTCACCGAAAATAGGCCTCTCATGGATCTGTCGAAATATCTGGGGTTTCGCGATAGCGAACCGTCTCTGACTGCCTCTGATCGTCAGCGAGTTCTCCAGTACATCATCCTCAAACTGATTGCGAACGGTCAGCCACATCCGCTGACTGAAGAAACTCCAGAAGTCGCGCTCGACGCCGAGCAGTTCGTTTCGCAGTACTACCAGCGAATCAAGCGACTCGATCCCATCCGCTGTCCTGCGGATGCTCGTATTGAATTGTTCTTGGCCGAGCACTTCGCGGATGTGCCGTTGTCAGAGCCGCTGCGGTTGCCGGATCGTTCGATCATCCTCGACAGGCACGGCTTGGCGCGCGAGATGTCGTTGCCCATGAATGGTGACCGTTACCAGAACGACCTCGTGGCATCGTTCCGAGTTCGAAATGGTGTCTTGCATAATCCTGCGAGTGATCGTCGCACGACAAGCGGCACGTTCCATGTGACAGAAGGCGTCTTGCCCGTTCCTGCCGATAAGAAAGCTGTTCCGAAACGAACGTTTGCCGAACTCTTTCGTCGAGCGATCAATGCTCCCGACAAGATGCTTGAGCTTCCGTTTAATGAAGGCTGTGCAGAGCCGGCGCGGACGTTTGCGTCGCTGCTTATTCGCCCGCTCGTCTGTCCTGAAGTCGTGGGCTTCTGTCCGCAAAAGACAATGGAAGTGCGGTTCTTCGCCCCCGGTTCGCTCATTAGCAATTTAGACTTCGTCGAATCCATCTTCGGTAACAGCGGCGATCCATACTTGCCGAGCAACGATGCCGGACTCGATGTGGAACATTGGACCGGGCACACCGGTTGTGTAATTTTGGCTCCACACTTAGTGCAGGTCACTAAGCAGCAAGCTGGTCTTCCGCATTGGGACGAAGCGACTGATCGTCAACGCCGAGACGGAATGTGCTGGAAGTCGCCGAAGGATCTCTACAACGAAGGGCAAGCATTCAAGCTGACGTGTCGCACTGCGGCAGGAGTAATTGTTACACTGATTGCCGACAATTACTTCGGTTACTGCAAGAAGGAAGTCAAAACACAGATCAGCTACGCCGCCAACTTGATGGGCAATGTTGAAGAGGAACATGCTGGCGGAACGATTGCATTCGCCAGCTTCAATCTAGGCGAAGAGCACTCTGTTGCCGGTCGCCAGTACAACGGTCGCTCATTTGAGGACGTTGCTCGTGACTATGGTGGCAAGTTGATGGAGGTTAAGCCCGAGGGGTATGGCGTTGACCTCAATTATCCGAACATCGTCTACATCCCAGAGACAGCTCGAGCGAGCGTCCAAGGGCAAACGATTACTTGGCCGCGCGACGGGAGAGAACACTCGCTGCCGCTGCTTCCCGAGAAGACCTACATCACGCCTTCTGGCTACAAAATCCGACTCGAAAAACATCCAACGGCTCCATCATGGAGATTGATTGGAACACTTTTCGAAGGTGTGTTGTGTCACAAGCCTTGCACCGTCAGTGGTGGTGGAAAGAGCGAGATCAGTAAGTCGCTTGTCGATTACGTGCTCTATGGGCCGATCTTTGTGGCAGACTTGGAACGCGACCTCGATCTGGTGCAGAAGATCTTCGAACGAAATTACGCGGACCGCTGGCACAATCCAGAAGATGCAGAACGCCGTGATTACACAGCTCAACCTAGTCGCAAAGTTCTAAGTCCGACTCGTTCGCTGGGCAGTGTTATCAAGCTGCTGACTCCATCAAGCGATTACACAGATGCCTACAACCGCTGGTTGGAGTCGATACCAAGCTACGTGTACGCACTCGTTTTCATCATTAAACGCTTCCATCGCGGCGATGAGAATACGGACTGGCGGAGTGCCTTCACGGTCGACGTGATCAACGGGATGCCGGGGCACGAGCTTAAGTACAAAGGACGTAAGCTCGTCGGGGACTATCTGCGAGTTGGCTTGCTAGGCGACAACTCTTGGCGGACTTTCAAACTGCGACAGGACTTCGCGCCAGCTGACAAGATTCAGACGGAAGACGATCTGAGTGCTTCGGTCATTGTGCCTGCTCAGCAATTGAAGAACCTCGGCGACGTCATGGCACCGGCGCTGTCATACAAGTTTGTTGAGAATTGCGAGTACCGACTCTTCCAACGACCTGACGATGCCGTGCACCGCGGATTGGATAAGCAATGCGAGTCCGACATGGCTCGCGGCGACAACTTCATTGTGAATTTTGAGCCGCTGTCACATTCGCAGGTTGTTGACATCTGCCAGCACGCGGTTGACCTCAGCCAGTTCACGGCGCCAATGCAGCGTTTGATGAAGGACGTTGCTGAAGCGGGATCGGGTTATGTTGTTTGCTCGGCCACGCCACGCATGATTGATGGCAAGCCGAGCCAGAATCCGCGCTATCTCCAGAACCGTCCTGACTTGGTTGATCCTTCGAAGAAGTACATCGCCTCGGTCGGAGTCAGACTATCGCGAGCAGTACCGTTCGATCAGCCAGTTCACATTCCCGTGCAAGCCGTGTTGTTTGGTCGTCGAAACAATCCGCCTGATTACGCGAAAGGCATTCGGCCTCTCGCTGTTTATAGCCCAATGCACTACCAAGAATTGCCGGAGCTCTTCATGGACTTCGTCAGTTCTCTGACGGGCAAGAGTCCCTCAACGACTGGAGCCGGTAGCGAAGGTGCTTTGACGAAAGGGCCGTTCAACGCGCTGCCACCCATCACGGATCTCAACAACGCTCTGGTTAGCTATCTGCTGACCGGACTTGGAGGTTTCTCGACGGCTGCGGGCTATGTCGGACCTAACGTGCGTGTTGATCATGACATCAGCTTGTTGGTCCCAGAGATCTGGTGCCGAATGAGTCCGTCCGAACGCGATCCACTGGCCATGATCAAAGAGGGCCTCTTGGAGCGATTGGAAGATTTCGAACACAACGGGCAGCGAGTCCTTGCCAGTCGTCTTGGCTATCGGATTACGTCGAGGTTTATTCGCAAGTATGTCGGTCGAGTCTTTGACCATCCCAACAAGGTCTTTGACGAAGCTTTGCTAAAGCCCGAGACACAAAACCGAGAGGCTTATATCGACGGCATTCACTACATCACCGAAGCGCATGAACGAGTCGCCAAGCAGTACTTCGATGATGGCTCGATCGACCTCGCTTGCCCGCCGCTGCGAGCCCTGTTGCACATTATGGCTTACGGCCAATACGAAGGTCGCGACGCTCAGCATCCTGAGATTCGTAAGCTCTTCACTCTCGAATCAATGTTGGCGTCAAACTGGTACCGACGCCGATTAGAGACCAAGCAACAGCGCGATGTATCGCTGTGGTTGGGCCATACCAACTACCTCAAGAGTTATTTGGCGCAAGCGGCCAATGCGAATGACGCAGCGCGACTTCAACTCGCCGCACGTTTGGATTTGGCGAAGGCGGAACTCGTTCGAGTTCAAAGTCCGCAGTACCTCAACGATCTCAGCGGTTGCCTTGGAGCTGATCCACTCGGGCGATAGTTGCTATTCAATTGAACGGCCGAGCCTGCATGGGGCGCGGCCGTTCTTGTTGGTTGAACATGCTCAACTAGGTCGCAACTTGGCAGTTGAGGAGTCGTTCTGCAGCAGACTCTGCATTGTCGATGCAGTCCGGTAGTCCGACGCCTTGGAATGCGTTGCCAGCGAGGACCATGTTTAGCAGCGCGTTTGCGAGCTGATTGATCTTCTGGATGCGATCAATGTGTCCGACGTAGTACTGTGGCATCGAGTCGTTGTGTCGCACCACAACCATGAAATCGGGAGTCCCCTTAACTCCAAGGATCGATCGCAACTCATCCGCGACAATGGCTTCAATTTGCTCATTGGAGTTTTGGAGTTGCTCTGGTTGCATCGCGCCACCGACGAAGGTCCGCAAGATGACTCGGCCTTCAGGTGCGCGGCCTACGAACTTGCGGCTGGAGAATGACACCGCGAGCACGCGTCTTCGTACGATTGCTGGAATGACGAGTCCGAAGGAATCGAGCGGATGCTTGATGTCTTCGAGCTTGTGGCCGCTGACGACAATGGCCGTTGACGCATATTCGATGGCAGTTAGCTCGCGGCATAACTCATCAAGTCCCTTGATTGATGACGCATCGGAATGAGTTGTTTGCTGGAGTGTTCGCAATAGTGCCGCCTGACGAAAGGCCGGCATTGCAATAATTGCTCCATCAAAGTCTTCGGTTCGTTGATCCGCCAATGTCAAACGTAGGCGTCGACTTGGCAGTGATTTCATTCCAACGACGGGCGAGTTCATCACCACTCGTCCTTTGGCTGTGATTCGTTCGCGAAGAGTGTCGAACACGACTGACATTCCATCTCGGGGTGCCGCAAACAAGCTGTAGCGTGCGCCGCTTCCTAAGAACTCACGAGACTGCTGAGGCTCGCGTGCAGCTTGCTTTTTGGATGCTTGAATCAAGCTGCCATATTCCCGCTCCATGTCGATGAAGCGTGGCATGGTGGCTTTCAAGCTCAGGCGTTCTGGGTCTGAGGTGTAAATGCCGCCCACCAGTGGTTGGATGAGCCGATCAAGTGCCTCGCGTCCCAACCGTCTTCGCACAAAATCCGCCAGGCTCTCATCCCCTTCTTCGGTGCGGCGAGGTACGAATAGCTCCATTCCCATTCTCAACTTCCCGCTGATCGAGAAGATTGGGGACGTAAGCACTGGCCATACTTTGCCAGGGCTTAACAACATAAAGCCATCTGGTACCGGGACTGGTCGGCCATCTTTTAGAACCAGTGAGCCCCGATACTTCGTTTCGGTTTTCAGCAGTTGATCGGCGATGCCGAGGCGCTCGCAAAGCTTCACCGCCGCGGGCTTGTTGGTGATGAAATTGTCGGCCCCTGTTTCAACGAGGTATTGGCCGATCCATGTTGTTCCCGCCACTCCACCGATGCGATTGCTGCCTTCAAACAGAGTGACCTCAATCGATTGGTTACTTTGATTGGCGAGTTCAATTAATCGATGAGCCGCCGCCAAGCCTGTCATTCCGCCTCCGATTACCGCCAGGCGACGAGCAGGCATTTGTTCCGAATTCATGATGTCAGTTTCCGCTTGCTATCAGCAGTCGAATTGAGGTTGGTCGGCAGGTTTGGGCGCGAAGCGATTGGTTGGTGAGAGGATCGCTCATCGAGGCGAGAAGTGGAATTGAGCAAGCCTCACTCGTAGGAGAGTGTGGGCTTGCATCGTCGCGAGGAAAACGAGCGAGCCGTTTAACCGCGATCATCTTCCGAGCGTAACCGCTGAGTCCAACTACTCAGCGAAATCTTGCTCTTGGAATGCTCGCGACTAAACGGCTCGTTAACTCAATATCTGGCGTTGAAGAATCGACGCTTAAGCAGCGCGACGAATTTCTTCTAACGAGTCCAATAGCGACTCGGCGTTTTCGATCGACCCAACGTCCTCAATGAAGTCCAGCAACTGAGCGAGTTCATCTTCGCTGAACTCTTCCAAGCGATCGATCAATTCCTCGTCGTCCATGAAGTTGTCCTTTCACAAGTGTGACTTGCTGACGCGTTCCATGACTCAAATCTGGCCGTCGGGTATCCCGACAACATCGCGTCAGCCTGTCTTCGATCGGATCGTTGGGGCGTGAAAGTTGAGAACTCGTCGGCTAATTGCCTGAAATCGTCGACGGTCATCAAAACAGCTTAAGACGCTCAACGAAATTGGTAACTGATCGACGCCAAGCGGCGTTGCTGAGGCGGTTGCTCACTTACTTCGAAGAAAGATTGAGAACCAACCTGAATCCGATTTGTGGGTTCTTGTCCGTCATTCGAATGCCGCGACGAGCGAAAACGCACCAATTCTCATCACCGCCTTTGACCACCCGTAATGAAGTGCCCGATGACGTTTTGGGGCCTAGCCAGTTTTTCCGTCGTTCAAACGGAATCTGCGCGAGTGGCTTGAATGCCTCTTCGTGGTAGAGATCAGCAATCCACTCCCAGGCGTTGCCTGCCATGTCGTAGACGCCGTAGACGCTGCGGTCTTCTTGGTGTCGGCCAACCACATCGATTTGGTTCGGCGACCGCGGCTCAGTCCACAGAGGACGGGAGTTGCCCCAGGGAGATGAAAACCCGCCGGGACCACGCGATGCTTTCTCCCATTGCACTTCGGTGGGAAGATCGCAGCCCACCGACGATGCGTAGTTCTTGGCATCGATCCACTGGATGCCGAGAACTGGAAGATCGGGAGCAGATCCAATGTTGGTTGGCTCGCCGAGCGAAGTTCCCTTTGATGCTACCCGCTTCTTGGCATCGGCATATTGACCGACTCGCACCTCTGTGACTCCGATGTAGAAGGCGTCGGTATTGGTTTCGATCGCTGGTTGGGCATTCGAAGCACCGTTATTCGAGCCCACCCACGACGCTCCACCGGGAATCAATGCGAGTTCCGAGCCGTCAACGTTGCACCGGATGCGGCTCGGCAGGCCTCCTATCACTTCAAAATTTGGGATGGGAGTGAAACCAGCTGGCAAACCAGTTGTGATCGATTCCGAAGATCTAGTCGTAGACTTTTCGCTCGAAACAAGAAACGTCGTCGGTTCAACGATGGCAGTTGGGGGGACTGCGATAAAAGTTTCCGCGTCAGGAAAACTAGCGGCGGAGGTGCGACCAACGATTTCGAAGTCTGGTGCGGCTTCCGTGACTTCGAAGATGTCTTCAGGTTTGTGTTTAGAAAAATCAAAAGCAGGAGCAGCAGGCTTCGTCGAAGCGTTATCGAGTTTCTCGACAGTTGACGATGTCGTAGTCGGAGACGCTTGAGAATCAGTTGTCGTCGTTGGCTTCTCGCCAGGTGCTTGGTCGGATCTTGCACACCCGAGAGTACTGATCGCTAAAAGCATGGCCATCGAAACGACAACGCCTCGGCATGGGTTGCATGTCGAGGCGATAACTTGTCGAAGCTGATGCGGCTGTGAAGTCATCACGCACCCCAAACGCTGGACTGAATTAAGCACTAGCAAGTGACCAATTCGAATCGAACCGGCGGCAATTCAGGAAACGCTACCGAGGACTGACAGAGGCAGCCTTTATTGACGGTTCAATCTCGAAAGTCTGCAAACTGCCGATGCCCAGCTCGAACACCAACGCCAAGACCTTCACTAAGAGGAGGCGCCACCTTCTACGACTTCAGAAGCAGCCTTTTGCTTTGCGGCCTGTGGATTGCCTTCTTCAATAGCGACAACCTTACCACGACGCTCGGCCAAGCGAGTCGCCTTACCGACGCGGTCACGCAGGTAGTAAAGCTTTGCGCGTCGAACTTTACCGTGACGCTTAACAACCAACTTCGCGATGTTCGGGCTGTTGTACGGGAAGATTCGCTCAACGCCTTCACCGGCGACGATTCGACGCACCGTAAACATCTCGCTCATTCCGAAGCCTCGGCGAGCAATCACCACTCCGGTAAAAATCTGAATGCGTTCTTTGTCGCCTTCCTTGATGCGGCAGTGGACCTCGACCGTATCGCCGATCGTAAACTCCAACTTGTCAGGCCGCAGAAAACTCTTTTCTACAGCTTCCATAATTGCGTTTCGCATGACTGCACCTCTTCCAATTTCAAGACCAATCAATCGACTGCGGGCCGTTGATTGGTCCGACGTCGTTTCTGTTTTTTAGGTTTCTCGGGAAACCGTTCCCGATAGCTGTCGTAAAGTTCGGGCCGCCTATCCCGAGTAATTTTTAGTGCTTCCTCAAGCTGCCACTCGGCAATTTTTTTGTGATTGCCACTCAGCAAAACTTCGGGAACACCAACTCCGCGATAATCGCGAGGTCGCGTGTATTGCGGATACTCCAGCAAGCCCGTGTCGGCGAACGATTCGTACTTGCTACTGGTTTCATCGCCCAGCACGCCCGGAATCAACCGGATGACCGAGTCGATAATCATCATGGCTGGGACTTCGCCGCCGTTGCAGATGAAGTCTCCGATCGAGATTTCCAAAGGCTTAAGGCCCTCTCGAATCCGATCGTCGAAACCTTCATAGCGTCCACACAGCAAGAGCAATCTCTTGTATGTTGCTAGTTCCCTTACGACTTGCTGGTCCAACCTCTTCCCCCGAGGAGTCAACATCACCAGTTGACCGGGATCAGGGGAGTCCGCTTGAACCGCTTCGACGCATTCGAAGACTGGCGGGCACATGATCAACATGCCCGGACCACCTCCGTATGGCGTGTCATCCACTGACTTGCGTTTGCCCTTGGCCCAATCCCGAAAGTTCCAGAGCCTGACATCTACCAACCCCGCTTGAATCGCGAGCTTCAAGAGGCTCTGACTCATGTAACTCTGAAACATTTCAGGGAACAAAGTCAGAACGTCGAAACGGATTTCGCGAACAGGATCGAGATACTCAGACTGGTTCATCTCGGAATCCCGCTGGCCTCGACCATCGAGAGTCGCTTCGGGCTTCATCTCCGCCATCTGCGAACACCTTTCGGTCACCAACGGAGTTCAAACTACTCGGCAGCAGCTTCTTCAGCAGGGGCTTCTTCGGCAGCGGGAGGGGCGGGTTGCTTAGGAGCGATAGCCGCTGGAGCTGGCTTAGCAGTACCCCATCGGTTCGTCTTCAGCTTCTTCACCAACATCGCCACGTTGTCCGACGGCTGAGCCCCAACGCTGAGCCAATAGTCGTAACGTTCCATCTTGATTGCGAATCGCTTCGACTTGTCTTGGACCATCGGGTCGTAGGTGCCAATGTCCTCGATCGACTCGCCGTCACGTGCCTTGCGAATATCCATCACCGAAACCCGGTAAAACGGGCGGTGAGTTCGTCCCAGACGCTTCATTCGGATACGAACCACTTTCCCAGACTCCTTACAGAACCTTGCTGCGAGAAGTGCAAAGCGTCGCTCGCTCTACCACTTTCGCTGCCAAAACGGATTCACCCGCAATGCTGCGGGACGACTGAAAATCAAAATACTCTCAGAGTTTCTCGCGTGGCACTCTTCATTCAGCAATTGAACTTCGACTAACTTCGAAAACCAACTCAGCCCTCGCGCTGAACGCTTAACGATTCCTCTTACGAGACTTCGCAGCATCCTTACGTTTCTTCTTCTTGGCCTCTTTGGCTTCGTTCGGATCAAGAGGCCCTCTTTTGCTGCGTTGCTTTTGGGCTTTTAGCTCTGCTCCTGGATTCATGGCTCCGGCGCGAGTTAGTTCGCTCATTGCTCGCATTCGATCAAGCGGACCGAGGCCTGCCATTCGACGCATGATTCCAGCCATTTGATCAAACTGCTTGATCAAAGCACCGATCTCATGTGGCTCGACGCCGGCACCTGCGGCAATTCGCATTCGACGCGAACGGTCGATCTTGTCAGGGCGTTCGCGTTCAAGGGGAGTCATCGAGTTGATCATGCCGTCGATGCGTCGCAGATCCTTTTCCGGGTCTGCCATCTGAGACATCGCATCAGCGATGTTACCCATACCGGGCAGCATCTTGAGGATGTCTCGCATCGAGCCGAGCTTCTTGATCATCTTCATCGTGCGCTGGAAGTCTTGCAGGGTGAACTTCCCCGCTTTCATCTTCTCTTGCGCATCGAGAACTTCGTCTTCCGAGATCTCTCTCTGAGCTTTCTCGAACAGAGTGACGACGTCACCCATTCCGAGAATTCGGCCAGCCATGCGGTCTGCATGGAAAAGTTCTAGCCGTTCGAGCTGTTCCCCGACTCCGATGAATTTGATCGGAACGCCAGTGACCGCTTTGACTGAGAGGGCCGCGCCGCCTCGAGTATCACCATCGAGCTTGGTGAGGATGACGCCGTCTAGTTCCAGAGCCTCATTGAACGCCTTCGCGCTGTTGACCGCGTCCTGCCCAGTCATCGCATCGCAAACGAGCAAGACCTGATGTGGCTGGCAGCGGCGATCGATCTCTTGGAGCTCGGTCATCAACTCATCGTCGATGTGGAGCCGACCGGCGGTGTCGAGAATTACGAGGTCGACATTCCCTTCGGCACGAGCCTTTGACAAAGCGTTATGGCAGACTTGCACCGGATTGCTCTTACCCGGTTCTTCAGCGTAAACGGGGACACCAACTTGCTGTCCGACGACCTTGAGCTGTTCGATGGCAGCTGGGCGTTGGAGGTCTGCTGCGACGAGCATGGGTTTGCGGCCTTGCTCTTTGAGCATCCTCGCAAGTTTGCCGCAGGTTGTTCTCTTTCCAGCTCCTTGCAAGCCGCACATCATCAGGACGCTGATACCGGACTTCGCGAAGTGGAGCGAGTGGTCGACCGGTCCCATTAACTCCGCGAGTTCTTGATGAACAATGCCCACGAACTGCTGCGATGGAGTAATAGACTTCAAAACTTCCGCGCCGACGGCTCGTTCGGTCACTCGTGCTACGAAGTCTGTCGCGACGTCATAGTTTACGTCAGCTTCGAGCAGGGCCTGGCGCACCTTGTCCATTCCCTCGCGGATGTTTGACTCGGTCAAACGTCCCCCGCGAATAAATGACAGGGCATCCTTCAGGCTATTAGTAATGCCTTCGAACATTCCGAAGCGTCCCGGCGCAAGTTGAGCGTAGTCGCAATCAAACGCAGAGGGCTACGGCGGCAATTCGCAGCGTGGCGGCGACTCATGGTCGACGCTCTTTTTGAACCCTGAGATTGGGTAACGCACGATACCGAGACTGAATTACGCACTTAATTTCAGTCGAGCCTTGCAGGAAGGTGCGGGATGGTAGAGGTCACATAAACGAGACGCAACGATTCAGGCTGCGTCTTCCTGGGACGCAAAAACTCGCTCTGAAAACGCCGAGCATTTGGATCAAATCGTTCGTGTCTGACGATTTTGGGCGGCAACCATTCGTGAGATTGCTCGCCAACCTGGAGCAGCTGCACGAATTCCTTGCGGTCGTCATCAGAGTTACTTCGCAGCGACCGAGTATCGAACTTGGCCATTCACAAAAACCGTGTGAGCTCGCCCTTTGACTGCTCGTCCGCCAAACGGGGTATTGCGGCTCTTGGAACGAAATAGAGATGGGTCGATTGTCCATTCGGCATTGGGGTCTATCAAAGTCACGTCAGCATCGGCCCCTGACTGCAAGGTTCCTTTTTGAATCCCCAACAGTTTCGCGGGACCAACAGTTAGCTTCGAAATCAGCTGTGGCCAAGTGAGATGTCCGGGCTCGATTAAGGTTTGGATGCAAATCGGAAGTAGCGTCTCCAGTCCTACGATTCCAAATGGGACTTGATCCAGTTCTAGATCTTTTTCTTCCGACGCATATGGCTCGTGATCGGAGCTTATGATTTCGATCGTGCCGTCTCTTAAACCTGCAATTAGGGAATCGATGTGTTTTTTGGGACGCAACGGCGGCGAAACTTTGTAATTCGGGTCATAGCTTTGCAGCTCAAAATCGGTCAGTGCGAGGTGATGCGGAGTGACATTGCAAGAAACTTGCACGCCTTTCTCTTTGGCTCGGCGGATCAGGTCGACACTCACTGTCGTTGAAACACACAAGACATGTAGTCGAGCTTGGGTTCTCGCGGCGAGCGCGATGTCCCGGCTCACCATGATGCTTTCGGCTGCTGAAGGGATGCCGGACAAGCCAAGCACCGTTGAGAAGTACCCCTCGTGCATAACTCCATTGCGAGCAAGTTCGGGCACGAGCGGGAAGCTGATTACCGCACAGTTAAACATCTTCGCGTATTCGAGCGCGCGCCACATGATTTCGGCGTTGGCAATTGGATGCTTGCCATCGGTAACAGCAACAGCACCGCCCTCTACGAGTTGTCCGATCTCGGCTAGTTCTTGACCGGCGTTGTCTTTGGTGACCGAACCTAAAGGGAACACATTGCAGTTCCCCGCTCGCTTTGAAAGGAGCGTTACGAACTCGGCGGCACCACGATTATCGATTGCGGGGTTCGTATCAGGTCTGGCTGCGATTGAAGTAAAGCCGCCAGCGACAGCAGCTGCGGTTCCCGTCGATGACGTCTCGTCTTCCTCATTGCCTGGTTCTCGCAGGGCAACATGAATGTCTATCAATCCCGGACAGACAATGAGCCCCGTTGCGTCGATCAGCCGATCTGCGACGGTTGTTCCGTTGTCAACGCCGACCACTCGATCGTCTCTCAGCAAGAGATTGCCAATGCGATCAATGTTCTGGCTGGGATCGATAATTCGCCCGCCGCGAATCAGCGTTGTCGTCATCTAGTCGCCCTTTGATTGCACCTTAGCCCATGAGTCTTTGAGTGTGACCGTGCGGTTAAAGACTAACTGATTCTCCGTCGAATCTTTATCGAGGCAGAAGTAGCCATTCCGCTCAAACTGGAATTTGGCCATTGGAGCCGCTGTTGCAAGGCTCGGTTCGAGCTTGCAGCCGGCCAGCACCTGCAACGAGTTCGGGTTGAGATACTTCTTCCAGTCTTCCCCTTCCGGAATTGCTCCGGCATCGGGGATCGACAGCAAGCGGTCATAGAGCCGCACTTCCGCATCGACGGCTTGCGGCGCGGAGACCCAATGAATCGTCCCTTGCACTTTGCGGCCGTCAGGAGCATTACCGCCACGAGTAGCCGGGTCGTACGTGCAACGCAGTTCGATGACGTTGCCCGCCGCGTCCTTCACGACATCGACGCACTTCACGAAGTACGCATACCGCAGCCGCACTTCACGACCGGGACCGAGCCGGAAGAATTTTTTGGGCGGGTCTTCCATAAAGTCGCTTTGCTCGATGTACAGCTCGCGTGAGAACGGAACTTGCCGCGTGCCATAGCTCGCGTCTTCGGGATTGTTGATCGCCTCTAGCTGCTCGACTTGCCCTTCGGGATAGTTGTCGATGACGACCTTCAGCGGGTTGAGCACGCCCATCACCCGCGGGGCTCGCTTATTGAGGTCTTCGCGAATCGCCTGCTCAAGCCACTCCATCTCAACGAGGCTATTGAACTTCGCGACACCGATCCGCTCGCAGAACGCTCGCAGCGACTCGGGCGTATAACCGCGCCGACGCAAGCCGCAAATCGTCGGCATGCGCGGGTCGTCCCAACCGCTGACGTGCTTCGCTTCGACAAGCTCAAGCAGTTTCCGCTTGCTCATCACGGTGTAAGTGAGGTTGAGTCGCGCGAACTCAATCTGCTGCGGATGATGAATGCCGAGCTGCTCGATGCACCAATCGTAGAGCGGTCGATGATTCTCGAATTCGAGCGTGCAGATCGAGTGCGTGATGCCTTCGAGCGAATCGTTTTGCCCGTGCATCCAGTCATACATCGGGTAGATGCACCACTTGTCGCCGGTGCGATGATGCGACGCATGGCGAATGCGATACAGCAATGGATCGCGGAGATTCATGTTCGGCGAAGCCATATCGATCTTCGCCCGCAGCACCATTTTGCCGTCGGGGAATTCGCCCGAGCGCATGCGACGGAAGAGCGACAAGCTCTCGTCGATGGGCCGATCACGATAAGGACTATTCGAGCCGGCTTCAGTCAGCGTGCCGCGTCCCGCGCGGATTTGTTCAAGCGTCTGCTCGTCGATGTAAGCCTTACCGTCGAGGATCAGCTTCTCGGAGAACTGATAAATCTGCTCGAAGAAGTCCGACGCATAAAAGAGCCGGTCTTCCCAATCGAAGCCAAGCCAGCGCACGTCCTCCATGATGGAGTCGACATACTCGACGTCTTCTTTGGTCGGGTTCGTGTCATCGAACCGCAGGTTGCACTTGCCGCCGTATTTCTTCGCGAGACCGAAGTTCAAGCAAATGGACTTTGCATGGCCGATGTGCAAATAGCCATTCGGCTCGGGCGGGAAGCGCGTATGAACTCGCCCACCATTCTTCCCGGCGGCGATATCGCGTTCGATGATTTGCTCGATGAAGTTCAGCGATCGAGCTTCGTCACGAGCCTTCGCATCCGTGTGGTTTGTTTCCATGAGTCGACTCCATTCGTGACGGTGAGCTGATTTCCTGAAACCAGCAGCGCAGTGGCTATCTGAAGCTAGCATCTGCATGTTTTGCAGATTGGCCATCAAACTCAAAACATCTAGTTCGGCGCGCAAAAATAAGCCGGAACCATCGAGTGATCCCAGCTTATTTGTATGAGTTGCGAACCAACTAGGTACTAGGTGGCTGGCTGACCTTCGAATTCCACAAACGGACTCATCTTACGAGCCTTCAGGAAAATTGCTTCCTTATCTGCAGGAGTCTTCGCAGCGGCAAATCGGGCTCGAAGTTTCTTCAGTTTTGCACGGCGAGTTCGTCGGCGAGCGATTTCACGGTCACGTTCTACACGACCCATCTTTGACGTTCCTAATTCACATCGACAGGTGACTTCGACTCATCCATTGGAGTCGGAAATTACTGAGCGGGTCGGGTTTGTAGTGGCGACCGACTTGATGGTCAACCTGCTTGAAAGGCCTACCTTGGTCGAGAAAAAGGTGAATTCGTGGCATCAACGAGACTTGTTCAATGCTCGTTTATTTTGACGAGTAGATCCCTCCAGGAAGCTTGAGTCTTGGAGTCGTTCAGCGGCACGGTCGATCTAACTCCTACGAACGGCGTACAGGGAATGCGCGCCGTTGATCTGTTTGTTTTCAGGGAGGGGCTCAAATGGGTCTGACGACAGCTTTAAACACTTCGCTCAATGGTCTTTCGCTTAACGAAACCCAGATCGAAGTCTTGGGCAACAACATCGCCAATGCCGGCACGAATGGCTTCAAGGCTTCAAACGTTCACTTCACGACCCAGCTAGCTCGAACTCTCAGTGTCGGTTCTGCTCCGCAAGGGCAGAATGGTGGTACAAACCCGAGACAAGTTGGTCTTGGTGCCACTACTGCGGCCATCGTTAAGGACTTCTCGCAGGGGGCGATTAGTGGCTCGACTAGCCCCTCTGACCTAGCGATCGAAGGTTCCGGGTTCTTCGTTCTGGAAGGCAACAGCGGTCGGGTTTACTCCCGAAATGGAAACTTCGGCCTGAATAACGCGAGCAAGTTGGTCAACGATAACGGCCTTCGAGTTCAAGGTTACGGTGTCGATGACGCGTTCAACGTGGTCACCACTCAGCTCGTCGACATCAAGATTCCGCTAGGCAAATTGAATGTGGCATTGGAGACCACCGAAGTTAATTTGAACGGTGCGTTAAAGACCGGTTCTGGTGCAGATGTCGCGACGCGTCGAGGCGTTTTAGCGACGCCGGTACTGAACGACATAAGCGGTGCCTCTCCGACGGTCGCGGTCGGAACGACGCTTCTCAAGGATGTTGGTTTCACAGCGGGAAACAATTTGTTTCGATCAGGTGAAACGATTAAGTACGCGGCGTCCAAGGGCGGAGCGTCCTATGAACCACAGAGTCTCAAAATCACTGACACCACGACGATTGATGACTACATGACGTTCATGCAGAACTCCTTGGGAATCGACGACAAAGATCCCGAGCCAGTTTTGAAAAGAGAAGTTCCGGGGATGGAGAACTTAATCTCTGGTATCTCTGGTTTCGACACGCTCGCTGACGACGCACAGGTTGGAGTTGCAGGTGTGTCCTTAATCAATGGGCAAATTGTCGCAATCTCCAACCTTGGAACTTCTCAAGCTGCAGATCTTCCAGGTGTGAACCTGACTCAGACTGAGGAATTTGCAACGGTCCCGTCTAGTGGGGACAAGCAACTGTCATTGGACTTCAAACAACTCAACACAGATGAGAATGCGCCAAATGGCGAGAGTGTTGTGGTGACGTTTCCAGTCTATGACTCATTGGGCGAGCAGGTTGTCGTTCGAATGCATGCTGTCATGGAAGCGCGCGAGGATGCGACAACGGTTTATCGCTACTACTTCGAGAGTGCCGACGACAGTGATCCCAATCTCTTCTTGGGGAGCGGCAAGATTACTCTTGATGGGGAAGGACACTTGACGGGTTCAAGGACCGCGACTGTGGAGATCAATCGAGGAAATACCGCTGCAAACGACATGCATCTCACCGTCGATTTCTCTCAGATCAGCGGTCTAACGGACGGTCAGGACGTGTCTTCTGGAGACCCGTCGGCGCCGCGTGGCACGCTAAATTTGTTGGCCCAAAATGGAGCTCCTCCAGGCACGCTGAGTAGCTTCAACATCAACGAGCAGGGTGTGATCAGCGGTGTCTTTACCAACGGCGTTATTCGAACGTTGGGCCAGATCATGCTGGCGCAATTCCCGAACCCACAAGGGTTGGTTGAGAACGGCTCTGGCACCTTCATCGAGGGTGTAAGTTCCGGTCCGGCTCAGCTTGTTACTCCCGGCAACCAGGGTAGTGGTTCGCTGAGATCAGGTGCGATCGAGTTGTCGAACACCGACGTCGGACGAAGCTTGGTGGATCTCATCGTCGCGTCGACCAACTATCGAGGTAACGCGCGTGTTATTAGCTCGGTTCAACAACTCGTTGATGAGTTACTACAGCTTCGATAATCGGTAGTTCGATACGCGAGGAACTCCTAGATGATCAAGCTCACCAAACTCAACGGCGAAGAAGTCATCGTTAACGCGGAACTCATACGTTTTGTGGAGCGTCGGCCGGATACCTACATCACCCTGACTACCAACGACCGCTTCATAGTGCGGGAGTCTGTTGAGGAAGTGGTCAGTCGCAGTATCGCCTATGCGCGAATTGTCCGATTACCTTTTGCCAGTTAACGAAAGCGGAGTCGCATCGCGACTCCGCTACGTTGGAGCAATTTCGCAAGGTATCAAAAACTACAGGACGTCAGCCTGAGTCGGAGTTCCGTCAATCAGTCGCCAACAGCCGTTGGGATTCTTGTCTTTCAAGGCAGATGGCAGGCGATGAGCTCGAATGTTGTCGAAGCTTTGCAGCATTCCGAAGCGCTTCAATGAGGCCGGAATACCGACTGCCGTGAAGCCCGGGTGACCAGTTGCAGGGAATGGACCGCCATGATTCATGGCCGGAGAAACCGCAACTCCCGTAGGCATCTTGTCATTCAGGAGTCGACCAACGCGCGCTCGCAACGCTGGAGCGATGCGGTCATAGAGGGCGTCGTCGCTGCCTTGAGTGTCGCTATAAATACAGCCGGTCAAATTGCCTTCGAGGTGTTCGAGAACCGCTGATAGCTCGGCTTCATTCGCGGCGACCACCAAGAGAGACGCGTTTCCGAAGGCTTCAGTCTGAAGTGCTTCCGGGTTGGACAAGAATTGCTGTCCCGACACTTTCAAGAGCGTGTTGGCATGTGAGTAACCCTTGCCACCACCTGCCGTACCTCCGGTGAGCATCTCGGCTCCCGCCGCACGTAGCACTGCGATGCCCGAGATGAAGTTCTTCTGTACGCCTTCACTGAGGAACGTGCCGATTGGTGCTCCTCCAAACTTCTTTGTCAGCGAAGCGACAAAGGCGTCGGTTTGGGGACCAGCGAGCAATGCGACTAGGCCGGGGTTCGTGCAGAACTGGCCTGTGCCCATCAAGCAACTCGATGTGAAGTCGGCGGCGATGGCTTCGGCTCGTTCGTTGATTGCACCGGGCATAATCACGACCGGATTGATGCTCGACAGTTCGAGGTAGATCGGCTTGCCGGTTTTGTCTGCTGCATCTTTAAGTACGAGGCCAGTGTGGCGGGCTCCGGTGTAACCGACTGCACCGATCAGGCGATGGCTCACCAATCGGCAGCCATCAGAGTGACTGGTGCGATAGATCAATTGCACGAAACCATTCGGCATGCCGGTGTCGGTGGCTGCTTTCTGAGCTGCTTCAGCAAACAACCGAGTTGTGTTGGGATGTGACGAGTGCCCTTTGGCAATCACAGGGTTGCCAGCGGCGACGGCGGCGGCAAAGTCGCCTCCCGAGATACCGTTAAAGGCGAACGGGAAGTTGTTCGGACCAAAGACGACGACGGGACCAATGGGACCGAGCATCGAGCGAATGTTGTTCTTGGTGTCGATGGTTGGAGCTGCCCAAGAGCCGTCGCGAGCGGCAGCGGCAGCTTGGCGGAGTTGATTTGTCGTGCGAGGTAACTCGGCAACCTTCAATCTTGGTTCAACAGGCAGACCTGTTTCCGCATTGGCGGTGGCAATCAATTCTGCAGCTCGCGCTTCGATCAACTCCGCATAGCGTTCGAGGAAAGCAGCGAATCGATCGCCGGGCCAAGATCGCACTTCGCGAGCGGCCGCAGCGGCTGCGTTGATTGCGGCTTCGATCTCTTCCCACTTCGAAATCGGATAGTCGCTATCGATGGGCTGACAGGTCGCGGGGTTTACGGCTTGAAACAAGCCAGAGTGGTTTGACTGAATCCATTGACCATTGATGAGAACGGGATGCGGCATGTTGCTGAAGTCTTGATTGAAAAGTGGATGGATGCGGATGACGGGTTTCGCAGCGTTGAGTGGCTGCGAAGCTCGGTTGATTGTCGATGGTCCCAAGCGCTTACCGATTAACCAAAGCCAGAGTTATTTCGGCGTTTTCGCCCCCGCATAAGGCTTAGTGCCAAATGCAGGATTCGGAGCGTTGGCATACGGAGCGTTTTTCGCGATGCCCAGGAAGTCGGGAGATTTTGGATCTGAGTTTATGAAGGCGATCGGCTTACCCTTGTTGCCAGATTCGATAACGAGTTCTCGTTCGCCCGCATCAGGCTTCGCGGCATCTGCTCGGTCAGAGAAGTTGTTCTCGATGCCTGTGCCGCCTTGCTTGATGAGGAAACTATCGAAGGCCGTTTGGTCGAATCCGCTGTCGACTTTCAAGTCGGGGCCACTGCTCTTGGCAAAGATGTTGCGATGGAAGACCCAGCCGGCAGAGCGACCTTTGGGCATTACATCGAAGTGGATTGCGGCTGCCTTGGTGGCGTGGAACGTGTTGTTCGCAATCAACAGCTGCTGAGCTTCATTTGTCTTCGCGAGTCGAATTGCAGACTCAGTCTGATGGAAGATGTTCTCGCGAAGTTCGATTGCCACAACGGGACCGTTGATCTCGATGCCGCTTTTCATTGGCCCGATCATGCGACAGCGTTCGACCATGATGAAGCGAATTGATTCCGACAGTCCCTTCTCGATCAAAATGCCGGAACTTGCGTCGTTCCCCGGACGGAATTCGCAGTCTTCAACTAAAACGTGGCTGTTCTTCGCGCCTGTCAAACCAGAGCCATATATGCCGGCCTTGGTGTAGCCAGAAATACTCAGCTTCGAGATCGTGGCGAATGGACAACCAAGGACAAACTCAATCGCTTTGTCTTTACCGTTGGCATCGACCTCAAAGTTCTCAATGCGAAGTCCCTCAGCTTTGATGACTCGAATGGCGAGTCCATCGTCACGTTGTTTGAGTTTGGCTTTTGCCCCTTGAGCGATGACGTGAATGCCCGACGGATACTCGGCATCGGAGTTGTCCAAGATGATGGGCTCGTAGGTCTGACCTCCAGCCACCTTCACGGTCACGTTGGCTTTGAGACCACGCGACGATGAGACGAACTTGTTGCGGTTCTTGCGAAGATAAGACAACGCTTCCCAGATCTCCTTGAAGCTGCCATCAGGGCCGACTTCGATCACTTTTCCATTGATGGGCTTAAGTGGTTCAGGGGCCGGTTTGATCTTTTCCTTCTCCTTATCTGGAGCGTTGGCGATTGCCGGATTCTCCTTCTTAGGCGGCTTCCCACCGGGCTTGGGGTTGGAGCCGGTTTTTGTCGTCGTAGTGGCGATGTTCTTGGGTTTGGCGTTCGTGTCGCCAGAGAACGCGAAGAACAAAACGACTCCGATGACGACAGCGGCCAGCCCGCCTCCGGCTCCGAGAATGACTTTCATCGGAATCGGCTTCTTGTTAGTCGCCGTAGCGACTGGAGCGGCTCCCAATGCTGGTGCCTCTGTAGCATATCCTACAGGTGCGGCCGCAGGTACGCCTTGAGGATAACCTGCTGGGTAACCGGGCATGGGTTGGCTCGGTAGAGGTTGTCCTGGGACTGGCTGCGCATAAGCCGGACCTGCAACGGGATTCGCAGCAGCAGCCGGTACGACGGCTGGAGGCTGGTTCCAGTTAGGAGCGACTGCAGCAGGTTGTTCGAACGATTGGTATTCACCTTCGCTCGCATCATCCCCATCGTTTGTTGCTTCTCCCCACGGAAACGCTGCAGGTTGTTCGAATGACGGAGCTGGAGGAACAACGACAGAATGAGCTGCTACGGGCGGCGCAGCATAAGTCATCGTCGGCGCAGGAGCGGCTGGCATCGGAACCGCAGTAGCCATCATGGGAGCCGGCGCTTGCGGCGGTTGACTGACCGGTGCCGCTGCATATGCCAACGGCGGTTGTGCAATTGGGGCTGGTGCAACCGGAGACGCCGCGACGGGAGCAGCAATCATTTGAGCGGGAATTGCAGGCCACGCAGGTGGCTGTCCGATGTTCTGAGCCACTGCGACAGGTGCTGCAGGAGCCATGATCGGAGCGGCGGCAACAGGAGCAGCCGTTGCGATCGGCGCGGGTTGGAACTGCGGAGGCTGAAAAGTCGCAGCTGACGAGGCCGTGGCGAAGCTCAAGGTCTCAGCGAGAACTCCTGCGCTGCCCTCAGTGTGTGAGCGCGATGCAAAGTCGAAGACGTTCGAAGAACCTGGATCAACTTGAGAACCAGCGGACAAACCATCGTCTTGCTCCCACGGCATTCGTTGAACTGCAGGCGCGGCCGGTTGAGCAGCCATCGTCTGAGGCGGAGCGACTGGTGATGCAACTCGTGGAGCGGCCGCTTGAGGCATTGGTTGTCGAGCGTAACCAACGGGGGCCGCGTAGACCGGCTGAGCCGTTTGTGGTGCGACTGGAGCAGCAGCAGGAGCTGCCGCCATTGGTGTTGGTTGAGCTTGAACCCACTGCTGCGCCGGCATGGACGCCGCAACTGAGGGGGCAACTTGAGCGACCGCCCACGGTGCAGCTTGAGGTGGCATCGCGACCGGTTGAGCCATTTGTGGCTGAGCCGTCGCAACGGCGGGGACGGCCATTTGTGGCTGTGGAGCAATTGATACAGCGGTAGGTTGAGCGGCTGGCTGCATCTGTTGGAAGAAACCGCTGGCTCCTGAGTGGTCCAGTTCTGTCGGCGGATCACCAACTGTCGGTGGTGCGATCGGTATGGCTCTGCCTTGAGCTGTCTCCGGTGTTGGAGTGGCTTCCGCTTGGGCGGCCGCGACTGCCGATGCAGCTCGCTTCAGATTGCTGCCCGATCCGGTACCCGATTGAGCCATCGCTGGATGAGCTGCTCGCCAGGCATCGCTGGCGTTAAGTTCCAACCAGTTCGACATCGCGTTGGCGACATCGTTCATCGTCTGAAAACGATCATCCGGTTTCTTGGCCATCATCCGCAACACGATCTGATTGAACGAAGCCGGAACATCCGGGCGTTCGGTCGTGATGAGCGGCGGGTCTTTGGTCTGATGCCACATCAGACGCTGCGCCAACGTGCCGTCAACAAACGGCGGATGCGCCGTCAGGCAGTAATAAACCGTACAACCCAGGCTGTAGATGTCGGCTCGCAAATCAACCAGATGGCTATCGAGAGCTTGCTCGGGCGAGAGATAGTCAGCAGTGCCCAAGACTTTTTCGTCGTGAGTAACGGTCAGCGGGTTTTCTTCGTCAGTGGTTGCGAAGCGAGCGAGTCCCAGATCGAGCAGCTTCACCACTCCGTTGGTGTCAACCAGCAAGTTGCCAGGCTTGACGTCGCGATGCACCAAGCCAGCCGTGTGAGCGTGAGCGAGGCCAAGCGCCGCCTGCCGCATGTATTCGGCAGTGTCTTCGACCGAGAGCATGCCATCTTCTTTGATGACTTCCTGCAAACTGCGGCCGTTGACGTACTCCATCACGAGGAAGTGGATTTCGGTGTCTTTGTCGATCTCATGATCGATGTCATAAGCACGGACAATGTTGGGATGGTCCAGCGACGCCACGGCCTGAGCTTCGCGATGGAACCGAGCCAGATACGACGAGTCCTTTACACGCTTGATCGGCAACACTTTAATCGCGCAGCGGCGACGCATCAATACGTGCTCTGCGAGATAAACGGAACTCATGCCGCCTTTGCCAAGTAGCCGCAGCAATCGGTACTTGCCGAGCGTGAAACCCTTGTGCTTACCTTGCTGCAACTTGTCGGCCTGCCATTGCGTGACGACCTCGCGTTGAATCAGGAATGCAACAATGGCATCAGAATCTTGGGTGTTGATCCCGGCTTGCTGCATTTCGTCGACGAGGCGCTTGAGCTGATCCTTATCGACCAGACCGCTTTGCCTTAGGACGGACAGGAATGATTCCGCGGTGAGTTTGGGCATGAGTCAACTTCGGCAAGGAACTTCACGGCGTTTAAGCGAGCGACCCGACGCAACGCTTGATCGCAGTTGTCAGCTCCTGATGAGCACTCAACAAAGTCGCGGAATTCAACTAGCACTCTGCGGCAACGACTCGGTTGCGACAGTCTCTGAAGTTTGCGGCTTCAGCCAGGGAATTGAACTCAGCCTTTTCGAATGACATCGCGGCGGCCAAATCCGTCTGAACCGCTGTTGGAGCGAGGCGGGACGTTATCGAGGAATGCAGGGAACATGCCACCTTTCGCCTGCCCAACTCCGCAACATTCCTATCTCTCCAGTTTGAGACGGCAACAGCGGCTTGAGGCCTATTCCGAGCTTCGAATTCGCTGAATCGACGAAGCAAATTGGTTGTCGTGCAACTCAGTGCTTCCGGCGGCTTCGCAGTTCATCGAGTCGCTGCTTTAGTCTCGCTTCAAATCCCCGATCGACGGGTCGGTAGTAGCTGCGGTCGACTCCAAGATAGTCCTGATCAACCCAGCCATCCTTAGAACTATGGGCATACTGATAACCCTCGCCGTGCCCGAGTCGTTCTGCGCCTTTGTAATGTGCGTCTTGCAGATGTGCTGGAACTGGCAGGACAGCACGAGTTCGAACGTCGTTCAGCGCTTCGTCGATGGCGACGTAGGCCGCATTCGATTTCGGCGCGAGTGCCACGTAAGTCGCTGCCTGCGACAAAATGATGCGACACTCGGGCATGCCGACAAACAATGTCGCCTGAGCAGCGGCGTTCGCAACGACCAACGCCTTCGGGTCCGCGTTGCCGACATCTTCCGAGGCCGCGATCACGATGCGCCTTGCCAAGAATCGAGGGTCTTCGCCAGCTTCGAGCATTCTGGCTAGCCAATAGACCGCCGCATCGGGATCACTTCCTCGCATGCTTTTGATCAACGCGCTTGCGGCGTCGTAATGCGTGTCGGTGTCATAACGCACGGCTTTCTTTTGGATCGATTCTTGAGCAACGGCTAAATCGATCTGCCCACCAATCACCGAAGATGCGGCGATCTCCAGCGCGGTAAGCGCGTGCCTCACGTCCCCGTCAGAAATCTCGGCGAGGAAGTCGAGAGCCTCTTCGGACGCCGTAACCGACAACTTCCCGAGGCCGCGTTCAGAGTCTCCCAATGCTCTCACCAAGACCTTGCGGATGTCGCTCGCGGTGACCGGCTTAAACTCGAAGATCTGACTGCGACTCACTAGCGGCGAGACGAGCGAGAAGAACGGGTTCTCGGTCGTGGCTCCAATGAGCCGCACGACTCCCACTTCAACATCTGGCAATAGCACGTCCTGCTGAGTGCGATTGAAGTGATGCAACTCATCAATAAAGAGCAGCGTGCGGCGACCGAGGTTTCGTAGTCGTTCGCGAGCTTGTTCCAGCAACTCACGCAGTTCTTTCACGCCCGACGAGGCGGCATGCAGACGAGTAAACACGGACTTTGTATGAGTCGCGATGATCTCGGCTAGCGATGTCTTTCCGGTTCCCGGCGGGCCGTAAAAGATGACCGAGGAAAGTCGATCGGCAGCCAAGATCCGTCGCAGCAACTTGCCTTCGCCAAGGAAGTGTTCCTGGCCCACAAACTCGTCGAAGTTCCGCGGTCGCAACCGCGCGGCCAACGGCTTGGCCTGCTCCATATTCTGAGCCAACTCGCGGTCAAACAGTCCCATAACGTCGCTCGATCAAGAAGAATGACGGCCTCAGGCAACACGAGACTGAGAGTAAGCGCCGCTGGCTGTTTCTTCGAGAGACTGCTCGTTCGGACGTCCGTCTTGTTGTCTCGCTCATTCCCCCGATGCTGCTTTGCGAGTTCGACGGTTTCGTTCGGAATGAGGATGCGCCGCCTCGTAGGTCTCCTGCATGCGTCGAGTGCTGACGTGCGTGTAGATCTGAGTCGTCGTCAAACTCTTATGGCCAAGTAACTCTTGCACGCTTCTAAGGTCCGCGCCGCCGTCCAATAAGTGGGTAGCAAAACTATGTCGCAAAGTGTGGGGACTTGTTTGTGGGTCCAGACCGGCGACTGCTAGATACTTCTCCAACATCCGACCGATGCTGCGAGTCGTCAGACGCTTACCGAAACGATTGAGGAATAATGCGTCGGCATCTTTGCTTTGTTGATCTGGCTCTCTCACATCAAGCCAATGATTCAACGCCTTAACCGCGTGCCGACCGAGCGGACTGACTCGCTCTTTCCGACCTTTACCGCGCACTCTCAACACGTCCGAATCGCGATCCCAATCTTGCAGGTTCAACCCCACTAATTCCGCCACACGCAGGCCCGCCGAGTACATGGTTTCCAAAATCGCTCGATCTCGAAGCCCTGCCGGTTCATTGGCGGGTGGTGTTTCCAACAACTTCGCGCACTGTTCGATATTCAGCAGATGCGGCAGCTTTCGACCGGTACGAGGAGTCCTCAATGCCTGAGCGGGATTGGAGCGACAGAGCCCCTCACGCATACAGTATTTCAACAGTGTTCTCAGGCAGGCGAGTCGACGAGCGATTGTTGTTTTTGCATATTCGCACTCATGCAAATAAGAGACATATCCACGCAATTGTCCCATCTGAAGATCGCCTGGATTTGGTATAAACCCCACACGCTCTTGGAAGTACTCCAACAAACTGACAAGGTCTTCTGAATACGACTTGATCGTCAGCGGTGACGAATTGCGCTCGATCTTCAGGTATCTCAGGAATCCGTCGATCGCTCGTTCCATAGTTCATCACTTCCTGCATGAGACTGCCGAAGAACAGCTTCTTCAATTTCGCGGAGTACGTTTTCAACATGCTCGAATTCACTCGAAATTGAGTTCGATAGAATCGTGCTTCACGTGTTTCCCGAGAGGCTGCTAGCGTTTGATGTTGCTGTTCGATCGCCGCGATCGGACAAATCTTGGATTGGGTTGCGGTGCTGCGTCTGAGGATTGAGATCGCGCTGGACGCGCCATGATCTATCGGCGATTTCCAACTCAGAGAAGACGATCTGTCCGAGATCAGTCCCAACTCCCACTGCCCGATTCATCGCCAGAGTCCTACACTCGTCGCAACAGTCTAACTCTCTCCGAGTAATCAGTTTGGATCGTCTCGCGTGAACTTCTTCCGTCGAATTCTGACCTTTCTCGGAATTGCCCTCAGACGGCTACCGATGACTACGCTGCTGCTGCTGGCAGCCGGTGGTCTATTTGCGTTGCGATTGACGATCCCGCTTTTCGACACCTCGATTGACCCTCGCCACTATTTTCCCGGAGCTCTCGAACCGCTGGCGTTGGTCCAGTACTCCGAAGTGCACGGCTACTTCCAACTTTGGAAAGGGGAGTGGTGGCGGATCCTGGTCTCGTGCCTGCACCACTTCAACTTGCTGCATTTGGTGATGAATTCGCTCTACATCTGGCCGTGTGCCTTGGTGCTAGAGCCCCGGTTAGGCAAGTTGGTTTACCCGCTATTTTTGCTGTCTTCAGCGTTGGTGTCGTCGCTCTTCGAAATGGCAAACGAGTCCTATTTCGTGGGACTTTCGGGAGTCGCCTACGCTCTCTTCGGAGCACTTTTGATGCTTCGCAGAGTCGACCCACAAGTGGCTCGATTCGTCACTCCATCCTTTGTTTGGAGCGGCTTTGGTTGGCTGTTTCTGTGCATCGTCTTAACGCTGCTGAAGATCGCTCCAATCGCCAATGGAGCGCATCTCGGCGGATTGCTCTACGGAGTCCTTGTTGGTTGGCAATTGTTTGTCGTTGGCTGGCGACGGCGTTGGGCGGCGACCGCGATGTTTGGGGTGACTCACGGACTCGTGGTTTTGGCTGTGCTGTTGGCAATGTCGCCCGTTCGACGAGGCGCCTATTTCTCCTGGAAAGCTGTGAATTCCAGCGGACTAGAAGCCCAACTTTACTGGCACCAGGCAACCAAACTGGATGCTCGGCAAGTGTTGGCCTGGACTCAGCAAATCAATCACAGCATTCATGAGGAAGACTGGATTGCTGCTTGGTCTTTGACATTGAATGCCGCTAAGGCCAACCGGACCGAGAAAGCCTTCGTCGAAGTCGCTCAGCAGTTATGGCCTGAAATCAAGAAGTCTTCTCAAGCCGGCCAGGCAGACGAAGTCTTTGAGCGAACCTTCGGTGCCGAGTCTGCCGCCTGGCGTGAGCGAATCTTCGGGCTGTCGCAGGGTTCGCTCGCTGACCAAAACCATTTGGGAGTCAGTGTTTCAATCGACGACACCGCTCCCCAACCGACGTTGTCCATCACCATCAATGTTGATGAAGACCTACCGAACTTCGCTCGTCCGAGCGCGAAGCAGCCAATCGGTGAAGTCGATCCCGACGACCCGCGCAGCGCGCTCCTTGGCGAAACGCTTTGAGGATTCGCCAGTCGTTCCGTTGGTCTAGGAGCCTGTCCGAGTAGGTTGATATTGGCGGACATTTTGTCGGGGCGGGGGCCGGTTAGGCCGTTTGGGCGCGGAACAGTTTCAGCAGGTTGTGCGTTAGGCAGATGAGAGCCCAC
>OMIV01000004.1 GCA_900299185.1 Planctomycetaceae bacterium
TTCTGGACCTGACCGAAAACTTTACCGTGTTCGATGAGACCAAGGGCGGGTTGGTGAAGGTGACGGCGAAGAATCACCAATATCTGGGAGTCAACAACTCCGTCGATGCCCTGCAAAAAATAAAACAAAATCAGGGGCGGTTGGGCGTGTTCTGGCACACCCAAGGAAGCGGCAAATCATTTTCGATGGTCTTCTTCTCTCAAAAGGTATTGCGGAAGATACCCGGCAACTGGACCTTCCTTGTCGTCACCGACCGGGACGACCTCGATAACCAGATTTACAAAAACTTTCGCAATACCGGGGCCGCTACGGAAGAGTGCCAAGCCGATAGCGGGGTGCATCTCAAGCAACTCTTGTCCGAAGACCACCGCTTCATTTTCACGCTCATTCAGAAATTCGGAACGAAGCGGGGCGAGAAGTACCCGAAGCTCTCCGACCGCAGCGACATTATCGTGATGACCGATGAAGCCCATCGTTCACAATATGACACGCTGGCCCTCAACATGCGGAATGCCTTGCCCAAGGCGGCATTCATCGGGTTCACGGGCACGCCGCTGATGGCGGGGGAAGAAAAGACCAAGGAAGTCTTTGGCGATTACGTTTCGATTTATAACTTCCGCCAATCCATCGAAGACGGGGCGACGGTCCCTCTCTTTTACGAAAACCGTATCCCCGAACTGCAACTGGCCAACGAGAACTTCAAGGAAGATTTGGATGCCCTGATCGAAGCGGCTGAGTTGGATGATGAGCAGGAGAAAAAGCTAGAGCGGGAGTTCGCCCGTGAGTACCACCTGATTACCCGTGACGACCGCTTGGAGAAAGTGGCCGAAGATTTAGTTGCTCATTTCATGGGCCGGGAGCAAGGCGGTAAGGGTATGGTCATTTGCATCGACAAATTGACCGCCGTGAAGATGTACGAAAAGGTGAGGAAACATTGGGGGGCGTACCTTGCCGACCTGAAAGCGGAACTCCCGCTGGCGGACGAACTCAAGCGGCCCGGCTTGGAACAAAAAATAAAATACATGGAAACCACCGATATGGCGGTGGTCGTGTCCGGCCAGCAAAACGAAGTCGATTACTTCAAGGAAAAGGGCTTCGACATTACCCGGCACCGGGAACGGATGGTGAAGGAGGACTTGGAAACCAAGTTCAAAAATGCCGACGATCCCTTCCGGCTGGTCTTCGTGTGTGCCATGTGGTTGACCGGGTTCGATGCCCCTTCCGTCTCCACGATCTATCTCGACAAGCCGATGAAGAACCACACGCTCATGCAGACCATTGCACGGGCGAATCGGGTCTTCGGTGAAAAGAACAACGGGCTGATTGTCGATTACGTCGGCGTATTCCGTGATCTGCAAAAAGCGTTGGCCATCTACGGGTCATCGTCGGGCGGCGGGGTGAAAGAAGGTGAATGCCCGATCCAGAAAAAAGACGAACTGGTTACGGCTCTCAAGGAAGCGATTGCTGAGGCGACGGCGTTTTGCACCGAACGGGGAGTGAATCTTACTCCCATTTTGACGGCGGCGGGTTTTCAGCGGGTCGCCTTCTTGGATGATGCCGCTACCCATCTGGTTGATAAGCAGGTGGTCGCCGCCGTCGATGATTCGGTGGAAAAAATCATCGTCAACGACGATCTGAAAAAGAAATATATTTCGCTGTCGGGTCAGGTGGTCCGGCTGTACAAGGCGATTCTGCCCGATCCCAAGGCCAACGAGTTCGCCCCGATCAAAACCTGTATTGCGGTGCTGGCCGAAAAAATTCGGTCGTTCACAGAAGAGGCGAGCATTGACGACCTCATGGAAAAGGTCGGGCAACTGCTGGACGAATCCATTGCCACGGTCGGCTATGTTATCCACGCTACGGAAGAATCATCGCTCATCGACCTGAGCCAGATTGATTTTGAGGCGTTGAAGGCCCACTTCGCCAAAGGGCGGAAGCACACCGAGGCGGAAAAACTCAAGGGTGCCGTGAGCAAAAAGCTGACGGTGATGGTCCAACTGAACAAGACCCGTACCGACCTCTTGGAAAAATTCAAAAAGCTGATTGAGGAATACAACAAGGGGCTGGACGTTGACACGTTCTTCGCCAAGCTCTTGTCGTTCACAAAGGAATTGAGCGAAGAGGAAAAACGGGGGGTATCGGAGCAACTGACCGAAGAGGAACTTGCCGTTTTCGATATTTTGATGAAGCCCGAACTCGAAATGACGGCGAGTGACAAAAAGCAAGTGAAGGTGGTCGCCCGGAAGCTGCTGCAAACCCTCAAGGAAGCCAAGCTGGTGCTGGACTGGCGGAAAAAACTGCGAACCCGTGCCGATGTTTTTTCCACGGTCAAGACCGTGCTGGACGACCTGCCCCGGATTTTCACGCCGGAACTTTACCAGCAAAAATGTGACACGGTTTACCAGCACGTTTACGACGCCTATCCCGGTGAAGGGAAAAGCATCTACGAATCGGCGTGAGCGAACGCTTGCAATAAGAAAGGCGAGTGACCGCACATGGGCACCGGCCCGGATGGAACCAACGCCACAGGAATTACAAAGTAATTTTTGTAATTTTATTTTTGAACTTATTTTGGGTGCCACGAATTCGCCGCTAGTATTCGTCGGGTGTCAGCACACAGGTACTTTCTCGATTCCCCCGATCATCGGCAGCGGTAGTGATAACCCATAGTTTCGACTGGTCGGGCAAAACGTAAGCCGAAAGAATGCGGCTTCCGTCTTCGATGGCTTGCTCATTCGCCTGCCGGTCATGCTCATCGACCGACCCGTAATCCCCGGCAAGGTGCCTGCTCAACAGCGACCATGCCGACATTTTGTTTTCACTCAACACTTCCAACGCTCCCGGCGTGGCGACAACCGCCCCCATCTTGAACTTTGGCTGAATGGCAATCAATTCGGGTCGCTCCGTGGGAGATAAGTTAGAGTTTTCCATACGGCGTTCTGGTACTACGCAACTTCGACCGCCTCTTGGTTGAGGTAGCGATACACCGACCGTTCGCTCAATCCCAAGGCGGTTGAAATCTCAAGGATGGTCAATCCCCGATCCCTGAGTTCTTTCACCCGGTTCGGCTTCGCCTTTTTCGTGCCCGGCTTGCGACCCGTGTACACGCCCTTTTTCTTGGCGACGGCGATACCAGCCGCTTGTCTCTCACGGCGGAATTCGAGTTCGATTTCGGCCAGTCCCAGCAAGAGGGCGGCAAGGGTCTTGCCAACCGCCCCGGAGAATTCAAGCTGCTGGGTGACAACAACGATCTTTACTTCCTTTTCTGCCCAATCCGCCAACGTCACGATGCCATCCTTCAAGCGGCGGCTGAGCCGGTCTAACTTCCACAAGACGACTTGCTTGACCTTGCCGCTGAAAATGTCCCGTTGAAGCCGCTGGAACTCTGGGCGAACCATCGTCTTGCCAGTTTCGGTATCGCTGTACCACTCGACTTGATCCGGGTTGATCCCGTTAGCATCCAGCCATTTTTTGATTTCGGCCCGTTGGCTGTCGTCCTTCTGGGAACGGGATGAAATTCTAAGATATGCCGCAATCATTGGGATTCCTTGACATGTTTGGGTATAGGAAAGTTGTCAGGTTGCCGTTGATCCGCAGACCCCTGAAAACAGGCCGGTTTTACTCTGCTTTTTTGCACAACCCTTTTTGGCAGGATTCGGGGCGGACGAATTTCAAAAGGTAGTCCACGCCCCGGCTCGCCTCTTCCGCCGCCTTTTGCAGATAGCCGGGGTCGTCTGCCAACTCGTCCAACCAGTGAGCGATATACGAAGTGTGATTTGCAAGGTCGTCAGAGGCAGGTACGCCGAGTTCGGCCAGCAGAAAGCAAGCCCCGATTTCCGCCCGAAGCTCAAGAAACTGCATATCGCTGAAAACTTTCAAACGAGTCTCGCTCCAATGCAGCAATTCATGGGCAAGCGTTTGAGCGTAGGATTCGTAGTCGGGGAAGCGGAACCGATGGGGAATAAAAATCACGTCCAAATCATACGAGTACATCGCCTCATCGCCGCCGTGGACGACCCATGCCAGCGTCGAATCAACAAGCTCGTCAAATTCAGATCGGACTCCGGGCGTGTACGTCGGCGGGATGATGGGCAAGGGGACTTCGATGCCTTCGACTTGGCCTAAGTTAAAAAGATCGACTGGTACGAATCCCGTTGCTACCTGCCGCCCCTTGCCCCAAATGGGGCGAACGATTCGCTCCGGTTGCTCACCGGGCCGAATGACGCCTCCTGCCCGTGCAAATTGGGTTGCCGTCCCCCAAAGTCCGGTCGGATATTGACGCTCTTGCTGAGCAACCCAGAGGGTCATCTTGTTCAATGGCCCGTGGTATTGCCGCCGGGTGACAAAGTTGCTTGGAAGTCTGGTCGGGTCGCCCGTGGTCCAGACTTTCCGCCAAGGTATGACATTCTCACGCAACTTTGCGACCAGTTTCCCCAGAAGTTCGTTATGAACAGCGTTATCAACAGTTGGCGTTTCCATGCGTTTCTCCTTGAAACGCTGTGGTACTTTCCAACTTTCCCCTTCCCCGAAACACCCACACTAATAGCGACCTGACCTTTAGGACCGTAACTTTCCGGCGAGTATGGAACGATACGGGGTGTTGAGCTTATGCAGCAAGGAGTTACGTCATCCCCTGATTTTGAGCAGAGTTTAATACAAGGCAGTTTTCACACCTGCTGGGACAAAATGCACGGCGACCGAATCCGTGGTGGTGACTTGATTGTATTAACTGCTATTAACGGTGTGACTCGCTTAATAGCCGGTATTATCGCCGCTGGCTGGTGAGGCCAACCCACACAGGTTCTCACCTTGGGGCGTTTGGGTAGCGGGATACGGACTGACGGCGAAAGGAAATCTTCCCAGCATCCCAAAACCTTGTCGGCATCGCTTTCCATCTCACGCAAACGGTCGAAAAACTTCTCATCCTGTTCGTCTTGCCAAATCCAAAGATTCCGGCGTTCCATCGCCCTCTTCAACTTTCCGTTGAAGTACGTTCCATACTGAAAAACATGCCGAGCGCCCGAACCTTTTTTGAGGATAGGTTTGGTGTCGCTTCCCAGCTTAAACGGGTACTTTGTAACTGCGTTGATCGAGACTGGCCGCTCGCAGTATGAGATGGTCGCAATTAAGCCATTCTTGCGGCTGAGCGAGTTGATTTTGCGTGCAAGAAAAGCGGCGGGATCATCGAGCGTAGAGCGAATTAAAATGTGGTAATGCAAGGAGCCGTCTGGTTCCGCATTCTGTACGCCGAATATGGACAAAGTCCCTGAGAACGATTTGCTTCTTATTTTTTTGTTTTGGTATCGAATTGCAGTTCCAAGAGAATCCAATAGGCGATTGATGGCGTCAGTGTCTTCGTTTCGGTGAAATTTGAGCGTTGCCCAATGCGTTGGTTTCGTGGATTTGTGCAGTTCATCTAGTGACCGCAGGTGATAAGCACCCCATCGGTCGTGTGTTTGCCGATTGCCCGTAGGACTTTTGCTTCCCACAGGATAAAAGTCGAGGGTTTCGAGTTTTTTGACGTAAGTGTGCCTATATATTCGTGGAGAGTTCATCTCTTTGACAACATGGCCCCCGTCGTTCCGCTCTGGGCGACGGGGGTTCTATCCTTTCTTGCTCTACCCGTAGGTATTTTAAGAGCGACGATTTCTCAACCCAAAAAAAATTTTTCGATGAATGGGTTCAAGTAGAGAACCTGCATCGGGGACCGTATTGTGTTGGTTGCACAACCGAAAATGGCCCGAAGCATCGGGATGGGGCCGGTCGAAAAATCAGCTTCGTGCCCGTGGTCTGATTTTGGGGCCGAATGATCTGATAACGACCATCAATCGGCTAGACGCAACTTGAATAAGGTGCTGCAAACACAGGAAAAATAGGGGTTTGCGACGATTCCAGAATGACGGGTGGGCCGTTCCCCCCGCCTCCACCTCGAACGGCTGCATGTTTTCGCATGCAGCCGTTTTCATTTACCCTTACGACTCGAAACCAATTGCAGTTTTCGTATCGAAAGTCCGTGTGATAAAAAAGAATTCACGCGGCAATACTGATTGAGATCAAATGGCTTTGGGGAAACTGATACGCGACGACCGCCAAATCCAACTTACCATCAGTTGTAGCCTGACCGATGGTGGCATTTACGTAGCAGTATCGGAGCTTCCATTTACGCCTCGACCTGGCTTGTTTGAAAATGCATTGGACTCCATGAGCAGGTGCTAGTGGGGGATTCGTCGGACGATTTCGCGACACGAAGAGCTCGTCATTACCATTCGTTATGACTTGTGAATGTCACCGGGACCATCCGACGGCGGCAATTGCTT
Organism: Planctomycetaceae bacterium; assembly: GCA_900299185.1. Lineage (GTDB taxonomy): Bacteria > Planctomycetota > Planctomycetia > Planctomycetales > Planctomycetaceae > AM-0621. The sequence goes on from OMIV01000004.1 coordinate 6,318, forward strand.
TCGTTTCACGAAATCAATCGCGAGAAGCACCAATGGTTCGAGGCCCTCTGTCAATTCGGGATGAGGACTGAAGCAGATGACTCGGCCTCGACCGAACTCTCCGTGAGCGATCGCCGTGGTTCCCTTCATGACACCCTCCGGAGCACCGTTCTTGGCAATCTCAGTCTTGAAGGTCGCTAAGGTTTCGTAGTCCGCGATGTCGGGATGATTGCGAGGAGCCAACAAGGGACCTTGAGCGTACAAGATCGCAAGTTCCTGCTCGTTTGATTTCAACAGGCGGCGACCGGCATCAGTTAGTTCGATTTGCACTGTGCCCTTGCCACGAGCCCAATGACTGCGATCCACAACTCGAGCATCTAAGACATTCAACGACCACGAATAATCCGCCGAGGCCAAATACGCTCCCGCGCAAATCCCGATGAATCCTCCTCCGTCACGAATGTAGCTGCGAATGGCTTCTCTTCCGTCTTCACCGAGATGCCTTCCCTGCCCACCGCCGCTTCCGCCCGGCTGAATCAAGACATCAATGTTGTGGAGAGCACCATTTTGAATGTCGCCCGCCATGAGCTTTCGCACGGACACATTCTCAGATTTCGCAAGCGTCTTAAGCAACTCCTGATGGCTGGAGCTGGCACCAACATCGCAATAGACGCCGACTCGAACCTTCTGAGTTGGTGGATTTTTGACTGCCTGTCGTTCATCCGTTGGGAGATACACCTTCGCAAAGGCGGCAATGGCATCAGTCAGTTTCGAAGCCGTTATCGGAATGGTTTCTTTCGTACGCAGTTCATGACCCAACTCCAACTGAATGGCATCTAGCGTCCCACCTTCCCCGCTGCCATGAGCGATTACCGTGTAGCCGCCGTTGTAGCCGACCGGCTCGCGGTCCTCTGAACCGACTCCAGGAATCACTATGAAATCCTGGCGGGCCAGTTGCCCGAATATGCTCATCTCACCGATCAAAGCCTCGCGACCGAAACGACTAACGAGGTGAGTCGTCGTCTTTCCATTCTGAGTGCCGCGCAAGATCGCCTTTGGTTCGACGGCTTGCCCATGAATGTCGAACATGATTCCGCGTACCCAACGTTCCATCACTTGGTTACGAGCTTGAGCGATAGCTTGGTGGTATGAGTCGTAGACAGCTTTGGCTTCGTTGGACTCATAGGCATCGCGGCCGCGACGGTTCGCATCGGCGTACTTGCGATGGAACCGAGCGATGACCACATAGGGTCGCTTTCCCATCTTCTTCTCGATCGTCTCCGCCAGCCGCTCCGTAAGAATGTCGGTGTTTGAGTCCGATCGACGGTTAAAGCGATCGACTCCCTCACCTTGTCGCTCAGCTACGTTGGGTATGGCGTCGCGGCCACCATGCGGCGCCGTGAGAATGATCGGCAAATCACCCGACTCAATAGTGACGAGACTCGCCAACTTCGCCTGAGCCTTCTGCTGTTGGGGCGGCAGCTGTTGTGCTGAAGTCAACTGCGAATTGAGACCGCCCAAGAGTAAGCACACGACTACGACGACTTGCTGAAAGCGTCTTGGCATTGGAATTTCCATTGCATGAAAGAACATGGAATAGTCTTTACTTCCCTCAGTCATTTGCGGGCTAAACCGGTCTCTATATAGACGAAACGATGGAGTTGCAGATCCTTGCGACGCGTTGTCGTCGCCCAAAACTGAATGCCTTTTGCCGCTAATCCACATCGACATTCAATCTGGCAGTAGACGGAGTTTCTGAGGAGTCTCCAGGGAACTCAAGGAAGCGTTTCGCAAGTGACGCCGCCATAAACTTACCGATGTTCCATGAATCCAAATCAATGACCTGTTGCCCAAACACGAACGAGCACCTGGTCGCACGACTGCTGACAATTGTCTGATCGTCGATGCGGTCTCTATGTGTTAAAGAACTGCATTCCGTGGGAAGACCTTCGGGAGCGATACGGGACATCCAACTCTCAACAAACTCTTTCAATGTCCATTCGGCCGAAGGTCGAATCAAACGACAGTCTCGGAAATTGGAGCGCAGAGCTCAAAGATCAATTCATCATTTGCCCCTACGGATCTAAGGTCACCGATTCATGACGCTCAAAGAGTCGCACTCGGGGTTCGTCATTCTGCGTGTAGTGAATAATACCGATAGTCGCGAAGGCACTGGATGAAGCGAGCATTGGCAGTCGATTCGGCACAATCGTGCGAGCGTTGTCTCGGAGTTCTTTTGCCACGATGTCAGTCACGTCGACGGGTGGCTTTTCACCGAGCACGCCTCGAAAGGCGAAGGCTTCATGCACCTGCAGTCCACTTGATGGATGCGGTGATGCCGACCGCGCTCGCAAACGAGGCACGTTTCCCTTCGACCAATCTCGACCATCCAGATACACGAACGAGCCTTCTCCGAAGGTGGCGTCGTGCCTCTGACCATTCAGCAGGTATGTGATTCGAAGTAGTTTGGTTTTTCCTTGAACCGGATCTTCGGGCACCAAATCGTTGCTCACGAGAAGCCCCAACAGGTTGTTCTGCGATGCTTGCTGCAGTCGCTTTGTTAAGTCGATCCAAATGTTTTCCGCGCCGTAACTCGCAGCGACCACTTGCAGCGATCGAGCCGAATTCACGTCGGTCGGAGTAACGTCCAACGAAATTGGCACGCCTTCGGGCACGGCGACTAAGCGACGCTCACCCCGGACGCGGTAATCAATGATCGTGTACCGCAGGCCGCCGACATTCACGCCAGGAAGCGAGCCAGAAAGAACTGGACGAGTCCCCGTCTGTAACGCTGACCGGACCTGATCCGTCACGTCGCGAAATCCCTTCTCACCCAAAATCCCTTCTCCGTACCAAGCTTGAATGACCTCGACTTCAGAAGTCGACGAGGTCGGTGCATTACGTCGCAGATCAAGAAGAACGACAGAGTGTTCGCCCAGAGCTTCTTCGACATAGCGACCATTGAGTCGATACCTAAGTTGAAGTCGCTTTGAGTTGCCGGAGATCGGATCACCGCCCAACAGAGCCGAGTGGACAATGACAGCCACCAGTCCTGTCTCAGCGGCGGCTCGAAATCGCGGCGTTAGATCGATCCACACATCGCGTGTACCAAACTTCGCTTCAAGCATCTCAAAGGTTAAGGGCGACAGTGGGACCGCAGGTGTATTGATGCCTTTTGAAAGTTAAATCGGCTGCACGGGAGATGTTGGAGTTATTACCACAGGTTGCGAAATTGAAGGTCGAGTCGCCGCCAAGTCGGGAGTCGGCTGAGACGGCGTGACCGTGTTCGCCGCTGATTGTTCCACATGACTGGCAGGTGGTTGCTGAGGCTGCTTTCCCATGTAGATCGCTGCCATCAAAAGACCGAGCACCAGCATGGCTCCGATCGCGACATTGAGGAACGACAGATGTTTGGGTGAAGCGTTCTCTTGTTTGTGAAAGACTTCGCGAGTGGCCTCAGCCGCACTCAAGCGTGCCTGCAACATGTCGCGCCGTGATCGAAGCGTCTCTTGGGTGGCGCGCAGTTTCGCCAGTTGTAATTGAATGTCGGCGAGCGTCTCTTCGGACTCGGAAGACAACGACGACCTCTGCGGATTCGCCGTTGGACTCGTAGGAGTCGCGACCAATGACTGTAGGTCTGATTGCAGTTTCTCCAATGCTGCAGATTCGCCCTCGCAGTGTTCGAGCAGTTGCTCGATTTCGTGAAGTTTGACCGGAGTAGTGCCATCTGGGGGTAGATTGTTCGCAGACATTGCTGAAGCCTCCGCAGAGGTGGAAATGGAACTGAGAGCCTCGGCTGCGGTGGAGTAAGATTCCAAGGCCTGAAGCACAAACTCTGCCGTCGCAAACCGTTCGTCGGGTTGCTTACTCAAGAGACGATGAACAATGTCGACCAACACCTTCGGGACATCTGGAGCAAGCGCACTTAGCTGCGGAACCGAATCAAAGTTGTGTTGAAAGATGACCGCAGTGGGCGAGTCTCCATGAAACGGCAGGCGCCCGGAAAGCATGCGATACAGCACACAGCCCACTGAATAGAGATCGGAGCGTTGATCAACAGACTGTCCGCGTCCTTGCTCCGGCGAGATGTAATCTGCAGTACCCAACACCATGCCGGTCTGCGTGAGATTCGAAGCCCCATGTAATGCTTTTGCCAATCCGAAGTCGGCGATGACGGCGTGCTGCCTGACTGTGTCCCACAAAATGTTGTCCGGCTTGATGTCGCGATGGAGATAGCCAGCCTGATGCGCGGCAGCGAGTCCCAACAACACGTCCTTAATGATCGTCACGCTCTCGTTCCATGAGAGCCGCCCGCGTCGCGCCAAGAGTTGGGCCAGCGATTCGCCGGAAACATACGGCATGGAGAAGAAGTGCACGTTCTCGTGTTCGCCAATGAAATAGATCGGCAACAACGCTGGATGAGCCAACTGCGCCATGGCGCTAGCTTCAGAGCGGAATCGTTCTAAGAAGCCCGGTTGTCGCGCTAACTCCGGTGGCAAAACTTTTATGGCAACGGTTCGATTCAATGCGCGATCGAGTGCGAGATAGACGTCGCCCATTCCGCCGCGACCGATGCACTTCGTGAGCTTGTAAACGCCCAGTTCCGCAAACGGCAGCGGTGACTCAACTGAACGCGATCGACTGCCAGCATCCGTTTGACGTTCTGCATGCAGTGATGGTGTTGGACGACTCGGGTCGGACAGCCTTGGCGCGACCGCCATTTCCGAGGAGCAACGATCGTCAACACGCGAAGTCGCGCTCAGATAACTTGCAACGCACTCCTCAAATTGACGCACGAAACCGGCAACGGTTTGGATTCCCGTCGCGACCGAGGGACATAGCACGTGATCGAGGAGTGGTCGAAACTCGCGCGGCACTTTGGCTTGAGCGCGCGGGCTGCGTAGAAACTCGCCGACTTCGATTTCAGGACACATAAGTCGCAACAACAGCACGCCTAATTGATACACATCGATCTCAGTGGGATCGCCCGGCAAATCGGCTGCGTGAAACATGCTTCTTGCACCGATTAGATCGCGAGAAACTTCTCGCAGCGGCCCGTTCTGCAACGAAGCCGGGCAAAGAGATTGGTCGGCGCCACCGCCGATTAGAAGCGGTTGGGATTCATCATCGCGACCGATGACGCGTGCCACATCACCGCTCGCCGCAGCGTCGATGGCAGCGCGCGAACTCACTCGCAAGCACAGTCGCCCGTGAGCGTGCGAAGTCGCGACAGCCTGAGCGATGTGCCGCATGGTCATCTTGAGCTGCTCGATGGATTGCGATGTTGCCGTCACGTTGTCGTTCCAGTTGTTCGTCGCTCAAGAAGTCAATCAATCCGAGTGATGCGCGAAAAACACGGAGCCACTCGCTTCAACCCACGATTCAGTCCATGAACCAAGCTTTCTCAATGTCGAGCTAAGCGTTGGCCTTGGACAATTCTCACGATTACTTCAAGTTGATGTAACGGCTGTCGAAATCAGACAGACTTTTCAGCGAAGATTCCTTTTCCAATTTGCTCCGACGAATCATGGGATTTCCGCAAACTCGACTCACGCTCATTCGCCGACTGGCCGAAGGCGGCTCATCCGCTGACTGGCAAAACTTCATGCGCGACTACTGGAGACCAGTCTGCCGATTCGCGAAATCGCGTGCCCCGATCAGTTGGACCGACGCCGAAGATGTCACCGCGCAGGTCTTCCAGATCCTGTGGGAAAGTGGTTTGCTCGGTCGCTGGAGCAACAACCCGACAGCACGTCTGCGAACGATGCTGTGTTCCGTCGCACGCAATGTCTTGTCGAATGACGCTCGCGTTCGCCTTGGCCGCCAGCGATTGTTGCGTGAGCATGGTCCGTCAGTCGTCAACTCGCCGGGCTCTCCATTGATTAGCAGTGATGCGGAGGACGACGACGAGTCTCGGTTGTTCTACGCCGCGTGGGTTCAGGAGCTGTTACAACGAGCTATCGATGAACTACTCGTCGAGTTTCAATCGCAACATCGGCTAAATGAGTTCCGGACCCTGTTTGGGCGGCTGTGCGACGGCATGTCATTGCCAGAAATCGCGACGGCACTCGACGAAGAGCTGACCGCGATCGAACGTTACAACCGCCACTCGCGCGAACGACTGCGCGAGAAGCTGCAATCACTCGTGCGCCAGCATGTCGAGTCATATGCCGAGGCCGAGCAGCTCGACGCTGAATTTCGATCCGAGTGGCAATTGCTGGGCGCTTACCTGCAAGAGTTCGGCGGCCTCGAAGGTGCGGTGCAACTGGCCTATGAGCGAATCGATCAACCCACCCGATCGGCACGGCAAGCCGATGTAATGAAGGGATTGCCGAAGAACTCAGCTCGATGAGAACTCCCCGTGGGAATTCTGCTGCCACGATCTGAAGTCAGCACCGAGTTTTGCACGCAAGTAATGGGCGGAACTCGAACAAACTCTCGCCGCCTAAGTTGCCTGAGGTTTCCGACAATAGTCGCTCGCCGTGAGCCGCCGCAATGTGCGAGGATCGCTGGCATAACGGACTGCAAGACCGTCGTACTCCAGAACACAAGGTGTTCCTCGGAAGTCGCCACTTGATGTGGGGCAGGTTTTCAACCTGCCAATTTCAGGGCAGTTTCGCAGGTTGAAAACCTGTGCCACGGGCATTTGTCAGCAAGGCCTTGCCTAAAAGAATTCCGAAAAAAGGACGCCGCGATTTCAGGATGACTACATCAACAGAGTGCAGATCCGAAACGTCGGATCGCAGCAACTCGAAGTCGCACAACTGAAAGGCGCAGCTCATGGGCATGTTTTCGCGAATTTGTGATGTCATCTCGGCCAACATCAACGAACTGGTAGAGAAGTTCGAAGACCCCGAAAAGATGTTGAAGCAGGCGGTTCGGGAAATGGAAGCAACGATCCTGCGTGCCGAACAAGATGCAGTGCGAGTGCTCGCCAGTGAAAAACTACTCTCGAAGGAATTATTACATAACGAGCAGCAAGCGACCGAGTGGCAGCAGCGAGCCGAGCAAGCAGTGACGGGCAGCCATGACGAGCTAGCTCGACGTGCGATTCGCCGAAAGCAAGAGCACGAGAAACTGATCGTCGCTCTGAAATCGCAACTCGTGGAGTCGCAACAAACCAGTCAGACTTTGCGACAACAACTCGATGCAATGCGTGTGAAGCTCGCCGAAGCAAAACGCAGTTTGACGACTCTCGCCGCGCGGAAGCGGCTAACCGAGCATCAATACTCGTTGAACTCGATGACCACGAATCAAGACTCAGAATCCTTCGCCAAGTTTGCACGTCTGAAGGAGAAGGTCGAGCAAGCGGAAGCCGAAGCGCAGGCACTGGTCGAGATTCGACAAGACACGCTGCTCCTTTCGGCACCGGACGCTGCAGGCTCTTCCGACGTTGATTTAGAACTAGCAGCCCTGAAATCACGACTTGCTGTGAAGCTGTAATGCGACTGATGTTGGCAAGCCCTCGTCGTACCGACCGGGGCCAAACATTGTCCGCAAGCAGCCGACAAAAACAAAACGACGTCACGACCTCAAGTTGCATTCGATCAACGCGAAAGCGACGCACGTTGATCGATCAGCGGCGTTGTTGTTCGTTCTCACTCAGGCTCGATTTCGATGAGGTCGGCGAAACGAGTGGTGCTGCTTCGACGGGCGCGGAAGAAGAGTTCGGGTTCAACTCCTTCGCACTCTGACAGCAAACAACCGGCAGCGGTCTCGATCACATCGATTCTCAAGTAGAGCGGCATTCGGCAAGGCCGACCGTGCTGTTGGGCAAAAGCATCAGGAACGGCGGCAGCGACTTGATCTCCCAGACCACGCACGGCTGCGGGTGGATCAGAGAATCGCAACGAGCCTCCGCGCTCGGCATGCACCAAGATCTGACCTTGGGCAGGAAGCTTGCGAATGCCATGACTGTATTCACCACCCAGATACACCAGAGACCATTCGCCCTTGGTCTGAATCTCTGGCAGAAATGGCTGCACCAATTGAGCCCCTCGCTGACAACGAGCAGTGAACTCAGCCTGGAAGTCTCGTGCAGCTTTCGAGTCTCGCAGGAACTCCAACCCGGCACCGGCGGCAGAGATGGCAGGCTTGACGATGAGGCCCTGCTGTCGCTCGATGAGCGGTTCCAGATCGAGAGATTCTCCGATCGAAACCAAGTGAGTCGGGACGATCGAAACGCCAATCGAATCGAAGTCGAGCAAGTACTGCTTATCCATCAGCCAGAGCATGACGTCCGGCTCGTTGTCGACGACGAGTCCCGTCGCGGCCAGTTGGCTCAGCCAGCTCAGAAATCCTTGCCGCAGCTCGTCGCTATCTTGGTAGTCCCACGGCGAACGCACGATGAGTCGACCAAATCGATCCGCCAATTGCGACGTCTCAGCCCCCCAGACCACTGCTGACACATGGTGCCCGCGTTGGCGAAGTTCATCGACCAGTAGTTGATCGTCAGGAGTAAACGGCGGCTCGGTCGGCACGAAGTCCGGCTCGGCAACTGTTGGAAAGTAATCAGCAAGTTTCTCGACACCACTCGTAACGATGCCGATTCGCTGAGACCTTAAGTGGGACATGGGACACTCAGGATGTTGGACGCGGCGGTCATGACAAAGACCGTTGACTCGATGAAGCAGTTCTTACAGATACGCTGAACTCGCTTTTCCGCAAGTTACTTCGCAGCGACCAACTTCACGATGAGGTCGACTTCAGTTCGAACAGGTTGGTTGCCAGACAATGGGTCAGGCGGCCCGGAAGCCACGAGCTTCAGGCCCTTCACTTCCCCAGCAGCGAAGTTCGCTGGAAAGCGAATCTCCATCGCGAAGTCGGATTGATCCGCCTTCACGGTGGCGTTGGTAATCGCGACTCCACCCGGTTGCCCTGCAACGGTCAGACTTACATCGCCCTTGAAACCAGCCTGGCGATCAAGCTTCCCAGTGAGCTTCACGATCGCACCCGACTTCGCATCGAGCGTTTGTTCGATGGTCGTCGAACCACTCAATTGCACTACCAGGGGATTCAAAACGGGAAGACGTCGAACTGGAGAGAACGCTGTCCGCAGGACGGTGTTACGTTCCGGATTGAGTTGCTCGGCTTTGATCACAATGTCGCAAGAACTCTCAGTCAGTACCGACGGAACAATCAAAGAGAGTTCGCTGGTCGTCGGCGCTTTTGACTCGGCGTCTTTCAATGCGGCTTCGGCAGCGACCTTTTTGGAGTTCAAATCAGCGACCTTGGCATCGGCTGCGGTCTTGGCACTGTCTCTTATACACATCTCCGAGCCCACGAGACGTAGAGGAATCTCGTATGCCGTCTTCTGCTTGAAAAAA
>OMIV01000005.1 GCA_900299185.1 Planctomycetaceae bacterium
GTATTGCCTTCACTCGCGCAGTTCTCGCGCGCTGCCGAACCGCGATGGGTGATCGAAGACGTGCACAACTTCGGGCCCGACTACGACCGCACGCTGATGGCGTGGAATGCCAACATCGAGGCGCGTTGGAACGAGATTCCCAATTATGACGAACGCTTCCGTCGCATGTGGCGCTTCTACGTGCTCGGGTCGGCCGCAGGGTTCCGTGCTCGCTCGTTGCAGTTGTGGCAGATCGTGATGCGCCGCCAAGGTCGTGCAGCTCGCTACACCGCTGCCCGCTGATTAGTGAGAGAAGAAGCCGCCGTTCCGCGTGGATGGGACGAAAGGCGATGTCTGTCCCTGACCACTCAACTCGTTGTGAACTCCGGACGTAGTCATATGGTTAATACGTGCGGCGTCTTCTCGTTTTGCTTTCGGTGATTCTTCTCGTCGGATTACAAGTCCCGCTAGTGCAAGCAAGCAGCGACGTACCGGTGAGTAAGTCAACTTCCACGACGGTACGCGAGAAGGATGATGAGCGCGAAGGCAGCGATGAGGAAGATGACCAGGATGATGGTGACGACGATGATCAAGACGACGACGACGGTCGTACCAGTTCGACTACAAGCACCACGTTGACTGGCGCGACCTCAACCACCATAAGGTCCGAGAAACGAAGCGATGACGACGATGACGACTCAAGTTCATCGAGTACATCATCATCGATTGCATTCGCCACGGCCAATTCCCGAGCAAACGCTCCGTCCACGGAGGTCAGACGCAAACGCAACACCACGATTGGATCGAGCAGTACTACATCGTCACTCGTCGCCTCAAGCCCTTCCGGCGACACATCAAAGAGTGATGATTCTGCGCGGCTCACTGTGTTGAAGTCGGGCAACGCATTTGAGGTGCGAGTGAATTCCTCCTACAAAAGCACGTCGTTCATCGTTCGCGCGAAGGCCCCAGGTCGTCAGCCAGTGATCTGGAAAGTCACGACTGGTGCCGCCGGTCAGCGGAAGTTTTCTACCACCGTCGATCTATCGGGTCATCTAGTCAGTCTGTTCTTGGAAGACACACGACTAGCCGTCGTACGCGTTAACTGATCACGTCGATTTGCCAGTCGACGGTTATTGGATGGCCGACTCGCCTGGCAGCTTCTGACCGTAATTCCACCCGCAACATCATGTTGTGCTCGCCGAACGTGATTTCGGTGTGCTTGCTTCTTCCGCCATGTGCATCCATTCCCCTTCGCACGGCGGCTGCCGACATCTTCGACGCGCAGAGCTGTGAACCGGCCGAGCGGAGTTGCTCGAGATGGTCGGCCGATCGTTCCGTGTTGAATTTACCGAAATATGCGGTGTATCTACCGAAATATGCGGTGTATCTACCGAAATATAAGGATTGGCTGATGATTGCAATTGAGCCCACTTAAGTCGTTTTGTCAAGAACATGGTGTCGACATCTCTGTCCCTGGGCTGGGACGGTAGTCGCAAACGAGTTATCCACAACCCCCCACTGCATTAAGGGCTGTCCCTAAACCAGTGAAACTTACTTGCGCGGAGGTATGAGGTCCGTTAGACTTTATTTAGTGCTAAATAGCACTCCGTTGCATCCAACCAAAAAAAGAGAGAACCCCTCATGAAGAAATACTCCTCACGCGTTCGCGTGGCAATGGCGGCGCTGGTCAGCGGCGTCGTTCTGCTCGGTGCCACCTCCATCACCAGTGCCGCTGGCACGACTTCGATCGCCTCTGTGCTTACTTCAGATGGGAATCAGTTCGACAACAACGCCAAAGACTTTGACATCGTGACCGAAGCAGTGCTCGCGGTGCTCGCGAACAATCCGAACTCGGCTGTCAAAGTGCTCACTGATGGCACCCTGGCTCTCACGGTGTTCGCCCCGACTGACGATGCATTCCGCGCGCTCGTTAAGGATTTGACTGGCAAGAACATTCGCAGCGAGAAGAAGGTGTTCGCGGCCGTCGCAGGTCTCGGTCTTCCGACCGTAGAAGCCGTGCTGCTCTACCACGTGGTTGCCGGTTCCACCCTCACCTCTAAGCAAGCACTCAAGGCTGACGGTGCGAGCCTCTCCGTGGCCTCGGGCGGCAAAGTGCTCGTCGATGTGACGGGAAACAAGATCACGCTGACCGACGCGAACGACAGCTTGAAAGACCCGATGGTCGTGGCCGTTGACGTCAACAAGGGCAACGCTCAGATTGCACATGCGATTGACCGCGTCTTGATCCCGCTCAGCAAGCTCTAAATCGCCCCCAGTAACGCGAAGGCCGCTCTTCGGGACTCGTTCCGGAGGGCGGCCTTCGTCCTTCTCCATCGACTCACCTCCGACGGAGGTTCCTGCGGGAACGACCGGAAGCTCGTGGCTAGGCTCAGTTTCATCTTGGGGTGAAGGGAATAGCGATGGGATCGCGAAAAATCATTTCGGCGGTGGGAGCGGTCGTTGTAGCCGTAGTGATGGCCGTTGTACTGGTGCGTTGCACAAGCGATGATGCAGAGACATCGAGTGAACCGGTGGAAGCTCCAATAGTTTATGAGGGAGCGCTGGAGGGCATGCGCGGTACACGACCGCTGGCAGTGACCTGCGGCACCGTCGGTACTCGTTGCGTTGAAGACCAGAACCCCGAGTGGGCAAAGCAACTTAACGACTTCTGGGTTTCGATCGGCAATGAACCTCTCGAGTCGTACGAGTATGCATCAGAAGCGTTCGACTCGACGATTGTCGCAGCACTAGCGGCCGAGGCTGCAGGTACCGACGGCTCCGCTCTCGCCGACAAGGTCGTAGGTCTCACACGCGACGGCACGAAATGCACGGAGTTCGCTGAATGTCTCGCGCTAGTCAGGGAAGGCGTCGATATCGACTACGACGGTAAGTCGGGAAAGTTCACCATGAACGGGCTCGGAGAGGTCGTCGATTCGAATTACGCCGTGGTCGAATTCGGTTCGAACAATCGCATCGATCCTGATCGCACCGAGTACCGCGAACTCGCGGCGACATGGGCGTTTGTGCCCCGTCCTGCTCCGGTGCGCACCCGAACTGGTGACGGCACTCTGAAAGTGGCGTCTCTCTTGCCTCTTACCGGGCAATTGGCGACCTATGGTCCACCGCAATTCGCCGGTGTCGAGTACGCCGTGTCAGTCATCAACGAGGCTGGCGGTGCGTTGGGCAAAGAGGTTGAGTACGTTCAGGGAGACTGTGGCGACACCAGCACACTGAAAGCCGAGAAGACCGTTGAGCGGTTGCTCGCCGACAACGTCGATGTCATTGTCGGCCCGTCTTCAACTGCGGTGACCAAGAATGTCATCGAGACGATTCTCGGTGCAGGCATCGTGCAGTTCAGTCCGGCGAATACAAACATGGAACTGGTCGATTACGAAGACAACGGTCTGTACTTCCGTGCGGCGCCAGCCGACGATGTACAGACATATCTCTTGGGTCTGGTGCTCGACGAGGACAATGCCAGCCGAGTGCACATCGTGCACTCGGACGACCTCTACGGCAATTCGGTGGCTACTCGTCTGCAAACAGTGCTGAAGCAACGAGGCATCGAAGTTGCGGCGGTGACGCCCTACGAGATCGCAGCGGCAAGCTACGCAGATGTGATTGACGCGCTCGTCAAGTCGGACACCGACACCGTAGTGATGATTGGTTTCGATGAGATTGCTCGTCTCTTACGCGAAATGGTCACTGCAAACATCGGGCCGAAGTTCCGCAAGGTGTACGGAGTCGATGCAATCATGGGTGATGCACTGGGTGAGAACTTCGACAATCAGTCGTAGCGACAGCGTTGCCTTGGGTTGAGGCACGGATTACTGACGGAGGTTGACGACAGTCGGGCAGTGAGCTGCTAGATCAGTCCGAGATATCGGAGACTTGCTGCCACTCGCGGGTTGACTGCCTTTGACTTACCGTCGAGACTCAGTTTCTGATACACGGCGCTCAGGTGTCGCTCGACGGTTTTTTCTGAGGTGAACAATTCTTCGGCGATTATCTTGTTTGCCTTGCCCTCTGCCACCCGCTTGAGTATCTCGCGTTCTGACTCGGTCAACAAATGCTCCACGTCGGACGGACCACTCGAGTTGCGCAACTGTGGGTCGACCATTACCAGCCCGCTTTGTGCGACCGAAATTGCCTGACGGAGATTCTCGATTCCGCTGGTTCGTTTATGGATGAACGCCCACCCGGCGTGCAGTGCCAAGCTCATTCGATTGAACAAGTCGGCTGTAGGTCGTCCAGACATGATCACGGCGCTCACCTCGGTACCCGAGACTTTGCGGAGTGCCACCGCGACGTCAACCCCCTCTCCGTCGGGTAGACGGGACTCTGCGATGAGCACATCAACGGCGTTACCAAATTTCGCCAAATCGTCGAGAACTGCGGCAACCGTTGAGTAACGACTCACGCTGCTCTGGGGATACTCGGCCAGGAGCCACTGCCTGAGCAGATCGCATAAGAGGTCGTTTTCATCGACGACGACAAAACTGAGACTTTGGCCCACGATGCCTGAGCCTATTGTGGCGGACCATTCGCTGCGGACGACCAGTCGACGAGCGCCTTCAGGTTGTCAAGATTTCATGAGGTCGCCAGACTCTCGGAAAAAAGTTCTGGCTAGATTACTCGTTGAAATACGGGGGGGGGGTTCGTGAGAGATCCAGCACAGCTCGAACAGGTCGAGTCGCTCGACATGTCTGAGCAGACGTTCGGCGAGCTCTACACCTACGCCTATCCGCTGGTGTACCGCTACATTGCGAGGCGAATTCGGCATGATGTCGACGACATTGCCATTGAGGTGTTTGCAACTGCGTGGCGCCGCAAAGACAAGTTGCCCGATTCCCGGGACGATCAAATGCTGTGGCTATACGGCGTGGCTCGCCGAAAAGTCGCCAACGCCATCAGGCTGAGCAAGCGCAAGTCGAAGTTCATCAGTGGACTGCGTAGCACCGAGCCTGATTCTACCGGTACCGATACCAAAGCCGTCGCCTCGATGCTGGTGCATTCTTCGTTGTCACGAATGAAACCAAAGGAACGCGAAGTCTTGCTGTTGGTCGAATGGGACGGCCTGTCGTTAGGTGAAGCAGCGCGGATTCTGAAGGTGTCGGAAAGTGTCACGTCAAGACGGCTCGCCGCTGCGAGAGCGAGTTTTATCAAGCTCTGCGAGATGAGCAACCCGAGCCAGAACTCAGTGTCGCGATCACGTCGTCGAGTGACCGTGCCGATGCAACAGCCGGTCGACTAAGTCATCTCTTGGGTCGAGTGTTGGGCATTTCGAGAACTGCGTTCGCGAGTCATGATTTGAAGTAGTCAACCGGCGTCGAACCACGTGCGACGAACGGTACGAAGCTGAGCCCCCCGACGGCAGAGCCCGACCAGCTCGTAGCGGCGCTTCCATCGGTATTCACCGATGTGTATGACCACGAGTGGGCGACGAGGTCGATGACGAGGGTCTGCCCAACAAGAGGATGATTTGGGTCGTACAGCCCCACCCTTGCCAGACCGTCTACGAAACTGATTGACACCGGCAGCACGCTGTGTGCCTTGTCGTTCTCGTACAAACCAAGCACCGATCCGCCGCCATGCTGTAGATCGGCTCGAATTTCTGCCACTAGGCGCTCAAGATCCCAACCTCGACTGTCTCGTGCGCGGTTGCGTGCCTCTGGAAGAATCTGCGTCGCAGACCAGTAGTTCAGTTCCGGTACAACGTCGTTTTTCGCAAGAGAAGAACTTCCAGGCGAACCGGAACGGAAGCGCTCGAAGGCGAGCAAAACCATGCCCTCGCAGCGGCCCTTGTCGAGTTCGGCGTTGAGTCGCTCAAGAAAC
>OMIV01000006.1 GCA_900299185.1 Planctomycetaceae bacterium
GACCACGTTGGAGACGGACCTCGCGGAACTGGTGATCGAAGCCGTGCCGTCGATCGAGAAAGTTCGCATGGTGAACTCGGGCACCGAAGCGACGATGAGCGCCATTCGGTTGGCTCGCGGTTTTACAGGTCGCGACCGCATCGTGAAGTTCCGAGGCTGCTATCACGGTCACGTCGATAGTTTGTTGGTGCAAGCGGGCAGCGCGGCGCTGACTCTCGGCACACCTTCAAGTCCCGGCGTGACGAAGGGATGCACGGTGGACACTTTGATTCTCGACTTCAACGACGCCGATCAACTGGCCGACTTGTTCCAGCAACAAGGCGATCAAATCGCAGCGATCATTTTGGAACCCGTGGTTGGCAATATGGGAACGATCCCACCTGCTCCGGGTTATTTGCAGGCTTGTCGAGAACTCTGCACCAAGTACGGCGTCGTGATGATCATCGACGAAGTGATGACGGGATTCCGAGTTGCTTACGGAGGCGCTCAAGAGCTGTATGGCGTGAAGGCCGACATCACGACGCTCGGCAAGATCATTGGTGGTGGCTTGCCCGTCGGTGCTTACGGTGGTCGAGCCGACATTATGGATCGCATCTCGCCCGTCGGTCCTGTCTATCAAGCGGGCACTCTTTCGGGCAATCCGTTGGCGATGGCCAGTGGTCTCGCCACTTTGAAGACACTGCGAGACACCAATCCCTATCCGCGACTCAATCAAGTCACGCAGCGACTTTGCGCGGGCCTGAAAGATGCGGCAGCAGCGGCCGGTTTGCCACATTGGATCGCTCAAGTCGGGATCATGTTTACGCTCTTCTTCACGAGCACTCCGGTGACCAACTACGCGACGGCGGTGACTTCTGACACCAAGCGATTCTCGAAGTACTTCTGGGGCATGATCGATCGGGGCGTCTATCTGCCGTGCAGCCAATACGAGGCGAACTTTGTTTCGACATGCCATTCGGATGCCGACATCGACCACGTCATCGCGGCAGCTAAGGACGTCTTGAAAGAGATCGCGAAAGACGCGTAGCCACCAACAGCAAGCCTGCGGAGCGTTGGAGGAAATCGTGACCTCTGACGCTCCGTCACAGCCAACGCTTGCGGTACATGAAACCTAACACGCCAACCGTGAAGGCGAACGCAGTCGCGCAGAAGACATAGAAACCAGCGGGCTCTTTCGCCCCAGGGATGTGGTCGAAGTTCATGCCATACACGCCGGCGGCAAACGACAGCGGCAAGAACAACGTTCCCAAGGCTGTCAGCCGAGCCAAGAACCGGTTCGTGCCGTGAGTCACAATGCCCAAGTAAAGGTTGACGGCTTCAGACAGGACTTCGCGCTCGGCATTGATGTCGGCACTAAGGCGATCGAGCAGCGTGGCCTTCTTCTCCAAGAATGGCTGAGTCGTCTCGGCAATAAATGGCGAGCGACTATTGGCGAGGTCATGAATCACTTCGCGAGCAAAGACGACGATCTTGTAGAACTCGACGATGCCTCGAATCAGATCCGACACGCGAGCAAACATGGTCTCATCAGCATGAGTGAAGAGGCTCTCTTCAACGCGTTCTGTGTCCTCGGCAATCTGACAAACGATCTCGGTGTATTCCTCGCACAAGTGGTCGGCAATTTCGAAGAGCAAGAAGCCGGGGCTCAAGGCGACTCGGCGAAAGTTGCGTGAGTACGACCGCCTCATTGAGGCAACCACGGACGATTCTTCGCGATGGACCGTCACCATAAACGAGACGCCCATGAAGACCGCGACCGGTCGATGATGCAGCCCACTGGCATCCCACTCGCCATCCAGAATTGTGAAGAAGAGCGCCTCGTCGAGATCGACGAAGTACGGCACGGGACGATCCTGCTTGATGTCGGCCAAGGCGACAGGATCAAGCCCCAGTTGTTCGAGAAACGGCAGCGAACGCTCGACGTCTTCTTCCGTGAAGTCGATCCAACAGAACTTGCCGCCTCGCACCGACTCCGCCACCAGCGACAAATCGCGATCGGCATCGATCTCGAACGGACGATCAACCTTGTTCGCGAAGTCGAATTCCACAGCGAAAATCATGAGAGCCTCATCGTCCAGATGCAGTCGCGAGCGAAAGTCCGTTAGGTCAGGCGTTGTAACGGAAGATTGCCGCTGACGGAGTGCCAGTGCTTGGGACCGTCAGTGTCTTGACCTCGCTGCGGATGCGCGACGAACCTTCAACTTCGAGCAGGATATTGGTCGACTTCTATGCGAAGCATTCCGATGCTGCTCGACTCCCGCCTCTGAGTCCAACCGCCCCCGCCTATCTGTGGTGACCGCCATGCTCTCCTTCCACGACAACAGTTTGCCGACATGTGATGGCTTCAATCGACGAGAATGGCTGCGGATCGGAGCGGCGACCAGCGCGGGCATGGCGAGCTTCTTTGGTCGTCCCACCGCGAAGGCCGAGTCGGTCGACCATGATCCCGTGCGGTCATTCGGTAAAGCCAGGCGGACCATACTGTTCTGGCTAACTGGAGGACCTCCTCAGCAGGAGTCGTGGGATCCAAAAATTGAAGCGCCGGTCGAGATTCGCGGACCGTTCAACCCCATACCCTCGCGAACTCCCGGTATGAATGTCTGCGAGCTGATGCCGAAGACGGCGCTGCTCACCGATCGCATTGCTGTGCTGCGAGCTTGCGTGACCAAGGACAACGCTCACTCATCGAGCGGCTATCAGATGCTGACCGGCATCCCGCATGTTCCGCCGAACGCCGAAAGCGTGACAGCCAAGGCTCCCAATACTTGGCCGTGTGTCGATTCCATTTTGCGTTACCTCAAGAAGGATGCAGGCGGAGTACCGACATCGGTCGCCGTGCCCGAGCACATTTGGAACGACGGCAACTTCCCGTGGCCCGGCCAGGACGGAGGCTTCCTGGGTCGGAGGTTCGATCCCTGGCTCGTCAACTGCGATCCCTCGCAATCCACTTTCAACGTGCCGGACCTCGCCCTGCAAGAAGGCATCTCGGCCTTGAGGTTCAATCAACGTCGTTCGTTGCTGGAGCAAGTTGATTCACACATCAGCCGCATCGACACCAATGCCGCGGTCAAGCAATACAACTTCGAAACTCAGCAAGCCGTGAATCTGCTGACGACGGGCAAGGTGCGAGACGCCTTCGACATCAACCGTGAGTCTCCTCAAACGCGCGAGCGATACGGCAATTCGAGATACGCCCAAAGCGTCTTACTGTCGCGTCGACTGGTGGAGGCGGGCGTGTCCCTGGTCCGCATCAATTGGACCCGCATCGCCAATCAGCCCAATCAAGGTGGCTGGGATACGCACGCCAAGAATGCCGAGTCCTTGAAGTCCTTGCTGATGCCCATGATGGATCAGGCTTACTCAGCGCTGTTGGAAGACCTGGAACAACGAGGCATGTTGGACGACACGTTGGTCGTCTGGATCGGCGAGTTTGGGCGGACTCCGCGCCACAACGGCAACGCAGGCCGAGATCACTGGGGGCACTGCTTCTCGATGGCCTTCGCTGGCGGTGGCATTCGAGGCGGCCAAGTCTATGGCTCATCCGATCGCGACGCGGCCTATCCGGTCGATGGAGCCGTCACTCCCGCCGACGTCACTGCCACCATCTTCCATTGCTTGGGCTATCACCCCGACACCGAGATCCAAGACAACGTCGGCCGCCCCTTCCCCATCAGCCGCGGCCAAGTGATCAAGGAAGTGTTCTAAGACCCCGATTGCAAGCTGCTCATCACCGACATCGATGTCACAAATCCGACGTCATGTGGCGACATGCAATCGTCGAAGCAGACTTTCTCGTTCGCCTCGATCACCGATCTTGTCGCAGCCAATAGCCCAACCGTCGCCGTTGATGGGCGATAGCTAAGACAAGAACCGTGCTCGGATCAGCGACTCGGTAGTAGATCAGATACGGGAACTTCTTCAGCCTCACCCAGCGATAGTGAGACCGAAAACAAATTCCTGCGGCTGGCTCGGATGCAATATGAGTGAACGCGCGATCGATCTCATTGGTAAATGCTTCCGCAAATCGCTCGCCAGCTCTGGAAGCGTACCAACGACGCGATTTGAGGTATTCGCGTCTGGCGGAATCTTCAAAAACAACGTCTGCAGGTATGACAGAATTACCGTTGTTGCTTGAATTCCGACCACGCAATACCAGCCGACCTGTCTGACTCCCAGGAAGCGAAACGACGATCAAGCTCCGCGGCCCAAGTGTCATCGATCAGATCGCTGCCCTCGGGACTGAGACTGTCCAGCAATTCTTGAACAACCTGAGCACGCTCTGCCTCGGGCAACTGCAGGGCGTCGCGAACGATCATTTCTCGCGTTGCAATCATGTACCAAGCCCTTCGCAAATAGTACGACCAAAGCCGACAACCTCTGATGAGTTACTCATCCCGTCATCACCCAATAACAGGTAATTCTAATTGCAGCCCGTGAGTTCTGTGGCCGGTGACGATGGAGCCGATGAGCGTTGTCTGCGTGCAGTCGAGGACGTCGACTTCGACGAGTGATCCGGCTAAGCGCGGGTTGCCTTCGAAGACGACGATGCGGTCGCAGGTCGTGCGGCCAACGAGCTGGCGTTTGTGCTCGTCGGTGTTTTCGATCTTGCCCTTCTCGTCGTTCTTGCTGGGGCCTTCGACGAGCACTTCGACCGTCGTGCCGATGAACTCGGCGTTGTCTTCTTCACTGATCTCGTTCTGCAGATCGAGCATTTCGTTGTTGCGGCGGCGCTTCACGTCTTCGGGAATGTCGTCTTCCCATAACTCGTTCGCCTTCGTGAACGGTCGCGGGCTGTATTTGAAGATGAAGCTGTTCTTGAAGCGGAACTCGCGAATCAGGTCCATGCTCTTCTGGAACGACTCCTCGGTCTCGCCGCAGAAGCCGACGATGAAGTCGCTGGAGACCGCACACTTCGGCATCGTCGCGCGAATGCGCTGCATCATCTCGCGATAGTCGTCGACGGTGTAGCCGCGCTTCATGCGTTTGAGCATCTCGTCGCAACCCGACTGCGCGGGGACATGTAAGTAGCGGCACACCTTCGGCAAGTCGCGCACGGCTTGCAGCAGGTCGTCGGTCATGTCCTTCGGAAAGTTGGTGACGAACTTGATGCGTTCGATGCCCTCAACGTCGTGAATGAACGCCAGCAAGTCCGAGAGCCGGTAGAGCTTCCCGTTCTCTGTGACCTTATAGCTGTTGACCGTCTGCCCCAAGAGCGTGACTTCTTTGACGCCTTGCCGAGCGAGCGTCTGCACTTCGGTGCGAATGTGGCTTGGCGGTCGAGACTGCTCGGGCCCGCGCGTCATCGGCACGACGCAGTACGTACAAAACTTGTCGCAGCCGGTCATGATGCGGACGAAGGCTTGATACGGAGACGGTCGCATCTCGGGATCGCGCAGCCGGTCGTAGCTCTCGAAGCTCGACGCCACTTCGTCGCGGCTGGCGCCTTTGCGTCCGAGACTGACGGCGATCGCTCGGGAGCGGGTTGATCGGGCCTCGGTGATCATGCGCGGGATCTCGCCGAGCTGACCGGTGCCGACGATGAGATCCACATGCGGAGCTTTCTGAAAGATCAGCTCCTGATCCTTCTGAGCCATGCAGCCAATCACGCCGATGACCTGCTGAGGATGCTTGCGTTTGTTGAACTTCAGCCGCCCGAGCTGACTGTAAATCTTGTGCTCGGCATGCTCGCGGACGCTGCATGTGTTGAAGAGCACGGTATCGGCTTCATACATGTCGTCGGTGAGTTCAAGCTGCTGCTGCCGGAGCGCGGCAACAACCAGTTCGCTGTCGAGCATATTCATCTGGCAGCCGACAGTTTCGATGTAGAGCTTGCCGTTGTGTTGGGTCGGTTGTGTTTCAGGAGATGACATTTGGCGGTGGGACTCGATGATTCAATAAGGGCGGTGAGATCGATGAAGTCTGAGCGACAAGATACAGCGTGAGCTTCAGGCGTGCTGATTCGCTTGGGCTTCAAGCTCTGAATTCTGCTCGGCCTGCTCCTCGGCCCGTTCTCGTTCCAGTTCGGCGGCAAGATTCTTCAGCTCTTCTTCCACAAGCTGTTGCTCGTAGGCCGATCGATAGTTCGTCACCAGTTGAATGAAGGAACGCAGCGCGAGAATCGCCGCTCCGACATACAGCAAGAGATGCCATTGGCTCATGATCCAACCTTGGGTTGAGGGCTCTCTTGAAGAGGGACTTTAGCAAAGACGTGACGTAACAAGAGTCACTGGCCGAGGACTTGCAGCTCTTACTTCCCTGCACGTTCCACATAAGTGCCGGTGCTGGTTTCAACTTTGATCAGCTCACCAATTTCGATGAACGCGGGGACTTTCACAGTGGCACCGGTTTCAATCTGAGCCTCTTTGGTCAGCCCGTTGGCAGTATTTCCTCGCGCGGCCGGTTCCGTGTAGGTGACTTTGCTGATGATCTGCTGAGGCGGATCCATATCGATCAGCCGGTCGTTGAAGAACAGCAAGTCGCACGGAGCGTTCTCTTGAAGAAACAAGCCACGCGTTCCCACCACGGACACCGCAAGCGGGTATTGCTCGAAGTTGGTGCTGTCGAGGAAGTAGTAGTTGTCTTGGTCCGAGTACATGAATTGACCAGGCGATTTGCGGACGTCGGCAGACTCCAATGAGTCACCGCTCCGCAACGTACGTTCGATGTTGCTGCCCTTGATGAGACTCTTGAGCTTCAGTTTGTAGAGCGCCTGACCTTTGCCAGGTTTAACGAACTCGCATAGCAAAATCTCGCAAGGGTCATTGTCGATGAGAACCTTCTGACCCTTCCGCAATTCGCCAGCGTTGATGGTGGGCATTGCAGCTTCCTGACTTCTTCAAACTTCGGAATCAAGGCAAGTGGTCGAACGTGACGACACGGAACGTCGTCTCGCGTTGGTGATGAGAATTGGCCGAGCTGATGCGGTCGGTTCAGCCAAAGGGGCGGAAAAGTAGCAGACGGCTAAACTCATCGAAAACCCGATCGCACTGCCTGCGGCGGAAGAAATCACATTCATCCTCAACAGGGTGACCGTCTTGCCGATCATCGCATCCGACAGTTTGGCTCCGAGTACTCGTTGGCAACGATCGCTGGCAGAAGCGATTCGAAAACCTGACGCGCTCATCCAAGAATTGCAGCTCGATGAGCAATGGCTCGAACCCGCACAACGCGCCGCAACGCTGTTTCCGCTGTTGGTGCCTCGCAGCTATCTCCGACGAATGACGGTCGGAAATCCCAACGATCCGCTGCTGCTGCAGGTGTTGCCACTGCAAGCCGAATTCGCGATCGAGCCGGGCTATGCAGCCGATCCAGTCGGTGACGTTGAAGCTCGGATCGCACCGGGAGTCTTGAAGAAGTACGAACGGCGAGCGTTGCTAATTTCGACCGGAAGCTGCGCGGTGCATTGCCGCTACTGCTTTCGCCGACACTATGCCTATGGAGATGAACCCAAACGCGAGAGTGATTGGGAGCCAGCCTTTGAGGCACTGTCAGCAGATCGCA
>OMIV01000007.1 GCA_900299185.1 Planctomycetaceae bacterium
AGTGGGCTCTCATCTGCCTAACGCACAACCTGCTGAAACTGTTCCGCGCCCAAACGGCCTAACCGGCCCCCGCCCCGACAAAATGTCCGCCAATATCAACCTACTCGGACAGGCTCCTAGTGGAGATCACGCAATGGAAGTGAATGACGCGCGGTTTGCGATGGATCTGGCTGCGGTCAAACGGCGGTTGTGGAAGCTGCCGTTCTTGTTAGTCACCCTGACTGTCGGATTCGCTGCTTTTCGGATTCGAGAAGGGGGCACAGATGACTTCGTTCCGATGTTGATTGTTGCAATATTCGTTGCCGGCGTAGGCGCAGCAGTGTCATTGAAGCAGTTAAAAGTCGCGCGTGAGACCTCGCTGGTCCTCACCGACAAGGCGCTGACCCGACAGTGCGGATCATCAAGCGAACGGGTTGCGTGGGAGTCCATTACTCATGCCACTTTTATCACTGATCGGCGCGGGCTTCCGATTCAAGTGTCGCTCAGAGCGGCTGGTCGACCGATTGGCTTATTTGGCTTTGAGAACATGCAAACGCTAGGTGAGACCGTCCAAAAGAATCTTCCCAGCTCAACGACAGTGAGAACGCTTACGCTCGTCGATGTCTGGGTCTCAACTCTGGGGCTATTCGGTGGAGCAATATTCTTGCTTATAGGACTGAAGCTTTTCGGATGGAATGGTCTTATCCAACGCTTTGACTTGTTGATCCCGATTGGAGGAGGCTTGTTTCTGATCTTGGGACGTCCCCTGTCTCAAGCAGATCCTCGTCGTCGAACAAATGAGCTTCGAGCGGGCGTGATGCTCATCGTGCTTGCGATTGCACAAGCCATCGTCCGCAGCGCGTAGACTTTAAGATCTCATTGATGAGCAGCCAGAACTCAACGCTACCGTTGAGTTGGTTCGGCGTCGGTTGAAGGAATGAGCGTTACACAGGGATGGGTCGGAACTTTGGGGAGTCACTCATGAGCCAGCCGCGTTCTCGACGGGAGTTTTTTCGGGATGGATGTTGCGGGTTTGGTGGGCTCGCTCTGGCGGCGCTTGCGTATGAGGAGCAAGCTCGGGCAGCGAGTGGAGTTAATCCGACACAGGCTGCGAAGGCGGCGGGCTCGAATCCGCTCGCTCCGAAGGCCACTCATCTGCCGGCGAAGGCTCGGGCGACCGTGTTCCTGTTTATGGCCGGAGGACCTTCGCATGTGGACTCGTACGATGAAAAACCGCTGCTCAAGAAACTCGACGGGCAGAAGCGACCTGCGGCGTTTGGCGAGGTGAAGTACCAGTTCGTTGAGAGCACCGCGCGGCTGCTCGGGTCGCGGCGGACCTTTCGCAAGTACGGCGAGAGCGGCATCTCGGTCAGCGATTTGTTTCCTCAGACGGCGCAGTGCATCGACGACATCGCGGTCATCAAGTCGTGTTATGGCGACATGGTCGTCCACTCGGCAGCGCAGTACGAACTCTTCTCCGGTCGTACCGTGCCGGGCTTTCCGAGCATGGGGTCATGGCTCACGTATGGGCTCGGCAGCGAGAGCCAATCGCTGCCCGCTTACGTCGTGATGCCCGATCCCAAAGGAGCCCTCGAAGCCGGGCAGCCGATGTATAACCCCGGCTTCTTACCGGCCATCTATCAGCCGACGATGTTCCGCCCTGGTGCTCGGCCCGTGCTGAATCTCGACTTGCCGCAGCATGTCACGACCGAGCAACGCCGCCGCACGTTGCAGTTCCTGCGCGAGATGAATCAGTCGCAAGCGTCTCCTCTCGATGACGAACTCAACGCGCGGCTGAGTGCGTATGACGTTGCCTTCCGCATGCAGACCGCAGCACCCGAGTTGTTTGATCTCTCACGCGAGACGAAGGAGACGCTGGACCTTTACGGAGTCGGTCGTGAGCCCACCGACGACTACGGCCGCCGTTGCTTGATGGCTCGCAAGTTGGTCGAGGCGGGAGTGCGGTTCACCTGCGTCGTCTCAGGAGGCGGGCCAGGCAACATGCAGTGGGACGCTCATGGCGACATCGAAGAGAATCATCTCCGTAAAGCCGCCGAGACCGATCAGCCCGTCGCCGCGCTGCTGACGGATCTCAAACGCCGAGGCTTGCTCGACACGACGCTCGTCCTGTGGGGCGGTGAGTTCGGACGTTCGCCCGAAGCTCAATCGGGACGCGGGCGCGATCATCACAATCTCGGCTTCACGATGTGGATGGCCGGCGGTGGCATCAAAGGCGGACGCACGGTCGGAGCAACTGACGACATCGGACTGAAGGCCATCGAGAAGCCCTGTCATTTTCGTGACATCCATGCGACGCTGCTGCATCAAATGGGGCTCGATCAGCACAAGCTCACGTTCCCGCATCTCGGTCGCGACGAACGGCTGACGTTCCTCGATGGACGCGTGATTGACGAGATCTTGTAGATCATCCCTTTTGCGATGCGGATCTTGTTACGACGGACTGAAGGTTCGCCATGCGGTTGGACTCTTCAAAACCGAAAACAGTTGCGGATGAGTCAGATCTTGCCTCGGTCAAAGTAGCCGTCATCGCTCTGCGTGACGTGCCTTCCAAGTTTGAGTTCAAACAAGTGGCGATCGCCGTTGGCAGGTGAGGGCGCCAAGAGGAAGGCTCATCACGCAGAGCGATGATGGCTACTTTGGTCTGCGGCTGAGTCTCGCTCGAATCTGGCACTCTCCGATCAGGGTGGGGGAACGAAGCTCAACAACTCATCTTGGCTGCTTCCCCAAAGTGCGCTATCACGCGGCGAGTTGTTTGGTCGTGGAATCAGCATCCTCCGTCACCTCTTGTCACGGAAGGAACTTGATGCGTCGCTGCACGTACCTCGTATTGTCGCTCTTCTGTTTGATGTCGAGCGGCTGCGCGTACTTCCGTGACCGCTGCGACGCGGATCTACTCAGTCGCGGACGAGTGCTCGTGCTCTCGGGGATAGAAACTCCGAGCATCTTTACTTCGAACATCGCGACCGGCATCGCCGAGTCGGGATGGAACGGCAGTGTTGAGATCCATGATTGGAGGACAGGGCACTTTCACAACTTTGCATATCACTTGATGGACGTGGAGACGAATCGACAACGATCCCAGGAACTGTCTGACAAGATCGTCACTTATCAGGACCAGTATCCAGATGCTCCGGTGCATCTCGTTGGTCACTCTGGCGGTGCAGGCATCATCGTGATGGCGTTGGAAGCCCTGCTGAGCGAGCGTCAGGTCACGACTGCAACCTTACTTGCCTCAGCCCTGTCGCCCGATCACGACCTCTCAATCGCCTTGGCTCGAACGTCACGCGGCATGTGGCATTACCACTCGCCAGGCGACTTTGTGCTTTGCGGTTTGGGTACGTCGCTATTGGGCACGATCGATCGCGAGCATCGCCCTGCGGCTGCAATGCTCGGCTTCAATCGCCCCTTGCAACTTACCGACTTCGAGCGACATCAATATGACACGAAGCTGCACGACATCCCGTACAACCTTGGCATGCTGCGAGATGGCAACATCGGCGAGCACTTTGGTTGCAGCCAATCTCGTTTCGTCCGAAAGCGAATCGCTCCTGTGATTCTGGGGACGGCAAGCTGATGGCCGAGACTCAGTGATGAATTTCGAGGGAAGGCATCCTGCCTGTCATTCGCATTTCATCTCGAACAAGACACGACAGGCTGGAAGCCTATCCCACGAAATTCATAGCTGCCTCAGAGCTAAGTTACTGTGGCCGCAGTCGGCGTGCGGTTCCCCGAAGCTGAGCCTTCAAATAAAGATGTCGATTGCGATTTCACTGGCGATGACGTTTTGCTTGAAGCGAGTTCGCTCGGTGGCTGTTAGTCGGCTGAGTGCGGCATCGTTGGGGAGTGCGACGTCAGAGTCCGAGAGCACGACTCGTCCGCGCGTCAGTTCTTTCAAGCGATTCCACAGCGGCGGAAATGGCATGTTCCACTTCTTCTTCGCAGCCATCTCTTGATTGACCGGAATGACGGCCATCAAGTCTTTGTTGGTCATCAATTCCAAACCAAGGTCTTTCAATGTGGCGTTATGGCTGCCGTGATGGCCGACCTTGTAAAGCACGGCTTTCTCCAGGAGTGAATTAGCCGTCACGCCGCTGGCACCCTTCCATGTGACCTCTTGCCATGACAGCCAATTGCCAACCTGAGCATCGGCGGCGAACAGCAGGACTCGACCTTGCGGAGCGAGTTCGAATGCCAAAACCAAGCTAGAGTTATTGGTGTCCCCATCGAGTGCTATGGCCAGATTCTCTAGCTCAGCCAACGAGGCAGCAGAGAGTTTCCGGTGAGTGTCGCTCGCATAACCTTGGAGCGCGACCTGCAAAGCCTGCGACTGTTGCTCGTTGAGTTCGCTGCTCTTCCAACTAGCAACGTCGGTGTAATTGTTCTCACCGAGCTGCATCTCGGTTGGAAACGGCGGGACGGCTTCAACGATCGAATTGCCGTCCGCTGCCCCCACGGCAAAGCCATTTTCGAGTTCCTCATAGACCTCTGGATGGGCCTTACTGGGATCGCTCTTCTTGATCTTCTTTTCGTCATGCGGAGGCCCCAGCACGAAGACTCGCACACCGGTCACTCCCGACAACTTTTGAATGTCACCCGGTTTGAGGAACGTCGGCGAATCAACCCGTTGGCGGACATACTGCATGGCTTCGGGAGTGCCGCCTTCATCGCTATCGGTCGCGCCCAGTCCATCAAGCTGCCAACCGTTGAACGACAGCAGCTCGTTAATGCGGTCGGCAGCTTGCTCATCCATCTGGAGAGCGGCACCGGCTGACTGCAAACCAACTCGCAACTTCTTCATGTCTTCGTCGCGCTGACCACGCAGTTGGTTCGCCAAGACGTCCTTGGGATCTTCGGTCCAAGCGAGCCACACGGCCTTAGTTTTGATCGTGTCCCACACACTTCGAGCTTGCTTGCCCGAGAAACCAGAGACGTGATCCCAGTGCTCATGAGTAACAACAAGCACATCAATCTCGCCGCCGGTTTCGCGTTTGATGTCCTCGGCCACTTCCATCATCCGAGCTGCGGCATCCTTGGTCCCCAGCAGAACTCCCGAGTCGATCACGATGTGGAAGTAGCTGTCCTTCTTCGGGAAACGCAGCAAGAAGCAGTCGCCCAGTCCGTGTCGATACATGCGGACGCGAACGCGACTATCGAATGTGGGTTTGCTAGTCGGCATATGAAGTCTCCTGCCAGTCGCCGCTATGGAGCATCGCCAGCGGTTCGAAGTATTTAGAGGTCTGACTATTGCCAAAGAACGCGGCACGAATCGCAGGCGGTAAGCCATCACGTAAGAACGATAGCTGGCGTGCGAGTCGCACGTCGTCGTCAATGCGTTTGCTGATGCAGTACTTCAAACTCAGCGAGTCGAGATCGACAATCAGCGTTGCTCCACCGCGGAACTTGAACTCGGGCAACCCGTGACCAGCCGGAATGATGCGTTTCTGAGTCAGGCTCACGATGACCTGATTACGAATCGAACCATCCGGTGCCGCGCGTCGTGCTTCCCGGAGGACATGGACTTCGAACACAGGGCTGTGATTGGCACCAGAGCGGTGCAGCCCCGACAGCTTCTTAGATCCCAATACCAAGCCTGTTGCCGAGCTGAAGTCTTCCAAGTCTTGATTAGGCTCCTGAGCTAAGCGGTCATGCAACCAAGCACGCAGATCGCGAGAACGCTCCCATCGCTCGGCTCGCGATGCGGCATATTGAATCTTCAACAGCTCGGTCCGCAGTTCCTCGATGAACCACGACGCTGAGTACCCGCAGCTCGGCCACAGCAAGCTCTCTTCAGAGAGATTGCGAACGCCATCAGGGAAGATGCCACGATCACGAAATGCGTCGACGATGGCGATGCGATAGCCGCGAGCATCACTCGGCACCAAGTCCGCGTCGGCAGTGATGAGTGCTCGTAAGAAGTCGCCGAAGTTGATGTCGACCGGCGGGCAATAGTCGAGAGCTCGAATGCTGGCATTCAAAAAGTGCAGCGCCGTCTTGGCCGCTTCCTGAGCGAGTGCATCCACCAGATTGGGAGTCAGCGCTCCCGGTGGCAGGACTCCGCTGCCTTGAGTGGCCAAGCCGATGACTCGCTGAGCACGACGCTGATAGATCTTCAGGAACGCATCGAACATCGCAGCGACCAAGATGGACCCGCGAGCGTGTGGTTCGACGATGGTTCGCAACGCTTCTGGATCGGGCTTGGTTCCCAAAGCACTCCGGAGTGCTCGACGACAACCCGTTGCCCGGCCGAACTCCTGAGCCAACTCGGCCAGCAAATTGGTCTTACTCAAGTCGCCTTGTGTTTGAGCAATCTGATGCTTGAGCACTTCCGGCAAGGTGAAGTGTTGGAAGATGGCCACGATGTCGGCGAAGGCTTCATGAAAAGCCAGACCATCAGGATGAGTGGGTTCGATGAAGCGACTATGCATGCCGTCTAACAACGCATGGGCCGTTTCATGCGCGACGATGTCCGAAGACAAGCACGAGAAGACCGTACTGCCGGGAACGTGCAAGCCATCAGTGCCCGCTCGAAAGTAACCGAAGAGCAACGCTTTCTTGGCTGGGCTGTAGAACGCATTGGCTGCTCGCAGCGCATGCGGATGAACTCGCAGACGTTGTAAGAACTGTCCCTTCTGTCCGCCTGCCGGATCATGGTCGGCCCACATCGCCTCGCGTCCCAACGCCTTCTCGAAGTGAGCGATGGTTTTCATGGCGACGGCGTAGACCATTTGCTAATGAAACTGCGGGTTGCACTCGGATGGTGCCAGTCCGTCTTGAGCTAGTGCGTACTTCGCATCCAAATCGACCGGCTTATAGAAGCAGCCCGAAAGTGGATCGTGATCGATGACTTCGAGGTACTCGCCGATTGGCCCTGGAAGCACGTCTTCCCAAGGGATGTTGTAAGTGACCGCATTGACCTGAGCGGTGTCGAGTTCGGTCGACAAGCTAGGGTCGAACGCAAAGCCCCTCAGTCGACGTATCGCGGGCCGAGACATGGCATCCTCGCAATCTGTAGGCACTCATCGCATAGAGCTGGGGTACAAAACCAACGGCAGCGGAATGTGACTACTTCACTCGGCACTGCAAGAGACGAGTCGCATGGGATTCCATCTCGCCCGTTCTTCGCTGGTTTGAAACGCAAAGGTGCCAGGACGCAAAGAAGAGCATCAGCGGCGTTGCGGTCTCGCCTTAATGGACCGTGTGAAGGTCATGTCAGCCAAGGATCAAAGTCATCGAAACGCAGGGATCGCGAAGAACGCAGAGGAATAATCAGAGAGAAAGAATTTGATCTCACTGTTTTCCTCTGCGTCCACCGCGCCCTCTGCGTTTCAAACTCTTGGGGTGCGAGCAAAGCTTGCGCAAAGTGCTTCGCTGCTCGGCCGTAAGAAGGATTACTTCCCGATGCGGGCTTGCTCTTCGGCACTCTTCAAGAAGGCGAGCAGATCGACCAGTTCGGTGAGCGTCAATTGAGTCGCTAAGCCATCCGGCATCAGGCTGCGTTTGCTTTGGAACTGCTCTTCGACGTCCTCGCCGAGCAATCGCACGTCGTTGCCTTGAGCGTCGCGCAGAACCACTTCGCGTTTGCTTTCGCTGATCTTCAGACCGTTAAAGGCCTGACCCTTCTTGGTGGTGACAGTCCACGTCGCGAAGTTCTCTTTGATCTCTTTCGATGGTTCGAGCAACGACTCAATGAGCTTGGGGATGGTGTGAGTCTGCCAGACCTTGGTGAGGTCCGGGCCGACCTGGCCGCCGACTCCTTCGAGCTTGTGGCAGGTCGTGCATTGAGTTCGCTGCTTATCGAGGAAGATCGCTCGACCTCGCGCGGCGTTGCCACTCTTGGCTACGAGGTCTGCTGTCTGCTGAGCGTCGACCAACAAGCCTTCCTTGAAGATCGCGGCCAGCAACGTCTTCACTTCGCCCGACGAGTCCTTCTCAACGTGTCGTTGCAACGCGGCTGAGACTCGCGGCAAGTACGCGCGGTCTAACTTCTTATCGACGAACAACTGACCGATGCGCTTTGCTTCATTCGGTCGGGTGCCAAGGACATCAATTGCAGCGGCGACTGTGATCGAGTCCGTACCCACGAGCCACTGTTTGGCAATGGGCTCGGCTTTCGCGAAGTCGATGGAACCAAGCAGCACGAGAATGTCGGCTCGCACTTCGCCTTGTCGCGCATCGTTGGCGGTGGCGATCAGTTGGTCGAGAACCAACTCCACTCCTGGTGGCGTGCGTGTGCTGAGAAACGGCAGCGCGAACGATCTCATGCGCCCCAGAGTGCGAACGATGGCTCGTCGCTCTGCCACACTGCGCTGAACGTCGACCAGTACTTGAGCCAACGTCGGACTCAACGCATTCAAGCCCGCAGCACCGATGGCTTCGATCGTCGTCAATCGAGTTTGCTCGTCCGTGCTATTGAGCAATCCCAGAGCGAGCGTGTTGAGAGCTTCTGCATCTCCGACTTCGCAACCAGCTTCAGCACAGACGGCGACCGTTTCCAATCCAGCCAACTGCACTGCAGCAGGCGCGTCGTTGTTCGCCACCAACCATGCTACGAGCATCGCGACCGAGATCGGCGGATCGAGCTGATAGTTGCGATAGCTCGAAATCAGCCGCGTCATTTCTTCGGCAGAGAGATGCGACAGATCTCCAAACAGCAGACCATCGAGCACTCGCGCGGCCGACCGAGTTCGCGCGGCCTCAAAGAAGGACAGCGCGGCCGCTTTGTTCGCCGAGCCACGTTCGGAGATATGCATCGAGACTCGTCGCACCGGTGATTCACCGAGTCGTTCGATAGCTCGCACCAAGGCATCGCGCAGGCCGAGGTCTCCCGATCGATCTTGCATGAGCGACATCACCAACGTGGTTTCGATCTCTTTGGCGATCTCAGTATCGCGCTGACTATAGAGCTGACCAATCTTCGACAGCGCGAGGATGGCGGTGCGTTTTGTCTCCGGGTTCGAGACCTGCAAGTTGAACTTAAACCGCGCGATTTGAGTGGCGACGTTGGGCTGTGTGCTGGCGAGTGTGGCGTTGCGATAGAAGGTCTCTGCGGCCAAGCGACCAAGCTCACCTTCGCGCGTCGATAGCTCGGTTAGCCACATTTGCACGCGAGCATCATGAGCAACTCCACTGATCGCCCCCAACAACTCGCAGATGGCGTAGTCCGGCAACGTCTTGGAGAAGACGGTCGCTTGCCAACGATCTCGATCATTGACCGGAGTGGCGGCGAAGCGTCGGCCCAATTCAGCAGCAACCAGCCGACGTTGTTGAGAATCAGGACTGCTCAACAAAGTCAGCAATCTGTCCTGCTGCAGCTTCGGCAACGACGCCAGAAACTCAGCGCGGCCTCCGTCGAGTTTCGGTCGTTCTTTCTCGGTCGCAGAGCTGATGCGATAGATGCGACCCGTTTGATTGTTGCCCCACAAGTTGCCAGCGCCGCTGCTGTTGTTTCTCCAATCTGCGATGTAGATCGCACCGTCCGGTCCTTGCACGGCTTCGCACGGACGGAACAAGCCGTCGTCGTTGGCCATCAATTCAAACTGAGAGACGACCTTAAACGTCGTGGCCGTTCGTTCGACGCGATAAGCCCTCACCAACTTCCTGACGACATCGGGATAGATCAGCCAGCCATCGAGCTTCTCGACCGTGTTGGACTGATAGCTCAGCAACCCCGCCGGAGCACCGCGTCCGGTCTTCAAGAGTGACGGCATCTTCCCCGCACGCTCGCCAAAGACAGCCGCGCGCGAGTTATCAACTCGGCAGCAAACTGCTCCCGGATACAAACGCCAGCCGAAGTCGTTGCCGTCCATCACATGCATCAAGCGACAGCCGGTGAACTTCGAGCCGTCCTCTTGATCGTTGTCGACATGGAAGACATTGAAGTACCGATCAAGCACCACATTGCGATACGGGTTGCGGAAGCCACGAGCGACCTCTTGCAAGTCGGTGCCATCCAATCGACACCGATAGACAACGCCGCAACGGAGCACTGTGGCGCGCGACCCGTCTGCACCTTCAGCCTTGTTGTCGTCGTCGCCCGAGCTGATGTAGATCCAACCATCCGACCCGATCGTGATGCCCGAAGCTTGATGCTGATGAAAGCCACACAAGCCGCGCACGATCTCTTGTTCGAGGATCTCAGTGCCCGGTTCAACTCCCGGCAGTCGCTTCACGGTCGCCGGTCCGATCGTCTTGGGATCAGGCTCCGTCCCAGCCTTCACAATCTGACGTCGCAACACATGACCGACCGACGGCAAGTACCACCACCCGCGATGAAAGACGGCGGTTGAAGTCATCTCCAGATCGTTCATGACCACGACCGACTTATCCCACACGCCGTCACCGTCGGTGTCTTCCAATCGGCGTAAGTCATCGCGTGAGTCCTTCACCATGCGATGAATCTTGCCCGTCGTGCCGTCTTGGTAGGTGATGGTGTAATCGCTGAGCTTCGAACCGCTGGCGGGGTTCCATTGAATGACATAAGCCCGACCTTGATCGTCGAACGACAGCGACACGGGATTGAGCACGACCGGCTCTTCGGCGACGACATCAACTCGAAACGCATCAGGCACTCGATAGCCAGCGAGCTTCGGATTCTTCTCTCCGTAGTCCTTGATCGAGACCCAGTCGGGAGCAGGCCGAGCTGCGAATTCTTGAATGCGATAATCGTCAGGCTGCGGTTGAGGTGCTTGGGCCGGTGCCGTTCGAGCAGCAGACACGATCAAAGCGGCAACAACGAGTTGGCTTCGCATAACGAGCGTCCTTCTTCGGGTGAGTTCTTGATTCGCAACTGTAGCCTGCGACGTACGCCAAGTGTTGGCAGGCCGACACTGCGTGAGGGCGCGGTGTTTAACAGACCTGCACTCCGCACACTCGCGCCACCAACGTTCAATATTCGTCTTCCTGCACTTTTCAATGTCTGCTATGACGCCAGTTCGCATGTGCCATGGAGGCCTTTGCGCATAGCTCATCATGGGAAGGGAGGCCCATGCAAAACTCTATTTGGAAACTCACCGCGCTCGCTGGCGTGATCGGCATTGGATTCTTGATCGCGCTGCAAACTCAAAGCAGTCTCGAAAAAGACAAGGCGACCGCGCAGAACGAAACGACCACTCCAGAACCAGCCGGCGCCGGCATCGCCGATAACGCGACTGGGTTGTGGCCATCTCAATCAGAGCCCGCGCAAGAAGCGTCTCTCAGTCGGGCACCAAGACGCTTCAAAGACGACGTGGGTCTGACGTCCAACGAAGAGCCAAACGAGCCTTCGGCGAATCGTCGCGCGAATGCCGACGAGTTCGAGTCGTTTGGTGGTCAGCGACGTCGTACCGAAAGCGCTGCGCCATCGGAGTTCAATCCCGATTCGCGCAGCCGCTCGACATTGGACTTCGCGCCGCGCAGCGAGCGTGATCCCTTTGTTGAGAACTCCGAACCTGAAGTTCGCAGTACCAAGGAGTCCACGAAAGCTCAGGCCATGCGGCTGATGAAGGAAGCACAAGAAGCCATGAACGATGGCCAGCTTCAGTCAGCTCGCGCCTTGGCGATGGAAGCGTTGGACCTGCCGGTCGTTTACGGCCCGCTCGACGATCGTCCCGAGCAACTGTTGGCTCAGATCGACGCTTTGTTGAAGAAGAACCGCAAGCCTGCTGTGGCGACTCTGTCTGAATCGGACCTTCCCTCGGTCGAATCATTGGCCACATTGAAGAGCACCAAGTCGACGTTGTCCGACGAGCAAGCTCCTCCCGCGCTGAAGTCGGATCTCTCGGACGAGCCATTCAATCCAACTGTCGATGAACCAAAGGCGCGTCCGGCACTCGTCGATAACGCCGAGCCTAAAGACACGCTGCGAAAGTCCGATGAAGATTCTTTGCCGCTCCCTGATCTTGATCTGTCTGAGAAGCCTGCTCCCAAGACCAAGTTGACGAAGGCCGTCGATGAGGTGCCGCGCTTGTCTCTCGCAGACGATCTTGAGCCAGCACTACTGAAGCCGAGGCGACCTGTCGTTGAAGAGCCTCAAACCAAGCTGGTGATCCGCAAGGACGCTCCGGCAACGGCGCGTTTGGATGAAGCCATGATCTACTCGATGACCGTCGAGAATCGAGGCGTCGTCAATGCTGCTGAAGTCACCGTTGAAGACACGGTTCCTGGCGGCTGTGAACTGGTCGGCTCCAATCCTCAAGCCGAGCAATCCGGTAAGAAGCTGATCTGGAAACTCGGGCGAATCGAAGCCGGAAAGTCCAAAGTCATTCGAGTGAAAGTCATTCCTCGTGAGGCTGGCGACATTGGCACGGTAGCGCGAGTCATCTCCGTTGCGGAAACTCAATCTGAGATCGTGCCGGCCTCGCGACTGGAAGCTCAGCCGATTCAAA
Source organism: Planctomycetaceae bacterium (assembly GCA_900299185.1). GTDB lineage: Bacteria > Planctomycetota > Planctomycetia > Planctomycetales > Planctomycetaceae > AM-0621. Next base: position 12,363 of record OMIV01000007.1, read on the forward strand.
CCAACGGCAAGGTTCGCTTGGTTGTCACCGGTCCTGAGCGAGTGCGAGTTGGCGAGACCGCGACTCTGAAGTTCAAACTGAGCAACCCCAGTGACGAACCGTTGGGGAAGATCAACTTGCAGAACCTGATTCCAGCAGGCTTCAAGCATTCTGACGGCAATGATTTGTCCTACCCGATCGATCAACTTGGCGGTCGTCAGGCCGTGGAAGTCGAATTGGAATTGAAGGCCGTTCGCGCTGGTCAGTTCGTCAATCGGTCCGTCATTTCGATGAACGGTCGCGTCCAATCGGAATCAGAGACCCGCATCGAAATCGTCGATACACGCGGCTTGCGAGTTGAGACTTCGGACTCAGGCTCGATGCCCATTGGCCAACCTACCGTGCAAGAGATTCGGCTCATCAACGAAGCCACGATCGCAGCCACGGGTGTCGTCATTATCGACACCTTGCCGGCGGACCTGCGCTTCGTTAAAGCCACTCACGGCGGCCAGTACGACCCAGTCAGCCGCAAGGTGCGATGGGAGTTGGACTCCATTCCCGCCGACGAAACTGCGTTGCTGAAACTGACCGTGCAACCCAAGACCGCCGGCCCTCACTCTTGCGTAATCGAAGTCAATCAGTCGGGACAACAGAAGCAAGAAGCCGTCGAGTCGCGCGTTAAGGCTCGCGGAATCTCGGGCCTGCGATTGGACATCGATCACAACGAACCGTCCGTGCTGACCGGTGATGAATTCACCGTTGAAGTGCGTATGAAGAATCGCGGCAACGGTGCTGATAGCAATGTCGAACTGTCGCTGTTGCTGCCTCCGGAATTGGAGTTCGTCCAAGCTCGCGGCCCCGTTCGAAATCGGCCGCCAGAAATTGGTCGCAGCCAAGGCAAGCTCATCAGCTTCCAAGCCATCCCTGAGTTTGGTGAGCAAGCCAATGTGGTCTTCGAGATGACCTTGCGAGCGAAGGCTCCTGGCAAGGCCAAGATGCGAGCCGAAGTGACCTCGGACGAAATCCCGGAAGCAATCGCGGCAGAGAGCGTGATCGTCGTGCTCGATGGCAATCCCTAACGACGCGGTCGACGCCTCTTGATCGTCTCTCACTTCAAACCTGCGACCCTGGTGCTCCATGCCCATTGATTTTGGATCTGATGACGACTTCCTACCTGCCGCCACCATGCGTGGCCGAGACTGGCCGTGCTTGCGGCAGTTCGTGGTCATCTTGGAAAACCGCGTGGGAAGCCTTGGTGAGTTACTCCGTCGGCTCGAAAAGCACGACATGCGCATCGTCGCTCTGAGCATGGTCGATACCGTTGAAGTTGCGATTGCGCGTGTGATGGTCGACCAGTTCGAACGAGCGCGAGAGATCTTCGAGATGTCCGGATTCACGTTCTTCGAACATGACGTGGTGGGTGTTGAATTACCGGACAACGACCAACCGTTTGCGTCGGTTTGTTCGGCACTGGTGCATGGTGAGATTAACGTAAATTACATGTATCCGCTGATCTATCGCCGACATGGTCGAGGAGCAGTCGCGATTCATGTGAGCGACATCGAGTCTGCTCAAACCGTGCTTCGCGATTCCGGTCACACTTTGCTGACCGAGAACGATTTGCAGTCCGACGATACGAGCTTCGGGGGATAGGTCTGCGGGCATCCCATCTCAGTCGCGGAACGACTGAGCTATGTAGGCGAGTCGCTCAGCGGCTCGCTGTTATTCACGCGGCAGGACGCTCATGGATCGCGCCCCTTCATTGAAGGCCAACTTCGTCTGGCAGTTCCTGACCAATGGCCTGGCTGCGGTGTCTCAGTTGGTCATCGTCCTGACGTTGGCCAAGCTGACATCCAAAGGCATCAACGGCGAATTCATCTACGCGTGGGCTCTCTGCACGCCGCTCTTCATGTTCGCGGGGCTCGACCTGCGAGCCGTCCAAGCCACAGACGCTCGCAATGAATTCAGCTTTGCCGACCAGTTCGCCATTCGATTATTGACCGGCCTCATGGCCACCGTGATCGCCTTAAGTGTCGTGCTTTGGCTGAATCGACCAGGCACGTTGTTGTGGGTCGTCGCGGCGGTGTCGTGTGGGAAGTATTTCGAACTCGTGGCTGAAACTTTCGTCGGCTTCATGCAGCAGCGCGAGCGCTTCGATCTCGTCACTCGCTCAACCGCCATTCGCGCCTTCGTGAGCTGCTCGTCACTGACGTTGGCCATCATCGCAACTCGAGATCTGACGACATCGGTCATGATCTGGGCGGCTTGCGGACTGGTGAACTTGGCGTTGGTCGAGGTCCCCTGGGGCAAGCAGTTCCTCAAAGGAGTCCAAGACCAACACGTCGCGGACTCGACGCAGCCAACCGCCGAGCCTCTGCCATCGCTGTGGCGACAACGGATCACTCAGACCGGTATGGAGAAGCTGCTGACGCTCGGCTTCCCCTTGGCCATTCGGTCGTTGCTGGTATCGCTGACTCCCAGCGTCGCGCGTTTCTTTGTCGAAGGCTATTGGGGCATGTCCGAGCTTGGTCCGTTCGGCACGATCTCGCAGCTCACAATGGCGGCCATTCTCTTTTCGAGGACGTTGAACCCCGCCGTCGCTCCGCGATTGTCGCGTTACCTGCGCGATGGAAACCTGGCGGCGTTTCGAATGCTGCTGGTGCAACTGCGACTGTTCTATGCGGTGCTCGGGATCGCCAGCGTCCTCACGGTGTTGGCCTTCGGGCCGTTCATCTTGTCGCTCATTAAGCCCGCGTATGTTGGCTATCACTCGGTGTTCGTGTGGGCGATGGTTGCCACAGCGATGCTGTTTCAAGGCGGTGTGTTGGACATGTCGCTCGTCACGTTGCGACGAGTGGACTCATTGGCCAAGACCAGCGTCCTCACGCTGGGAACGATGAGCCTCAGCGGTTGGTTGTTGGTGCCGCGACTCGGGCTGGAAGGCGCGTCGATCTCGATGGCTCTGAGCTGGATGATCCGCGGCCTCTATTTGCAGTACGTGCTGTCCTCGGCCCTGAAAGATGTCGAGCAACGACTCGCCGCCGAGCCGCCCTCAATCACCGACGACAAATCTGTCGAAGCATCGGGAAGTCCCGTCACTCGCGCCGTCGCCTGATCAACTCGCGCCGTGTGCTTTAAATTCCACTCGATGCGATTGAGTTCGATGCATCGGCGGAGGTCGACAATTCCAAAACCTCACGAAGAGGCGCGGGGATCGCAGAGGTTGAGGAACTGGACCAATCAAATGCCAGCTCCCTCTGCGTTCCCCGCGCCTCTGCGTGAGACCTCCTTCCACATCTCAAGACGTGTGATGATTCATCAGAGCTTGCGAAGCTGAGCGGCAGCCGATTGCGGTTTCGAAGGCTGGAAGTGAGACTCTTCGGGTTGATTGAAACATCGCCGTTTTGGCACCTGGCCCGACGTTTGAGTGAGTCTCATGCCTGATACCCTCGATGCCCCGAAGACCGCCGACGAGATTCTGTTGGAGGGCCTTAATACCGCTCAGCGCGAAGCGGTCACTCAGGGGATGGATCCGCTGCTGATTGTTGCCGGTGCTGGGACAGGTAAGACGACCACGCTCACTCATCGCGTCGCGTGGCTCGTGCATTCTGGCATCGATCCTAAACGCATCTTGTTGCTCACGTTCACGCGTCGCGCTGCAGCCGAAATGCTCAGCCGAGTGGGCTCGTGCTTGAAGCGATTGGAAGCCGCGAAACCACCAGGAGCACCGCGACTCGCTCGTGCTCAGCAGAACGCCATTTGGGGCGGGACGTTTCATGCCATGTCCGTGCATCTCTTGCGACAACACGGTCGGCTGATTGGTCTGGAACCCGACTTCACCGTCGTCGATCGAGCTGATGCCGAAGACCTGCTCAACGTCGCGCGGCAGCAGTTAGTGAAGCCCGCCGAGGGCAAGCGATTCCCGCTGAAGGAAACGTGCCTGTCGATCTATAGCCGCTGCGTGAATGCGCGCGAGTCGCTGCAGCGCGTACTCACCACTCAGTTCCCGTGGTGCGTCGAGTTTGAAGCCGAGCTGAAACAAATCTTCCAGGCGTATGTCGACCGCAAAGAGAAGTTGCAGATGCTCGACTACGACGACTTGCTCTTGTTCTGGAACGCGCTCGTCAGTTGCGAAGCCGGAGCAGCCACCGTGCGGAAGCAATTCGATTGCGTGCTGGTCGACGAGTACCAAGACACCAACATCTTGCAGTCCGAGATCCTCAAGAACATCTGCCCGGACGGTCGCGGCCTGACGGTTGTTGGCGATGACGCTCAATCGATTTACTCGTTCCGCGCAGCAACGGTCCGCAACATTCTCGACTTCCCCGACGAGTTCCCCGGCACGCGAATCGTCAAGCTCGAAGAGAACTACCGCAGCACTCAACCGATTCTGGAAGCCACCAACCGCGTGATCGCCGAATCCAAAGAGCGGCACGAGAAGAACCTGTTCTCGCAGCGGACTGGCGGGCAGCGGCCTCAAGTGGTGCCGTGCATGGACGAAGACGAGCAGAGCGACTTCATCGTCAATGAAGTGCTGGCTCATCGCGAGAAAGGCATCGCGTTAAAGCGGCAAGCCGTCTTGTTTCGAGCGTCGCACCACAGCCTCTCGCTGGAAGTAGTGCTGACCGAAAACAACATCCCGTTTCATAAGTACGGCGGCTTGAAGTTCACCGAAGCGTCACACATCAAAGACATGCTGGCCTTTTTGAGAATGGCCGAGAACCCGCTCGACCTGGTGTCGTCCACGCGCGTGTTGTTGCTTCTGCCGGGCATTGGTCAGAAGCGATCCGAAGAGATCAATTTCAAACTCGCTGAGACCAATGGCGATCTGGCGTCTCTGAAGTCGATCACTCCGCCAAAGGCCGCCAAGGACTACTGGCCCGAGTTCGTCAACTTGCTGCAGTACCTTCATCGAGCCAGTCGGAAGCGTGTCGCCGAAACCAACGAAAGCCTGTCGCTGCCGGTCGAGATCGAAGCCGTGCGCAAGTTCTATGACCCACTCATGGAGCTGAAGTACGACAACCCGACCGCCCGTTCGAATGACCTCGCTCAGTTGGTGCAGATTGCCTCTCGCTACAAAGACCGCGCTGAATTCCTGACGTCGATTGCTCTCGATCCGCCGTCGTCGACTCAAGATCTCGCCGGCGAACCTGTGCTCGATGATGACTTCTTAATCCTCAGCACGATTCACTCGGCCAAAGGTCTGGAATGGGACAACGTCTTCGTCATTCATGCGAGTGACGGAAATATTCCATCGGACATGGCGACCAAGGACGAATCGCAAATCGAAGAAGAGCGGCGATTGTTCTACGTCGCGTTGTCGCGAGCCAAAGATCATCTCTATGTCTGCCAGCCTCAGCGGTACTACACCCGAGGCCGGTGGCGCGACGAATACACCGTGCCGCAACTCACTCGCTTCTTGTCGATGAAAGCTCGGGCGGCGTTCGATTGGCGACTGCCTGATCAAGACGAGCCCATCACTCCTAAAGCAGACAGTCCGTCTTTGTCCGTCGTCATTCCGGCGGTAAACGCGCACGCTCAAGCTCGGAAGATGTGGGAGTAAAGCCGGCTGGCCTCGGTCCTCATTGACCGCGCCGCCAGTTACGTTTCGAGGCGTCTCGATCTTTGTTGGACTCAACTTGTTCTCGGAAGACTTATGCGATTCGCGTTGTTGGGAGATCACTCGGAAGCTCTTCGAGTTGCTCGGGCTGTTGGTCAGTTACCCGATCAGCAACTTTGCGCCGCTGTCGAAATTGGGACATCGGCCGCGGCGGACCTCATGAACGCCGCTCCGGGCGTGCAATTGCTGCGCGACTGGGAAGAAGTCGTCACCAGCGAAGGCAGTGATGCCGCGCTCATTGGCGGCGCATCGGAAGTGGTTCTCAACGGTGCTCGCCAATTGGCATCCAACGAGAAGCCTCTGTTCTTCATCCCCATCGCGGCTCAGGGGTCCGCATTCATCTACGAGCTGACTCTGATTCACGACGACAACCGAGTGCCGCTGGTCCCCGTAGTGCCACTCGTTTCACAAGCGTTGGTCGAACGTTTGAAGTCGGCGATCGCTGCCGAATCATTGGGACGGCTGGTACTGCTACGGCTGGAGCGCGGAGTCATCGCAGACCGAGCAGGCGGTTTGCTGAGTCGCGAACTGATCCATGCCGAACTGCTGCACGATGTCTTGCTGCTGCGTTCGATCGCCGGCGGTTACTCGCGCATCACCGCCGTCCATTCGGGAGCGTCGGATGCCGGTGTCACGATGGCGACAGTCACGTTGGGCGGCGAGGGATTACCAGAAGCCAGTTGGGTCGCGCGCGGCGGAGAGCCCGTGTGGAACCTGATCGCCACCGGCACGGATGGCGAAGCGACGTTGTCGTTGGATCGCAGCTCGCTGGCCGGGCAGTTGGTGTTGAAACCCAAGAACTCGCCCGTCGAGACGATCACAGACGACGGCCAATCCGCAGGTCGCCGCGCACTGGAATTGGCCTTACAGCAACAAGACCGTGCTCCAGATCGCTGGATCGAGATGACTCGCGGCTTTGAAACAGTCGAAGCCACCGCGACCTCGCTCCGCCGCCGCCGCACAATCGACATGCACTTCGAAACGACTTCCGAACGCTCCATCTTCAAGTCTCAGATGGCGGCAGGCGGATGCAGCTTGCTGCTGTTGACGCTGGGAGGATTGATTGCGTTCTTGTTGCTCGGTGCGTTTCTTGACTCGCGCAGCATGCTGCAACGATCAGCAGAATCGACGGGGCGTGTGATCCCCACGACCGAATTCGAAGCATCAGACAGCAACCTCAATCGCATCGGCAAACAGCATGTGACCGAGTTAGCTCGACGCTTGGAGCGATCTCCTGAACCCATCTTTGTGATGCCTGAATCGTCGGGAGATGTCACCGAGTTAGACCGTCAGCGAGTCGCCACTGTCGTCCAAGAACTTCGAGCGATCGGCCATCAACATGCAGAGGCGTTGGTCGATCATGCCAAGCTGCCCAGCTTTGCCGTGCAGTTATTACTACGAGTCTTACGAGTCGCGTGGATCGCGCCGTTGATTGTGTTCCTGGCGTTGCAAGCGTTGCTGTTTGTGGCGCGTCCGTCATCGCATCAAGACAACGAGAGTGACGAGCAACGGACATAGGTGCCGAGCAACGGCGCGAAGCTTGTTTGCAATCCGTCAGACAACTGCGGGGGGAGCAAGCGTGGTTCAACTCCACCCCTAAGGCGCTGAGGAATTCATAAAACGCTGAGGACGCGAAGTTCGCTGAGGAGTTATCAGAGAAGACGTTTCCGACAAGAGTCGATTTTGGCTGTGGGGCAGGTTTTTAACCTGCCTAATTCGTAGCAATTTCGTAGGTTGAAAACCTACGCCACGGACTTATGTCGGAAACGTCAAAGAAGCTAAGTCTTCACCGAGTTTTCCTCTGCGACCACAGCGCACTCTGCGTTTCATAACGCTTCCGCTGTGATTTCAAGCGACGAGTTGGCAAGTTGGTTCGGCATACAGCTGAAGGAGTCTCTCGATGTGGTTCACTGAAGATGCTTGGTCGCCCATCATCGCCTGCGTGCTCACCGCAGCACTGTGCTTCGCGATTTCCATCATCGGCCAAAAGCCGAAACTGTTATGGGGCGTCGTGCTCTTATTCGTCGCCAGCGTGACCATCTTCTTCGTCGAAAAGGTCATCATCACCGACACCGAACAAGTCGAGTCCGCGCTGACCGACCTCGTCGACACGTTCGTCGCCGAATCGCAGCAGAACCCGAAGGTCGCTCAACCGCAGTGCGTCCGGTACTTCTCCGCGAGGAACGATCGTGACAAAGCTCGCATCGCCGCCGCACTAGCCTTCGTCGTCGTCGAAAGCGTGCGAGTGGCCGACGTCCACATCCAACTGACCAACCAATCCACCCGCGCGGTCACTCGCTTTCGAGCCAACGGCACCATCCGAGTCGGCGGCAACGGCGGTCACTATCCCACACGCTGGGAACTGACCTGGCAAAAAGAAGCCGGCGAATGGCGAGTCACTCAAACACGCATGCTGAAAGTGACCACCGACGACGAAATCGGCATTCCGCAAGTGGATCGGTAGGGCAAGCGATGCGGCACAAATGACTGGGGGTGCTGTTACTCGTCGTCTTCATTCAATTGATCGGAACCGGTAGCAGGACTCTCCGAGAACTTGACATCGTGCAGGTCCGGCACTGGCTTTCGCCCAAATCGAACAATCGAATCTTCACACGACGGTATGAATTGCATGATCTCGGACACCGTTCATGGAGCCGGCCCAAGTGCTTCCGTGATCGGATTAAGAGGCTCGGGGAGCACGGGGTGTTGGACCGCGCCGATTATGAAAGACAGCGCGGTGCCGACCACTACGGCATTCACGATTAGCCGGATCACTCGAAGCTGAATCAATGGCACTCCGACGCAGAGTGTGGTGAGTGCAATAATCAGCGTGAGACACGCGATCTCTCTCGGTCGGCGGGCTTGTTTCTGAGTTACTTGCGCGTTGAGTTGTTGATTGAACGTGGTCACGGCGGCGTTGTAGGCATCGGCTTCCGATTTCCAACGAGCGTATTCGTCGGCTTGATGTTGGTGTTTCTGCCAAGTGGCAAATCGAGCCGAGTCCAGCACGAGCCAGTGCCGCTCGGCTGTAAGCGGCGTGGCCGTGTATCGCGGGAACTCGCCAAAGTTTGGCGTCACAAAGTCCATTGATACTGACAGTAACTCCGGCTTCTCGATGCTCGGCCAACCGTCGGCAGGACGCTCGAATCGCAAACGCGGGACAACAGGGGTAACTTGCGGATGACGTCCGAGTCCGTTCTCAACGAGGTCTCGGGACCATTCTCGAAATGGAGGGTCTTCGAGCGATTTGCCATCGATGGTTGTGGTTTCGCAGGCGGCTTTGGCATTGCGAGCAACCCACCATCCAAACGGTGTCGCCTGTCGCACAAAGGTCACGTCGAAACTCTCACTGTCAGGGCTAATAACGATCAATTCAGAAGAAGTTCGAGGTAGCTCAAAGGGCGGCTGCGGCTTCGTTACCGCGACGCCGTCGGGGTGGCGTGGAACCTTTGGCAGCGAATCGTTGCGTCCTAGGCCGTTCAATACATAGAGCCATAACAGCACCGCGACGGCAAGTGTCACAAAGGCTCCGATGGTCGAGAGACCGGCCAATCCTTTTCGCCTCTCCGATCGTAAGAACTGATCTCGGACTGTTGGTAGGTCGCTGAGAATGAAGGCCGGATCGGGCAAATCGTAGGCGACTTGTTCGACTTCAGTAGCTGCCTCAAGTGCTTGCGGGTTCATTACGCGACTCAAGCGTCGCTTCTCGATCCAACCGCGAATCATCACTGCGATCCCAATCGCAGCGACCGTCCCGAAAAACTTTGGCACACGCTCTTGATTGATGATTCCGACAATTAGTACGACGAGTCCAAGAGTCGCACTCAACGCGCCGCCAATGATTTGTCGATTCGCTCCTTCCGAAAGCTTATTGAGCAACTTCGGTGAGCACTTCGCCAACTCTTGCTCGACCCACAGCTTCAGATGGCGAGAATGCTTCCTGTCGAGAACGCCGTTAAGTTCACAATCATCAAAGATGATCTCAGTGACCGGTTGGCCGGTCCAAAAGTTGGCAAACTTGATCTCAGCCAATCGCTCGCGATCTTCAAGCCTCGCCATTTGCTGACCGGCTTCATCGAGCAAGCAAAAGTGCTTGGGGCCGTAGCACAGTGCGAGTGCTTCTCCGACTTGAGGCGGGTTGCCGGTGACGAGCAGCACAATTGGGATCGCAAAACTTGATTGCTGATCAATGGGCGGCAAGTGGTTTTTATCGTGACTCATGGGCGCGTTCTCCACTTTGTGATTCTTTTGGGGCCGAGTCGCTCTCCGAATCGGTGGTGAGTCGCAGAACAACTCGCCCACAAGCGCTACGCATCTGAAGGATATTGCAATCATTAGTCCACTTTGCGGCACCTGCAGATGTCGCAGATAAGAAGTGCATCCGAGTTGCTCGCGGTCGTTTCGCTGTTGCCGTCGGCTTGCCGTTAAACGATTTGAGCTTCACGTCGGTGCCTAAGAACGGTGGGCATCGATCGTTAGTCGGGTGTGAATTGCGGTCGTCAGCGCGCGGCGGTCAGAATTGCTGCGGCTTAGGGTTTGATCGCATCACGGATGAAGGTGACTTATGGCGGCAATGTTGTTGGCTCGACGAATCGGGTTTGGGCGTCGGATCTCAATGGCACTCGGTGCGGCGCTCATGCTGCTGGTGGGAATGCTCATGGCTCAGGAAGTGGACTTTGCGGCGGTTCGCAAGATCGCGACCGAGCAGATGCAGAAGGGGAACTTCAAAGAGGCTTATGACAACTTCAGGAAGCTCGCTCTTAATCCGAAGGATGGGACGAATGATGTCAGCGGGGATTTGCAGAATGCGATGAACTGCTTGCAGCGGCTCGGGCGCGATGCCGAGGGGGACGAGTTCACGGAGGCTGTCGTTAAGGCTCATTCGAAGAACTGGCGGTTGTTGCAGACGGCGGCTCAGCAGTTTTCCAATCGGCAGCATTTTGGGTTTGTCGTCAACGGTAAGTTCGAACGCGGTTGGCGGCGCGAGCAGACCGGACGGCAAGTCAACTCGCTGGCGCGCGATCGGGCGCGGGCTCTGCAACTGCTTAGCGAAGCGCGAGTGCTCGGGTTGAAGGATCAAGGGGCTCGCGGCGAAGTCTCGCGGCTGATTACGCAGTTCGCTCAAGCACTGCAGATTGGGTCTCAGGGGCAGCAAGAAAGTTGGCGGCTGCAAGCGCTGAGTAAGTTTGATGACATCCCCGATTACGAAGACGGACATTGGTGGGGCGGCGGGCAAGTGTCGGGAGCGCCGGTCGATGCGAATAATGCTCCCGTCTATCACCAATTGCCGGAGTCGTTTGATCTCGCGAAGACCGATGGCGAACGCTGGCGGGCGTTGCTCGTTGAGGCGGTCAATCTTGATGCCGCGCGGAAGAATGAAGTCGATGCGACCTTTGCGAGCTTCTGTTACTCGCAGTTCGGCGAGCAGACCTTGCAGTACTACGGCGGTTGGCGCGGGGCGGATGATGAAGGCGCGAAAGGCGGCGTCTATTCGCTGGAGACGCTCGAAGACGACGAGACGATCGCGCGGCTCGCAACCGGAGTGCGTCGCTTCAAACTGCCGGATGAGTTCAATCCGCTCAAGCTTTATCGAGCACTCGCGGCGACTGGAGATGGCGTCTACGGCGGACAAGGCGCGGATACGGTCGCTCGGATCTATGCCAATCGGCGGCAGTACGTGAAAGCCGCCGCTGCATGGGAAGCGGCCATCGGAAAATACGGGCCCGGTAATAACAACTACCGCGTTAATGAGCGGCAGCAGATCGTCGGCAACTGGGGACGATTCGAAGTCGCTCGCATGCAGGCGGCGGGTAAGGGCGCGGCGGTTGATTTCCGATTCCGCAATGGCGACTCGGTCACGTTCGAAGCGTCGCCCATCAACATCGACGAGCTGCTCAAGGACATCAAACAGCACATCAAGGATTCGAAGAACGGGCAGCTCGATTGGAATCGGATGCAACTGCAGAACATCGGGTATCAGCTCGTTGTGCAGAATCAGACGAAGTATGTCGGCAAGAAATCAGCCGAATGGACCGTCGCTCTGAAGCCGCGCACCGAGCACCGCGATGATCGCATCAACGTCGCAACGCCGCTCAATCAAGCGGGGGCGTATCTCGTCACAGCGAGGATGAAGGGCGGTAACGAATCTCACATCGTCTTGTGGGTCACGGACACTGTCATCGCGAAGAAGCCGCTCGATCAGAAGCAGCTTTACTTCGTCGCCGATGCCGTGACCGGAGCACCGCTCGCGAAAGCCAATGTCGAGTTCTTCGGTTGGCGGCATGACTATCAAGGCAATCAACCGCCGCGCGTCATCGTCAAAAACCTCTCTGAGTTCACCGATGCCGACGGGCAAGTGCTGCTCGATCAGAAGCAGGCTGAGAACAACTTTCAGTACCTCGCGATTGCTCGCACCGAGAACGCAGCGGGCAAAGGTCGGCTTGCATTCTTGGGCTTCTCGCACGTTTGGTTCGGGCAGCAGCATGATCCTGAATACAACCAACATCGCGTCTTCACGATCACCGATCGTCCGGTCTATCGCCCCGAGCAAGCGGTCAAATTCAAGCTGTGGGTGCGCGAGGCCAAATACGATCAGCCGGATAAGTCCGAGTACGCGGGCCGCGATGTCAAAGTGCTGATCCACAATGGTCAGAACCAAAAGGTTTATGAGACGACGGGCAAGCTCGACGAGTACGGCGGGATCGCGGGGGAATACAAGCTGCCGAAGAACGCGGGGCTCGGCGTCTATCAGATCTTTATCGAGGGCATGAGCGGCAGCTCGTTCCGCGTCGAGGAATACAAGAAGCCCGAGTTCGAAGTGACGATCGACGCACCGACGGAGCCGGTACAGCTCGGCGAGAAGATCACCGCGACGATCAAAGCGAAGTACTACTTCGGGGCTCCGGTCACGAAGGGTAAGGTGAAATACACCGTCAAGCGGACCAATCACGACGCGCGCTGGTATCCGAAGGCCGATTGGGATTGGTTCTACGGCAGCGGCTATTGGTGGTTCGGCTGCGACTACGACTGGTATCCCGGCTGGGGCAAGTGGGGTTGCCGCCGGCCGCTCTTTAGTTGGTGGGGGCATGCGAATGTCCCGCCGGAAGTCGTCATCGAACGCGAGACCGAGATCGGTCCTGATGGCACAGTGAAGGTCGAGATCGATTCGCAGTTGGCGAAAGAATTACATCCCGATCACGACCACTCGTACTCCATCACCGCTGAGGTCGTTGACGAGTCGCGGCGCACGATTGTCGGCAGTGGCAACGTGCTCGTCGCGAGGACTCCGTTCAAAGTCTTTGCTTGGGTTGATCGCGGTCACTATCGAGTCGGCGATGACATCGTCGCGTCCTTTCAAGCTCATACGCTCGATCAGAAGCCGGTCGAAGGAAAGGGCCAGCTAAAGCTCTTGAAGTTGAGCTATGAGAACAACGAGCCGGTCGAGACTCAGAAGCAAGTTTGGGATCTCAGTACGAACGTCGAAGGGCGTGCTCGTCAGCAGATGAAGGCCGCTGAACCGGGTCAGTATCGCGTGAGCTACTCGGTCACGGACTCGAAGGGGCATACGCAAGAAGGCGGCTATGTCTTTGTCATTCGTGGGCCGGGATTCACGGGTAAAGAGTTCCGCTTCAATGACCTCGAACTCGTGACGGACAAACGCGAATACGCGCCGGGCGAGAAAGTAAAATTGCAGCTCAACACCGATCGAGTGGGCGGCACGATTCTGCTCTTCGTCCGCGCGACGAATGGCGTTTATCTGAAGCCGAAGGTGCTGCGGCTCGAAGGCAAGTCGGTCGAAGAAGAGATCGCGGTCGTGCAACGCGACATGCCGAACTTCTTCATCGAAGCGCTGACGGTCTCTGATGCGCAGATTCATACGGAGATTCGCGAAGTCGTTGTGCCGCCGGAGAAGCGGGTGCTCAACGTGACCGTGAAGCCGTCGTCCGAGCGCTATAAGCCGGGCGAAGAAGCGTCGGTCGAAGTGTCGGTGACGGGGCTTGATGGCAAGCCGCATCAAGGCGATCTCGTGCTGAGCGTTTACGACAAGAGCGTTGAATACATCTCGGGCGGCTCGAATGTGCCGGAGATCCGCGAGTACTTTTGGAAGTGGCGACGGCATCATCATCCGCAGACGGAGTCGAGCTTGATTCCGTACTCGCAGAACCTCGTGAAGCAGGGGCAGCCGGGGATGAATAATCTCGGCATCTTCGGCGGCGAGATAGATGAGGGCGGGATCACTCGCACGGCGACGCGCGGTGACATGAAGCGCAAGAGCGGTATGGCACCGGGCGGATTCGGCGGCGGTCGCATGATGGAGATGGCCGGAGCGGCACCGATGGCGGCGATGGCGATGGATGCGGACGGAGCGCCTCAAGCGAAGTCCCGAGCGTTCAATGCAAACGGACTCGGCAATGACAAGAACGCGCTTCGAGACGCTGCTGGTCAAGAAGCAGAAGGCGGAGGCGGTGCTGATCCGCAACTCGCCGCCGCTGCGGTGCGGAGTAATTTTGCTGACACCGCGTTCTGGGCGTCCTCAGTCAAGACCGACAAGAACGGTGTCGGAAAAGTTACCTTTGCGATGCCGGAGAATCTCACCGGTTGGAAGATCAAAGCATGGGGACTCGGGCACGGCACGAAAGTCGGTCAAGGTGACTCGCTCGTCGTGACCGCGAAGAACTTGCTCGTGCGTCTGCAAGCACCGCGCTTCTTCGTCGAGAAGGACGAAGTCGTACTCTCGGCGAACGTGCATAACTATCTCGACGCCGACAAAGACGTAAAGGTCGTGCTCGAACTGGATGGCGAGACTTTGCAGCCACTCGCCCCCGTAGGACGGGTTATTAACCCGTCCGTCCCCGCTGCTGGAGAGAAGACTCAAGAGAAAGACGGACGGGCTAATAGCCCGTCCTACACAAAGCGGTACGTCGTTGAGCAAACCGTGAAGGTCAAAGCGAACGGCGAGCAGCGCGTTGATTGGCGAGTAAAGGTCGCGGCGGAAGGACTCGCAACCGTTCGCATGAAGGCGCTGACCGACGCCGAGTCCGATGCGGTGGAGCAAAAATTCCCGGCCTATGTGCATGGCATGCTGAAGACCGAGAGCTTCTCGGGAGTGGTTCGCGTCGATGACAACAAAGGCACGCTCAAGTTCAAGGTGCCCGAGCAGCGGCGTCTGGAACAATCGCGGCTCGAGTTGCGTTACTCACCGACTCTCGCCGGAGCGATGGTCGATGCGCTGCCGTACTTAGTCGACTACCCTTATGGCTGCACCGAGCAGACGTTGAACCGCTTCCTGCCGACGGTCATCACGCAACGCATCTTGCAGAAGATGCAGCTCGATCTCGCGGCCATTCGCGACAAGCGAACGAACCTCAACGCTCAAGAGCTCGGCGACGACAAAGACCGCGCGAAGCGCTGGAAGCAATACGACCGCAACCCGGTCTTCGATGTCGATGAAGTCACTTCAATGGTGAAGGACGGCGTGCAACGGCTGACGTCGATGCAGCTCAGCGACGGCGGTTGGGGATGGTTCAGCGGCTGGGGCGAGCACTCGTACCCGCACACAACGGCGGTCGTTGTGCATGGCCTGCAAGTGGCCGTGCAAAACGATGTCGCGCTCGTGCCGGGCACGCTCGATCGCGGCGTTGAGTGGCTCAAGAGATACGAAGCGGGCGAAGTGCAGAAGCTGAAGAACGCTCCGTCGAAGACTCAACCTTTCAAGACGCATGCCGATGATCTCGACGCGTTCGTGTTCCTAGTGCTGAGCGAAGGCGGCAAGGTCAACACCGAGATGCGTGACTTCCTCTTCCGAGATCGCATCGAGCTGTCGGTCTATGCGAAGTCGATGCTGGGACTCGCACTGCACCAGCAGAAGCAGACCGAGCAACGTGATCTCGTCATGCAGAACATCGAGCAGTTCCTTGTTGAAGACGAAGAGAATCAAACGGCCTATTTGAAGCTGCCGTTGCAAGGTTGGTGGTACTGGTACGGCAGCGACATCGAGTCGAACGCGTGGTACTTAAAGTTACTCAGTGCGACGGATCCGAAAGGTCGTCGAGCATCGCGGCTGGTGAAGTACATCCTCAACAACCGCAAGAACGGCACTTATTGGAGGAGCACGCGCGATACGGCGTACTGCATCGAGTCGCTCGCGGATTACCTCAAAGCGAGCGGCGAGGATCGGCCCGACATGACGATCGAGGTGCTCGTTGACGGAGAGGTGAAGAAGAGCGTGAAGGTCGACGGCTCGAACCTCTTCAGCTTCGACAACAAGCTCGTGATCGAAGGCGCCGGTCTGACTTCCGGCGAGCACACTGTTGAAGTCCGCCGCACGGGTACGGGGCCAGTCTACTTCAACGCCTATGTCACGAATTTTACACTCGAAGACTTCATTACCAATGCCGGACTCGAAGTGAAGGTCAATCGAAAATACTTCAAGCTGACTCGGGACGATCAGCAGACGAACGTCGCCGGTTCGCGCGGGCAAGTGGTCTCGCAGCGCGTCGAAAAGTTCAAACGCACCGAGTTGGCCGATCTCTCAACGGTGAAGAGCGGAGACCTCATTGAAGTTGAACTGAAGATCGACTCAAAGAACGACTACGAGTACTTGCTGTTCGAAGACATGAAGGCGTCGGGCACTGAGCCGGTTGAAGTGCGCAGCGGTTACAACGGCAACGAAATGCACGCCTACGTCGAGTACCGCGACGAACGAGTGGCCCTCTTCGTCCGTCATCTCCCGCGCGGCGAGCACTCCGTGAGCTACCGCCTGCGAGCCGAAATCCCCGGCAAGTTCAGCGCCCTGCCGACAAAGGCCAGCGCGATGTACGCGCCCGAACTGAAGGCCAACTCGGACGAGTTCCGTCTGAAGATCGAAGATTGATGAAACCGTCAGTTGTTCCTCGGTTTGTCATCTTCTCTGTTCTCTCTGTTGCCTTCTGTTCCAAACGTCTTCATCAAGACTTTGAACAGGAGAAAACGAAGGTAACAAAGAGGAAGAAAAACAGAGGGCAGAGTGAATCGAACGGAACGCGAATAAGAAAATCGGCGCTCCGCCTTTCGTGTTGAAGTGGAACGGGTCTCATGGCCCGTTATTCAACAGTTGTCGGAGATTCGGGCGGGCCTGGAGACCCGCCCTACGGCAATTCAACACGAACGGTGGAGAGCGCGAAAATGTGGCCGAGTTGTTCTGCAACTCGGCTTCTTGTCTCGAAGATTACTCGTGATCTGGGGCCGTCGATTCACGTAGCGACTTGACGATACAGCACGTGCTGCCGACTCGTTCGAAGTTACTCGCGCGATGTCTTGCGATAGTCCAGCG
>OMIV01000008.1 GCA_900299185.1 Planctomycetaceae bacterium
CCGCAAGAGATCATGGACGAGATCGCCGCACTCGACGCCGAGAGCGCCGAAGTCCTGCAAACCATCCGGGGGCTGATATGAATCTCGGTCAAAGAGACCACCGATTTCACGGAGGCCACGGATGTCCTGAAGTGCGGATGATCGAGAAGCGACCTGACTTCAATCCGTGAACTCCGTGTGATCCGTGGTCAATGACTTTGGAAGAATGAAGAGGAGCCAAGAGATGTCAAAAATCAAAGTTCTCGACCGTGACGTGACGGTCGTCGCTGTGCAAGACGTGGATTACATCTGCCTGACTGATATCGCTCGGTACAAAGACCCGGAGCGCACGGACTACATCATTTTCAATTGGATGCGGAATCGAAACACGATCGAGTTCCTCGGACTTTGGGAGCAGCTCAACAACCCCGGTTTTAATCCCATCGAATTCGATGGGATTAAAAAGCAGGCGGGGCTCAACAGTTTCATCCTCACAGCCAAGCAATGGATCGAGAAAACGGGAGCGATCGGGCTGATCTCGAAGGCTGGCCGGTATGGCGGAACCTTCGCTCACAAGGACATTGCCTTTGAATTTGCCGCGTGGATTTCGGTCGAGTTCAAGCTGTACCTGATCAAGGAATTTCAGCGGCTCAAGGAACACGAGCAGAAGACGCTCGGCTGGGACATTCGCCGGAACCTGACCAAGATCAATTACCGCATTCATACCGACGCCATCCAGACGCACCTCATCCCGCCGCAGTTGACCAAGCCTCAAGCGGCACTGGTCTACGCCAGCGAAGCCGATGTTCTCAACATGGCGTTATTCGGCCAGACCGCCGCACAGTGGCGAGCCAACAATCCGAAAGCGAAGGGCAACATCCGCGATCAAGCCAATGCCGCTCAGCTCGTCTGTTTGTCGAATCTCGAAAACCTCAATGCCCTGTTCATCGCCGAGCAACTGCCGCAGTCCGATCGACTGCTGCGGCTGAATAAGATCGCCATTACCCAGATGAAGTTGCTCACCAGCGACTCGCGACTGCCTCGACTTCCCGGCGGGGACCAACCATGAACGACACGGACCTGCAACCGTTTCGAGAACTGGCGTCGGACTTGCGACGACTGACGAGCGCAGCACACGAACTCTATGCCGTGGAGGTCGCGACGATCATCGACACCGGCTCGCGTGATACTTCACAGATCGAGCGAGTCCTCGACGGCCTGCTCGACTTTTGCTTTGAGACCTCGATGGTGACGCTGTATCGAACCTTGTGCCGTTACTACTTCACGCTGAATCCGCAGGCGACCATCGCCTACGTCCATGCTTATCGCGACATGTGGGACAACGAAGCGGAGGCCAGTGATGAGTGAGCCGAACTCCAATGACCATACTGGACGCCGAGAGTGCCGAAGTCCTGCAAACCATCTGGCGGTCCCTGAGCGCCGTCGAAGGGGGGGCTGATATGAAAAACGGTTGGCAGTTACGCAGCCTCAATGAAGCCTGCGACATTATCATGGGGACGAGTCCCCCCGGAGACACTTACAACACGACCGGTGAAGGCGTGCCGTTAATCAATGGGCCGGTCGAATTCGGCCCTGGACCGTTTGGAAAGACTGTACGCACGAAATTCACCACCGCGCCGAACAAGGTTTGCAAAGAGGGGGACTTGATTCTGTGCGTTCGTGGCTCAACGACAGGAAAAATGAACGTTGCCGGATTCGATGCGTGCATCGGTCGCGGTGTGGCTGCGATTAGGGCCAAAGAGTATCAGCCGTGGATCAATTACTTCATTCGATCGAAGCGAGATGACATTTACAGTCTGGGCACCGGCGCGACATTTCCCAACATTTCAACGGCTGCTTTAGCTGACCTCAAGTTGCTGGTTCCCCCGCTGGCGGAGCAGCGGCGGATTGTGGGGATTTTGGATGAGGCGTTTGAGGGTCTCGCCACCGCCAAAGCCAACGCCGAACAGAACCTCCAAAA
The DNA here is from genome assembly GCA_900299185.1 of Planctomycetaceae bacterium. Classification (GTDB taxonomy): domain Bacteria; phylum Planctomycetota; class Planctomycetia; order Planctomycetales; family Planctomycetaceae; genus AM-0621. Next base: position 1,961 of record OMIV01000008.1, read on the forward strand.
CGCCCGTGCTCTGTTTGAAAGCCACCTCAACGCCGTCTTCACCCAACGCGGCGACGGCTGGGTTGATACGCGGTTAGATGAAGTATGCGGACTTCAGAATGGCTTCGCTTTCAAAAGTAGCACGTTCAAACCATCCGGTTCGCCGATCATTCGAATCTCAAACATTCAGGACGGTCGCATTGATGCGGAGAATCGACTCGTGTTCTTCGACCCAAAAGACTATCGCGAGAATCTCGACCGATATCGCGTTGTCGAAGGCGACTTATTGATTGCAATGTCCGGCGCAACGACGGGAAAGCTCGGTTTTAATATCGACAACACGGTGTATTACTTGAATCAGCGCGTCGGAAAGTTCGAGCCGACTAACAGGCTTAATAAGCGATTTCTCTATCACTTCCTTTCCACAAAGGTTGAAGAGAATCTTCGCATTTCGGCAGGCGCAGCGCAGCCCAACCTGAGCACAGAGCAAATCAAAGGATTTGTCGTCCCGCTGCCCGGCATTGATGAGCAGGGCCGAATTGTGGACGCACTGGAATCCATTTCCGAAGAAACCCAACGTCTCGAATCTATCTACCAGCGGAAACTCGCCGCGCTCGACGAATTAAAAAAGTCGCTGCTGCACCAAGCCTTCAGCGGGCAACTCTGACTATCAATCGGCCTTTGAATGATCCGTGCTCTCCGTGTCATCCGTGGTAAGAAACAAGGACCACTGATTTCACGGAGTACACGGATAAAGGCAGAAAGGAAGGAACATGCCGGAACTCATTCATGAGGAACTCACCAAGTCCATAATTGGTGCCGCGATGATGGTTCTTAATACCCTGCGTCCGGGACTCGATGAGAAGCTGTATGAGAACGCCTTGGTCATCGAACTCAGAAAGCGAGGCCATCGAGTCGACCAGCAACGCCAGTTTCCGGTTCATTACGACGGTCAGTTGATCGGCACTCTGATCCCGGACCTAATTGTGGACGAGCTTGTCATCGTGGATCCCAAAGTTGTTACTGCTTTCAATGATACTCATCTCGCTCAAATGCTGGGCTATTTGAGTATCACACAGTTGAACGTCGCTCTGTTGATCAATTTCAAATTTGCAAAGCTGGATTGGAAGCGAATTGTGCGTTGAGAGTAGGACCACGGATTTCACGGATGGCACGGATCTTCAGAAAGTTGGATCGCCACAACTCGTTTCTGGCTTCCGAACAGGCGACAGCACATCTTGACTAATCTTATGGCATATCAACCGCACTTTTCGATTAGTCCGCGACTGCTTTCGCTTGTCGAAAGCGTGGCGGCTCTGCGCGAACGCATTCAGAGCGCGACGGTCGAGCTGTCGTGGATTCCCGCTCTCCAAAAGGACACGCGGACTCGCAACGTGCATGCCTCGACCGCGATTGAAGGGAATCCGCTCACTCTGGAGCAGGTGCGGGCTCTGGAAGAAGGCCGGGAACTGGCGGCGTCGGATCAGCGATCTCAGCGGGAAGTCCTGAATTACTTTGCCGGGCTGCGGTACATCGAGAAGAACGCGACCAAGAAAACCATTCGCCATAACGAGGTGTTCGCACTGCATCGGTTGCTCGCGGACGAAGTCATGGATCAGGGACAGGCGGGCCGCTATCGGACGGTCGCTGTTCGGGTTGGCGACTACGTGCCGCCGCCACCGGCAGACGTCTCGGGGTTGATGTTCGAACTGCTGGAATGGTGGGGGAACGAATCGAGCCAGCTTTCGCCGGTACTCAGTTCGGCGATTCTGCATTACCGGTTCGAGGCGATTCATCCCTTCGCCGATGGTAATGGTCGAACTGGCCGCGCCTTATCACTGTGGGAGCTGTATCGGCGCGGGTTTGATACTCATCACATCTTCTCGGTTGATGAATACTACTGGGAGGATCGGCCTCGCTATTACGCAGCTCTGACGGCAGTGCGTCACGAAGGGGAAGATCTCAGTGGCTGGCTGGAGTACTGCGCCGAGGGACTGAAACAGACTTTGGAGCGCGTCTGGTTGCGAGTGCAGGCATTCCATGTGAAGTCGCCCGACAAGCTGGTCCTGCGTCCCAAACAAGAGCGACTGCTGCAACTGCTCCGTGATCACGGCAGCATGGCTCCGGCGGAACTCTGGCAGACGTTGGACGTTTCCCGGCAAGGGGCGATGGACTTGCTCCGCCCGTTGATCGAAGCCGGATTGGTCGAAAAAGTCGGCACTAAGAAAACCGGACGCTACGTCCTGAGGCAGCCATGAACGAAACCGAGACCAGAGCTGAGCACATTGATCCTGCGTTGAAGGCAGCGGGTTGGGGCGTTGTCGAAGGCAGTCGCGTGCGGCGCGAGTATCCCATCACTCTGGGACGGC
>OMIV01000009.1 GCA_900299185.1 Planctomycetaceae bacterium
CAACCTGTCGAGCTTGTTTTTCGACAGCGTCAATCTGTCCTTCAAGCTCTGCCAGCGCTTTCCGAGCCAGGCGGTCGATTTTGCCCAACAGCTCCGCTTCAGAAATCTCGCGTGCGGCGCTGAAAATGCCGTCCATTCCCGCGCCGACATCGTGGCTATCAATCAGCAGCAACACGGCGTCATCTTTGTCTTCACGCAACTCAACCGCTTGATCTGAAGTGATGCGTCGCGACTCAGGCTGAGCTGTGTCTGCAACAACGCGAACCTGCCAGTCCTCAAGTATAAACAACGGCGACAACGCTAATTGATCCACGACTTTCGCTGGCATGCAACGACAAAACGCCATTGCTCCACGTGGAGGTTTCTTCTTCAGCAGCGACTGAAAAGCAGCCGTCAGGAGGCGGACCAACGAGTCAGAGCGAGCCTGCTCGGGATTACTTGTCGTCGGCATGGCAGACACCTCCTTCGCTGGCTTTGAACCGTGGCCGCAGCCGTTTCATGGACTCAGCGTCATTCACACCGACCAACAAGCCGAGATCGCGAAGCCGGTTTTCAAGACATCGACGATTCCGCAGCAACAACTCTCGGGAGATGTCTTGGCCTGGCGGAGCATGGTCCACGTAGAGGCCGTAGTTTTCTCGGAGCACCTTCAGAAAGTCCGAGTAGGACAGGGTGTTCTCGACCGTCCGTTCTTTCTTCCCGTTCTTTCGCAGATAGCGATGGATCAGGAAATCGAGCATCGCGTTTGTCAGCACGATCGAACGGAGAACGCCGCTTTGTTTGCCATTCCGTTCGGTACGAAAGCGGGTACGCCGTTCGATTGCCAAGCCGTTGCTGGCTCCAACCATTAGGCAGCTATAAAAGCACTTCTGCCAGCCTTCGCCCTGTTGCTTCTCGCCAACCAGGTGTGTCACCGCTTCAGCCAGTCGCCAGACTGGATTCGGAATGGCGGAGTCGTTCTCAAGGATTGCAATGGCATCGTCGTTTCCACTCGTTGCTGGCAGCCCTGAGTCGTTATTGAGAAGTCCCTCGATGGATTCAAACACACGGTCAAGCAGCTTCTCTCCGTGCTCGTGACGTTCTGTAAGCAGTTCGCCAATCATATTGATCCGATCCGACGGATCGGGTCGTACGGGAGGCAGTTCGCCTTTGAGCTGGCGCAGATTGGGTGCGATGGCTTCAGCAATGCGGAGGGCCATGAGGATCACCGGCAATCGACCGAGTTGGCGGTAGGCACCGTCCAGCGAATCTTCAGCCAAACTCCGCAAGTCGCGGTCGGTCCCTGAGGAAGCATCTACAAACATGGGACACGGAACTGACTGCTGCGGCAAAGTGCCTGAACGCTCCCAATTCAAGAGCATCCGCGCCGTCGAAAGAAAAATATTGGTCAGCCCTAGCGCGATGCAGGATTCGAGCATCGGAATGAGGCTCTGACGCGGGACCTGGCTTCCATAAGCCAAGAGCAACAGTCGAAAGTCCGCCTCGAAGACCCTAACTGCTTCTTTGGCGACGGGATGCCGATTCGGAATGTCGCTGCCCTTACTCCTATGGCTTCGCTGCGACAGCTTTTCAGGAGCTCCGCCACACTTTTGAGCTATGCGCACGGTCAACAATTGATCGACGCCGATTGCAGTGTCTTCCAGAAACGGCTCATGCAGATCGTCGTGTGAATGCCCCAGTTTCATGCCCGGGGACAATACGCGCAGAAGAATGTTGTCCTGAAAATCGGAACCCACTGGAAACCACGACTTTTGTCGGTCGTCTGATTGAACTGTTTCGCCCTTATCTTGCGAAGCAAGGATCGCGACTAAAGACTCCGGAACGTCGCGGAGGTGAGTCACGCGAATTGGAAGATCGAACCACGAAGCCATGTAGTGAGTGGGAAATGGTCGGATCAGGGGCTGATAACGCCCCGGTTCATGTTTCTGATTTTCAACACAATAGCACAGCAACAAGTCGGCTAGGACTTGGCGGGCTGATTCTGACTCAAAGCCCTCAAACCTTTCTGATTCTTCGACGAGCACACGAGCCACACTGGTGACCGATGGCTCGGCTTTTTTTGTACCGGCCTTCTTGGATTTCAACTCGCCGTCGCGCGGCGCGAATGTTTCGAAGAACTTGCCAGCCCCACGGCGGTGGCCCCGACGAAACATGTAAAGTGTTGCTGGCAGCACCGAGCCGATTTCAAAACTTTGTAAGGTGAACGGAATTAAGTCGGGATAATTCACCATCCAAATTTTCTCGACCACGGCTCGAGTGAGTACATCTTCCAGCACCTGCTTCGCGCTGCGATCATCACCTTCAGACATGAATTGCCTCCTCGTTCTCACTACTACCTTGCTGGTTGTTGATCGGAGTCAGCCGCAATTGTTGGATACCGTCGTGAGGCAAAATGGCGATGCGGTAGATGTTGGAGTCATCTTGCGGATTCCAAGCAAATAACTGCTGCTCATCGGACTGCGCCAACCGCTGAGTGAAGATTGTGAGGTTCGCAAAGACGTCATCCGAAGAGGCATCCGATAACTGGTACCCCGCAGCCAATTCCAGCAGCAGCGAGAACAAGTCGCTGCTCATCCGAAGTGTTTCGCGCCGACCATCAGGGCCATTCCACGTTAAGAGCAAAACATTAGGTAACCAGTCAATGTGGTCGTCGCTGGGCGGTCGAGCAGGTTCGAGTGAGAACTGCGAGAGTGGTTTCTCCACCCAGAAGGTGGTCTCGACGGGTGTGCGAGGCAGGACTTTGAGTGGCACAACCCGTTGTTCGCGTGCTCGTCGAAGAACGACCTGCGGCAACTGCTCTAGCCGCGCGATGCCATCGCAGACTCGCGCACACACCTCACGACGCTTCTCGTCCGACATGGTGGCCAAGTCGCGAAACAACTGCTGAAAATCACCGCCGTAAAGACTGAGGACTTCGGGTTCATTCCTGCGAGAGACACGCTGCATATCGTCGCTCGACCATTCAAACCAGGCTCGCCGACGCCGCGAGCTAAGGCTCTTCGTGTCTCTATAGTTGGGGACGTCACAGAAGCCGTTCGCATCCTGTCCCAGTCTCAGATAGGCATCAATCCCCGGCTCGCTGGTCAATGCGGGATCGAAACGAGGCAACTCATTCAGTAGGTCTCCCTGCCGACGTTCCGAACCGGTGTCGAAAGCGCGATCGAAATAATCGCCGGTGTCGAGCTGTGGATCGTCATGGAGTTCGTCACAGAAGTGAGTGCCGAAAAAGATGTATGTCAGCGTCCCGCGCAACTCGCGCGTTGTGATATGCACCTGCCCGCGCTGATGCACCGCCTGAAGCGCTTCAGCCAATCGCTCTTTCACTCTTTTCGCCGTCGTGCCGCGTGATGCCGACTCATCGCGTAGCAGATCGATAGATCGCTTCACGCTGCAGCGTGTGGCTGCGGTGCAAGTCTGACATGGCAACCATGTCGCATCACCTCGGTCGCCTTTCAAGAGGCGGTTCAGCAATTGGTCCAAAAACTCGGTCGAGATCCGGTCATCAGGGCCAACAGCTCCCACCAGCGAACGCGAATTGAGATTCACCAATCGGATATGCGGCGCGGGTTGGGGATTGTGATCCAAGAGTGTGGCGTAGACCCACCGAGTCAGTGGAGTCTCGCCCTTTCTGTCTTCGTACTCCAACGCCCATTGCAGCAGACGTCCGTCATTGACTGCGACCAAATGAGTTCGCGCCGATGGGCTCGTTCCGTTCTGGAACGGCTCGAAGATCTCATCGAGCAACTGATCCGAAGAGTTGTCTTTCCACGCGGCGGCACCATCCAAATTCAACTTGATCGACAGCCCGGCGGCGCTGCCTTTCCAAACAC
>OMIV01000010.1 GCA_900299185.1 Planctomycetaceae bacterium
AGAGACAGCACTCGCAAAGCGCTGCCCGCTAGTCGGAAGCTGTCGCGAAAGCCGGGGGCCGAATTTCCTCAGTTCGTCGATCTCTTTCGCAACCCTACGGACTATCACGGCAAGCTCGTGACGTTGACCGGGCACGTGCGGAAGTTGGTCGAGATGCCTGCGGACCAGAACCCTTATGGCATCGAGCGGCTGTACGAAGTTTGGTTCTTCGACCAGCACTCGCAGTCGAACCCGTCGGTGGTGATCTGCACGTCGCTCGACCCGCGGCTGAAACCCGAACCCGAAACGCTCATCGATCACTGTCGAGTCACCGGCTACTTCTTCAAGAACATGGCTTACGACGGGCAGCGCGATCTGCGATTCGCTCCGCTGTTGATCGGTCAGAAGTTGGAATACTTCCCACCCGCGCCGTCTGAATTGGGTTGGTTCGATCGAGCGTTGAACGGCGTGGTTCGAACGACCGGACTGTCGCGCGGCATGATTGGGGTGGTGACAATTGGCATCGGCTGCGTCGTGAGTTTGTTGATCGTCATTCGCTTGAGGCAGCGCGTTGTTCGACGACCGGCGGTTGCTTCGACAACAGTTGCGCCCTCGTTCGAGAAGCTCGTCGATCGTGGCACTCAACCGGACTTCTCTCGGTTCGAGGAACGGTCTGCTGATTCGACTTCAAAGCCGAATGACGGGGCGTGAGGTGAGCGGCAGATCGGCATCGACAAATTGGGCTGTCGTCCATCTCAGTCGCGGAACGACTGAGCTACGTAAGCGAGTCGCTCTGCGACTCGCATCATCCGCATTCACAACTTCAAGATGCCCTCACCGGCAACCTTTGGGAGTTCTCATGCTCAAACAATCCTTGCTGTGGTTGGTCTGTGTTTTGGCGAGTGCGACGAACGCTCAATCCGCTGAGCCGCTGCTGAAGTCGACTCACACTTACAAGACCGTTGGTGCGGTGGCCGTCGAAGCTGATGTGTATCGACCGGCTGGTTCAGAGCGGCGGCCGGTTGTCGTTTGGATTCATGGCGGTGCGCTGATCGTGGGCAGCAAGTCCCAAGTTCCGAAACAGATTCTGGAGCTTTGCACGCGCGAGCGTTTCGTGTTTGTGTCACTCGATTACCGGCTGGCTCCCGAGGTCAAACTGCCCGAGATCGCGACCGACTTGAAGGACGCGTTCGCATGGTTGCAGTCGAAGGGACCGGACGTGGCGGGGGCCGACACTCGCCGAGTTGTGGTGACGGGCGGGTCGGCGGGCGGTTTCTTGACGATGCTCTCGGGAGCGATTGTCGAGCCGAAGCCGAGAGCGTTGGTTGCCTATTGGGGCTACGGCGATATCGACGGCGACTGGACTCGGGAAAAGTCGACGCATCACGGTGCAGCGGTCAGTGCAGACGAGGCGTTGGCTGGAGTCGGCCTGCGGGTGCTTGCCAATACCGACGACCCGAACGAGGCCAAGCGGCGCGGGGCGTTCTATCGCTATCAACGACAGACCGGCGGTTGGTCGCGTGCTGTGACCGGCGTTGATGCTCTGGCCGAACCAGGGAAGCTCGATGCCTATTGTCCGGTGAAGTTGGTGTCGCCGAAGTACCCGCCGTTACTGATGGTGCATGGCACAGCCGACACCGACGTGCCTTACGCCTGCTCGGTCAACATGGCTCGTGAACTCGCGAAGCACGGAGTGCAGCACGAACTGTTGACGGTCGAGGGGGCCGAGCACGGTCTTAGAGACGGCGATCCGAAGCGCGTCGCCGAGGTGAATTCGCGAGCGATCGAATTCATCCGCGAGCAACTCGTGCGGTAACTCTGCGAGTCGCAAAAGCGACTCGCCTACGTAGCTCAGTCGCTCTGTGACTGAGCTTGGGAAGGTATCTCGAAACGCTCGGGCTACTTGGCTTCGGCCAGCTTGCGAACGGTGCTGACGATTTGGTTTTCGAGGCCGGTCTTCCACTTCGACGGAAGCTGGTAATAGATCATCGACGAGTCACCTTCATAGCCGCCTTCTTCGAGGACTCGCTCGGATGGGATGTAGGCCATGACGTCGTTCGCATAGCCGACGACCCAAGTGGACTGCTCGCCGAGTTCTTTCTTCAGTCGCAACTGGTAGTCGATCACGACTTCGCCACCGAGCGCGACCCAGGTGATCTGGTCGCCGAGCTTCCAAACTTGGACGGGGTACGGGTACGTCTTGCGGACGGCTCCTTCGGCAGCAACTTGCTCCAACAACAGCTTCGCGCGGGCCTTCAAGAACCGGTCTGCTCCCTTGGCTTCAGCTTCGAGTTTCTCCTTGGTCGGGATGACGGCGAGTTCGAGCGGGATCTCTTCAAACCGTGGCTTGATGGTTCCCGTCAGCGGTTGCATCTGACTGTGGAGAACTTCATTGACCGAGACTGCGAGCATGCGGCCGTACTTCTCGGCGAGCTCCAGCTTGCGGCGCGGGAGCGGGTTTTGGTCAGCTCCGCAGCCTGTGAAGAACATGGCCACCGCGCCGGGGTGTCGGTCTTCAAGGTCTAGCTGAGCGAAACCGGCGTAGTCCCCACTCCACTGATAGAAGCCCATGACCGTGTTGTGGCAGGCATACCCGAAGATCACTCCGCGAAGCTGACCGTCGGGCGAGTCGATTCGCAGCACGGGGACTTGATGGTCGAAGGGGCCGGTACCGATGGGGGCTCGACGGTTCGACGCGAAGCCACACTTGCCGCTGCCGACGGAGAGCTTGGCGGGCTTGATATCTGCGATGGCGTCGTTGATGACCTTGATGACTTTCTGGTCGAGCACTGCTTGGTACTTGCGGACCTGGGCCCAATCGTCGTCCTTCATCGCGAGCATGTGGCTGAGCTTGTCGTCGAGGGCCGGGCCGCAATGGGTATGCGAGCACGCAAACATCAGCCTCGCGCGAGGAATGCGGTGCTGTTGCTCGATGGCTGCGGAGACCACTTTCACCATCTTGATCGGGACGCCAATCAGGTCGAGCGAAATGAAGACGGACGTCGTGCCGTCGGGACTGCGGAACGCGGCGGCTCGGGCATAGAGGTCATGTACCTTGCCTTCCGCAGCGTGATCTCGGCCGCCATAGCCTGACATCCAGATGAACTCGTCGGGCGTGATGACGATTCGCGAAACCCCGGCTTGCCATTGGTCTGCCGATTGAGCTGTCGGGACGAAGACCACAGCCATCGCCGACAAGACTGCCAGCGCGAGAAGCTTTCGAACCATGTTGATCGCTCCGAGTGTGAGAGGTGAATTCGAGGCGCCGGAACGTAGCCAGTGGCTGCCAGTGCTGCACGTCGCCGTAGCTTGGGATGGATCCCGAGCGACTCCAACTACAAGTCTGAGTCGCGGAGCGACTCAGCTACTTAGCTCAGTCGCTCCGCGACTGAGAAGCATGCGGAATGCTGCTTCTCAAGCTGTGGTGTTGTTCTTGGGCCGGTCCCCATCGGCACGTTCCATCCGAGACTTCGCGTCTTGATCGAGGTCTCAGCCGCCGCGACGATGCGACTTCACTCCGACGAGCCGACTTTGAATTTTGACCGGGACGCAACCTGTGGCTGACTCTTCGACCGACACCTCTCAGCTGCAGTCGTCCGCGCCGCAGATCACTCGCACCGAGTTCGCCTTGCTGGTCGGTCTCACCTTGCTGGCGTTGGTGGTTCGAGTTTTTCCCGCCAGCGGTTTAGCGGTCGAGCACTTCGACGAAGGCGTGTATGCCTCGAACTTGCTGTTCCCAGACGACGGCTACGCATTCCCCGCGCGGCACTTGTATGCCCCACCGCTCGTACCGAGTTTGATCGAGTGGTCCATCATCCTTTGCGGGTCAGCTCGCTGGGTGCCGATGTTGCCGAGCCTCGTCTTGGGGACTGCGAGCATCCCGGTTCTGTGGTGGTTGAGCCGGCGTTGGTTTGGCGGCGCTGCCGCGATTGCAGCCGCGACGTTGCTGACCTTCAGCGACTATCACATCGCGTTCTGTCGGTCGGCACTGACGGATGCGCCGCTGCTGTTCTTCATCCTGGCATCGGTGGGTTGGATTGATCGCGGGCTGAGCAAACAGAGCATGTGGCAGTGCGGCGTCGGAGGGCTGGCTGCCGGGCTAGCCTGGGCGACGAAGTACAACGGTTGGCTCGCCGTCGCGATTGCAGTCAGCGGATCGGCGGCAGCCTGGCTAATGGGCCGTCTTTTGTTGGATCGCTCCGGGGCGGTGTTGGCTAATCCTGATCGCACCTCGACTCCTGAGCTTGGTCAGGAAAGTCGGGCGATCGACCTGCGTGGGTTACTTGTGGGTTGGTGCGTGGCTGTAGTCGTCGCGGTGATTGTTTGGAGTCCCGTTTGGTGGGGACTGCAAGATCGAGGCGGCTACGCGGCGGTCGCAAACAATCATCGCAACTATGTCGGCGGTTGGTCGGAATGGTTGCCGTCCCTGCAAAGGCATCAGGCGGTTCAAAAGCATTTCGCGGGTTGGTTCACGTTGCTGGGAGTTGTGCTGGCTCCGTTGTCTGTCGCGGCCGTGATCCGCGCGGAACGTTTCACGTGGAACGAAAACGGAGACTCGGGAGATCAGGAGCCTTTGGTAAGTCAGTCAAACCGTTCCCCGTGGAACGAACTCAGTGCAGACGATTCGCGGGAGCAAGTACCAACAACGAGCGTAGTGGTCGTTGCCTCGGCGATGATGTCTGCGAGCGTTTTGGATCCGGTGATCGTGATGTTGATTTGGCCTTTGACCGACTGGATCGCGCGAGTGCTGGAGCTGCGGAAGTCGAAGGATGAGGTGCCGGGGCGGACTCACTGGTTGGGCCTATGGCTGTGCTTGGCATGGATCGTCGGACTCGCGCTGGCGACGCCGCTGTATCGACCTTACCCCCGCTTGTTGATGTTGTTCTGCGGCGCAGGTTGGATCGGAATCGGATCGGCCATCGTCCGACTGCTGACCGGCAAGCTTGCTCGCAATTCACTGTCACCGACCCGCCCGTTGCGTCGCCGCCTGACGATCATCATCGCCGCTTTGGTGCTGTTGCTGACGGTGACTCAGACTGCGCGAAAAGGACTGCCCGGAAACGTGGCTCGAACGGACTTGGCCGATATCGCAGGCAAGGTGCGCGTGGCAATTCAGTTCGACAGCAAAGATGGTCCATCCATCTCGGGAGTGAGGCAGCTCATTTATGTCTTCGCCGAGCCCGGCTTGTTGCATCATCTGGCCGGTGACGATGTGGGGCTGGGACCGATCACGGACTTGAAGTTTGCGGACTCGAATCGTCCGCCGGAGCAGCTCCCGACTTACCTCGTCGCTGGACCTCATGCATTTGCCAATGAGTCGTTCAATCGAGAGTTCAAGCAGGTTCGAGATTCGCTCTTGCCAGTCGCCAACTTCAAGTACCGGCCCAGCGACTTTGTGTTGCTCGATGACGTCGCTCCTGACCAACTGACCGAACGACGCAATCAGCGTGTGCAGGTCTTTCGATTGGTTTTCGGCAAGCGCTGAGGCCAGTACGACCGTGGCTCGATCGAGTGGTCGTCAGATTCGACGACGGAGTGTTCGAGGTAGGCTCGAAGCCGTTCTCTCTCGCAGTTACGTTGGGCTGAAACTTGCGGACCGAGAGTACCGGTTGCCTTCGAGCGATCGGTGCCCGAACGCTTACTTAAACGAGCTTGCTTGAAATGCCCGCTGATCATTCCATCTACCTCGACAACGCTGCCACCAGTTTCCCGAAGCCCGAGTGCGTCTATCTGGCTGTTGATCGATACCAGCGCCAAAACGGTCGACCGTTTGGACGCGGTGCGAATGATTCTGCTCAGGAAGTTCAGCAGATCGTTGATCGATGTCGCTTCCGAGCATCCGAGTTACTTGGGGCGACGGAGAAGGAGCAGATCCTTTTCACCTCCAACGGGACGGATGGGCTGAATCTCGTCTTGCATGGGCTCTTAAAGCCCGGCGATCACGTGGTGTCTTCGGTTGCCGAACATAACTCGGTGCTGCGTCCGCTGCGGCATCTGGAGCGGACTCGCGGTGTGTCGGTCACGCTCGTCGAAGTTGACGAGTGCGGCTTCGTTGAGTCTTCAGCCGTGGCTGCGGCGATTCGTCCAACTACTCGATTGATCGCCTTACAACATGCGTCGAACGTAACCGGGGCCATTCAGCCGGTTGAGCTAGTGGGAAAGATTGCTCGCGACCGAGGTCTCTTGTTCCTTGTTGATGCCGCGCAAACTGTCGGCCACCTGAATGTCGACGTGCAGAAGATGTCGGCGGACTTCCTCGCATGTTCGGGGCATAAGGGTCTGCTCGGACCGTTGGGGACGGGGCTGGTTTACATCGCTCCGGGGAAAGAGTTGCTGCTTGAACCACACCGGCAAGGTGGCACTGGTTCGCGAAGTGAGTCGGATACTCAGCCCGACGTCATGCCCGATCGGTTCGAGTCCGGTAACCACAATGTCCCCGGCTTGGTTGGGTTGGAGGCGGCGTTGGGGTTTCTGCAAGAGAAGACGATCGACGCGCTTCGTACGCACGAACTCGGTCTGTCGAAGTCGCTCTATCGAGCTCTTCAAGACATCCCAGGTTTGACGGTGTATTCGTCGGAAGATCGAGCTCGACATACCGGCGTGATCAGCGTTGCTGCCGAGCAATTCTCTTCCGACGAGCTGGCTGCAATTCTCGGTCAGCATTTCAAGATCGACACTCGCGCCGGGCTGCATTGTGCTCCGGGAATTCATCGCCGACTGGGAACGCTCGATCGGCAAGGCACCGTTCGGCTAAGCCTCGGTTGGGCCTCGACGATGGATGACGTTGATGCCGTCTGTGAAGCGCTGAGTCAGGTTCTGGCTTAGGAACGGGGCGCCATTACTTCCCGATATGCGCCGCACAGGTCGGACGACTACGTCCGACGGCGACGCACGGACCTGGGGGTCCATGCTACGAACTCGGGAAGTTATTGCGTCCCCGTTTCCTAGGCCGTGTGGACATTAGAGAGGAGTATGGGATAGAGGTCGGTTTTCCACTCCTGCCACGGAAGACTCAGCATGTTGTCTCGCCACGCGATTTCGGATGTCGACTGGTTTCTTATCGCTCCCCTTGTTCCTCTTCGCGGAAGCGAGGCCGCCAATCGTTTGTTCGTTGATGCCGTGCTTTGGATTGCTCGA
>OMIV01000011.1 GCA_900299185.1 Planctomycetaceae bacterium
ATGGCCTCCCTCTTCCGTCTCCTTCAGTTTCGACAGGAAGTCTCGCAATTGTTTGAGCTTCTCGACTTCGACGAGCTTCAGTTGTTCGAGCTTTCCGGGATCCTGACCGTGATGTGAGAGGTTGTGATGCCCGTCGTTCACGCCGGTGATGGGCGGGACCAGACTCGTGCCTAACAGCATCATCGTGATCAGCCGCGTCGAGTCAGTCTGCAACGCGAGATGCGACAGTTCGAACATCAATCGTGTGCGTCCCACAAGATCGGCTGGGTTCGTCACGTTCTGCGGCTGCTTTGCGTCGACCTTGGGCTTCGGCTTGCGCGACCATTCTTCGGCAATCTTCAGCCGACGTTCAAGTTCTCGGACGCTCGTGAAATATTCGTCGAGCTTTTCGCGATCGCTGCCGCTGAGGTCGGCTTGCAACGTCTTTGCCTGAGACTGCACATGATCAAGGATGCTGCGGCCGTCTTTCAGTCGTTGAATTTGAGCCTGAACTTCTTCGGGCCGGCCGTCGAGAAACAGCCGCGCAAAAACAGCCGCTGGCCATACATCAGAAGGCACGAGCGCCCCGCTCCGAGTCCATGACAAACTAAAGCCTTCCGCCGAAAGCGTCAGACTCGGGAATCGAGTTCGTTCGCCGATCGTCTCGGCAGCGAGTTGATCAACCGAAATCGTGTTGCGGAAACCGGCACGACGTTCCGGATGTGGTGCTGCCGTGAGGAAACTGAAGATCGAGTCGTGCCCTGATTCAACGTCGGGATGCGAAAGGCCCGAGATCACCGTAAAAGCCGAACGATGCTCCTTAAGCAACTCCAGATAAGGAGTGAGTTCGTAGTCCGTGCCTGTCTGAGTGGGATAAAGATTCGGCGTATGCAACCCGAGCGGAGCACAAACGCAAACCATGCGCTTCCGATTTTCGGCTGCCTTCTCGGTGCCGCCAGCAGCACGCGCGATTTGCTCAAAGCCGCGTTCAAAGAGCGGCAATGAGATTGCCACTCCGGTTGACCGCAACATTGTGCGGCGACTGATGTAACTCGCGTTACTCATCGTTGGACCTCGATTCCGGGGAACGGCGGCGTCATTGAAATCGCGAAGACACGAAGGAAGCAATCAACGTCAGTGACAATAAGCTCGACGCATTCATGTCGCGAGGTTGCCTCATACTCTGTCAACCATCAAGGAGCGAGGCTTTATTGCGATAAGACTTGCCCCATTCCGTGTGGCGTCTGCCAGACCAAGCTGCTCGTTGGTAGTTCATCCCATCAATTCGTCGTGAGAGATGGATCATGAGTTGAGCGACTGCTTGTGGGTGGCGTCACATCAACAAGACGTCGGCTCAGTTCACTCAGAAAAGCGCAGCGATCGGCGTCCCGCCTTGATCGACAATCCCAACCTTTCGTCCGATCGGCGTCATGACTTGCCGCGAGTGGTCGATGCCCATCGTGCGGCAAATCGTCGCCATGAAGTCGCGCGCCGAGACCTTGCCGTCGAGCACTTCCGCTCCTTTGTCATCTGTCTTACCAATGACCTGACCGGTTCGCAGTCCGCCGCCGGCCAAGAGTGTCGTCCAGGCTTTGGAAAAATGATCGCGGCCTCCGACTCGATTCACCTGCGGAGTGCGGCCGAACTCGCCCATCACGATGACTAACGTGCTCTCAAGCAGTCCTCGCTCACGTAGATCATCGAGCAATGTCACCACAGCGTGATCAACGACCGGCATCAACTCACGAACTTCAGCGACAACCTTCGCTTCGTGAATGTCCCAGTTCCCTTGATAGACCTCGACGAACGGCACGCCCGCTTCAATCAATCGTCGCGCCAACAAGCAGCCTTGACCGAACCCATGCTTGCCATAGCGGTCGCGTTGCTCGGTGGATTCTCTTGCGAGATCGAATGCGGACGCGGCTTCGGCAGTCATCAGCTTCGACGCTCGCTCTTGAACGGCGCGATGACCTTGAGCGATGAGCCGCGCATGTTCGCGGGCATACTCTGCATTGATTTCGGCGAGCACTGCCTGCCGTCGCGCAAAGGTCTGCGAGTCGACACTCGGAATCACATGAGCCAATGGCTGACTCGGGTCGTAATGCACGAGCGCGGCATGACGCGGGCCTCGATAGCCAGTGTCGGTCACGAAGTCGTACTTACCGAGCGGCACACCGGTCGCGACGAAGTTCGGCAGCATCGAGTCCTCTTGTCCGAGTTCCGCTGAGACAAGAGCTCCCAGCGTCGGGTAATTCAAACCACCTTGCCCCGGACGAAACCCCGTGTGCATGAAGATGCGAGCTCGACCGTGATCGGCTTCTTCGGTGCTCATCCCCCGCACGATCGCGAGTTGATCAGCCCGAGCTGCAAGTTTTGAGAAGCGCTCTGCGAAGTGGACTCCAGGCAGTTTCGTGTCGATGGCCGCGAACTGACCGCGCACCTGACTTCCAGCTTCAGGCTTCGGATCGAACGAGTCCGTCTGCGATTGACCTCCATCCATCCAGAGCAGCACGCATCGCTTTGCTGAGCGAGGCGTCGTCTCAGCGGCTTGAGCCGTCACGATCGTCGAGCGAGCTGCAGCTCCGAACGCTGCCCCAGCAGTGAGCTGCATCAAGCAACGTCGGTTGAATTTCACAGAGAGGCTCGACGCGTGCATGACGTTGTCCTTCTTCGGAAAAATGACGTTAGTTTTGAAGTTGCGCATTTGAGTCACGAAGCGACAGCCGCAAATAGCTGCGGGCGTCAGCAGAAGGATTGCACCAACTCGTGTTTGCCGCGAAGCGGCGACAGACACGAACGCTGCTATCGCCGCTTCGCGGCTAGCGACTCATTTTGACTCGTTTCCGTGGGCTGACGCCCACGGCTATTTGCTGCCGCCGCATTCGCGGCTGGAAACTGTGTGCGACTTCTGAATCCCAAGTGGGCTTAGTCATGCACGACAAACTCGGTGCTGTTGAGCAAGACCCACAGGATGCTCGCATAACCTTCCGGAGACTCGATGTCATTCGCGATCAATTGTCGCAAGCGATGACTCTCGGCCTCGGAAGGACGTCTGGAATAGGCGATCAAGAAGAGCGTCTCGATTCGGCGTGGCACGTCGGGTTCAAGTTTAAGGAGGTCGACTAAGAACGGCGGTTGCTGAGTCAGCTCGCGGTCATTCATCAGCCTCAGCAGTTGCGGAATGCCATAGCTGAAGACGTCGCCGGTATCGTCCAATGACGCGCGACCAAAGAAGCGAATGAACGAGTCGCGCGGCTCCAACTGCACGGTGCTGGTGGACTTCATCGGTTTGCCCGGCGGCTTCGTGCCAGGAACAGCGCGGCTCACGATCGTTGGATTGAGTGCAATCGACAGCGAGTCGTAAAGCACGTCGGGAGTTATCGCTCGCGCCACATGATGACTGTGTCGCGTACGGTCATCAGAGTTCTCGCGCGTTGGCTGCGCACTCACTTGATAGGGCTCGCTGAGCACGATGCAGCCCAAGAGATGCCGCACGTCATAACCCGAAGCGATGAATTCCTTCGCGAGTAGATCGAGCAGTTCGGGATGCGTCGGTTCGTTGCCCTCACGCTGATCATCAAGCGGTTCAACGAGTCCCCTTCCCATGCAATGAGCCCACAAGCGATTCACCATCGCCCGAGCGAAGTACGGATTCGAGTCAGCCGTCAGCCACTCGGCCAACTGAGGTCGCAGTGCATCGGTGACACTCTTCGGCTCTCCGCCGCCGAGCAATCGCGCGGCAACGACTCTTCCCGACGCTTTGCCCGATCCTTCGGGAATCGTGATCGAGGTCACTTCCCACTGTTTCCCGTCCTCACTGGCTTCTGTCAGTGTGAAATCGCCCTTCGACACTTTTCGCGTCCGACCAAAGAACGCCGCCAGTCCCCAAAAATCTTCCTGAGTCCAAACTGTGAAAGGATGGTTGTGACACTCAGCACAACCAATCTGCACGCCGAGGAAGACGCGTCCGACCGATGCGGCCAATAGGCTCGGCTTCGGGACTGCCATCTCGTTATTGGCGGCGAAGAACGCACCGCGCGGTTCGCGAGTGAGGTCCACTTCGGCGGTCAGCAACTCACGCACGACATCATTCCAGCCGCGTCCGGCAGCCAACTGATCCGCAAGCCACGGAGTAAAGCGATCGACCGAAGACTTCGTACTGGTCAGGTCCGGCGGTTGAATCAGTCGCTTCCAGCATCGCGCGAGATGCTCGGAGTAATTTCGACTACCTAGCAACGAGTCGACCAACTCGCGCCGCTTGTCGGGGCTATCGTCATCCAGAAACGTGATCGTCTGCGGCAACGTCGGAATGCGGCCCGTCAGATCGAGCGCAGCGCGACGTAAGAACTTTGAGTCCAGACAGCGTGCAGATGGCTTGATGTCCGCTCTCTTCAACTCGGCTGCCCATTCTCGATTGATGGCACTGACGATGGGCTCTGCATCTCGTGTCGGAGTCCATACGGGCTCTTTCATCTTCGATTTATTCGGAGCCTGCGCCACTGCGAGATCGAGCGCGGATGTACTGCATACCAACAAGAGAACGATGACTCGGGCTGCAGTTTTCATGACAGAGGCTTCCCGTTTCAGAAGAAATTGAGGGGTCCAACATGTGCGTCGAAAGTCGTCTTGTCGCCTCTTTGTTTCAACACCAATCAAGGAGACCCGTTAGCCATTTCCCAACAACGCTCATAGAACCGTTTTGTCGCTGACTCATTTGGGCCTGAGTGAATCGTATTCCCATCTTGGAGTAGTTGACTTGGACTAATCGACCGTGGGCATTTCAGGTGAGCGTCACCGCTTCGCGTCCAACGACTTCACAACGCCCATAATCCGGCTCGCCAAATGGTCAACGCGGCCAAACACATTTCGCGATCACGAGCGCGGGCCAGGGGCGAGATGTTCGAGGAGATAGCGCATCACAAGCATTCGCACATGCACTTCGGAGCCTCGTCCTTCGCGCAGTCCGTGATCGCGATTGGGATAGACCATGTAGTCGAAGGGTTTGCCGAGTTCGATCAGCCGATCCACGAGCCCTTCAATGATTTGAATGTGCGTGTTGGTTTCACCCGAGCCGGTGATAATCAGCAGCTTGCCTTGAAGTCCTTCGGCGTAATTGATTGGGGCGGATTTCTGGTAGCCGTCCGGGTTCACTTCGCGAGTCCGCATGTAGATCTCTTGAAACCAAGCGTTGTAGAGATGCGGCTGAGGCTTGGGCACGACCGCGATCCCGACGTGATAAGAATCCGGTTTGCGAAACATCGCGTTGAGCGTGTTCGATCCACCGCCACTCCAACCCCAAATGCCGACTCGCGACAAGTCCACGAACGGTCGAGTCCTTCCCAGCTCTTTAAGCGCCGCCGCCTGATCTTCGGTCGAAAGTGGCCCGAGACTACCGAAGATCGATCGTCGCCAAGCGGCCCCCTTCGGAGCTGGCGTGCCTCGGTTGTCGATCGACACCACGAGATAACCAAGGTCAGCAATCACTCGATGAAAATCGATCTGAGCCGCTCCCCAGTTATCCAACACGGTCTGTGAGAACGGCTCGCCATAGACATAAACAAAGACCGGATACTTCTTCGTCGCGTCAAAGTGCTTCGGCTTGAGCATCCACGCATCGACCGAGACTCCCTCACCAATCTCCAACTGCAGGAACTCTGTGGGATGAGTGATGAGTGGCTTCACTCGTTGCCGCAGTTCGGAGTTGTCTTCCAGCACTTTGACCGAGCGATGTCCGGCCAGTTCAACCAGCTCAATGAGCGGCGGTGAATCGAGCGTCGAACGTGTGTGAAAAGCCCATCGTGCATCCGGCGAGAACTTGTAGTCATGAGTCCCCGGCTGATCCTTCGGCGTGACTCGTTCCAGCGTTTCCGAACCATCGAGCGGCACGCGATAGAGGTATCGCTGAGTCCCGTTCTCTGGCGACGCATAGAAGTAGTACCAGCCGCCTTTCTCATCCACGACCGCGCGGTCGATGACGTCGTAATTGCCCTTGGTCAGCAGCGTCTCGTTCTTGCCATCGCGCGAGTAAAGATAGGCGTGACGCCAGCCATCCTTCTCCGTGACGACGATGAACGCATCGCCGCCTCGAATCCACGTCAGCCCGGAATTCTTGCCTTGAGCAGACTCGGCCCACGCGGCATTCGTCTCGGTGTAAGACTTCTTAACCTGACCTTCGACAGTGACGAGCAGGAATTCTCGCTTGTCGCGAAAGCGGCTGAGCGTCTCGATCAAGACTTCATGTGAGTTCCCCGCCCATTCGACCTGCCCCAAGTAGAAACCTTCCGCCGGTGTTTCGATGGGGAGCCATTTCACTTGCTTGTCGGCGATGCTCAGGACACCGACTCGCAACGATTCAATCTTCTCACCAACTCGAGCGAAGCGGTCGCGCCTGACACCGGGATAAGACGGATCATCCGGCGTCAGAACGGCTCGCCGTCGCACGTCGGTGGAGTCACCCTCAACGAACACGGCATGAGTGCTGTTCGGATTCCACGAGATGCCGCGGTACCACACATCACGCTCGGTAGTGACTTGAGTCACCTGCGTCGCTTGGTCCATCGCGAGATCGCGGAGCATGAGGTTGTTGTCTTTCGAATCCAGCGACCACTTCCCGTCGAGAGAAGCCGACTTGGGGCGAGCTTTCGGAATCTCTTTCCGCTCTACCTCAACCACCGGTTGCCCCGCACGGACCTCATAAAACTTCTGAGTCTGCTGCTTCGTCTGAGGATCACGTTCCTGGATCCAAAACCCCGAACTATCCGGCAACCACTCGGCTGAAAACTCCGCCGCTCGAAACTCACGGCGTTCGTAGATCGCTCGAATCCGTGGCTCTGCTTCAGAGAGCAGACGCTTCGCTTCGTCCCCCCAAAGATCGGAAGTCCACAGAGATCCCAAGAGACTCAACCCAGCCAACAGCGAAAGTGAGATTGACCGCTTCATGGTCGTCATTCCTTTGGTGTGCAATTTCTTACAAATGCTTTCGGCTCTTCGTTCACACAATCAAGCAGATGAACCGCAGGCCTTAAGAGCCGATGGATTCCGTCGAGCAACTGTGGCGACCTCGTCAGTGCCCAGTCAGGCATCCGAACGCCGGCGTCGAACGATTGTAGGACGTCCGCCGCAGGAGTCGTTGCTGCCGGATGCTGTCAGAGGTTCGAAAGCAGACCGCGACAATCAAAGGCTCGACGCCATCAAAGCCATGATCAACCAGACGCAGCCAAGAGAACCGCTACGAACCAGCGTCTGAGATCGATTGCGATGGACTGCTTGAGATGTCGCACCTGCGAATGTCGGCTTGATGAAGCGGCCATCGTTGCAGACTGCGAAGTGGTGCGAGACAAGGAAGCCATCCGGCTCCGCGACGTAACGACCAACTGCGGTGCCGTCACTGACTCAAAGCGCGTCGCATCCTCTCGCACCGTAATTTCGCAACGCCGCGACGATTAACAGCGAACGCAGTCGCCTAGATCTACGATGAGGCTCTGCTGTCGTGAGCTGTGGCGACGGTGTGGATGGCTTTTGCTTTCGCGTTACAAACTCACTCAGGTGTTCGGACTAAGTTGAGAAAACCTACCTGCAATTCACGGGAACGCGATGTCATCCAAATTACCTCCACCCTTTGTGATCGCGGTGATTTCAATCTTGCTCATCGCAAACGGCGCGGCGGCGGATGATCCGAATGACGGTCAACTTGCGACGGCAAACTGGCCGGGATTTCGAGGGCCCTCAGGATTGGGCTATTTGCAGAGCAAGAACCTGCCGCTGCAATGGGGCGGAGAGAAGTCGGAAAACGTGATCTGGAAAACGCCGTTGGTGGGCGAAGGTCATGCCAGCCCGATCGTTTGGTGCGATCGCATGTTTGTCTGCACGGCTCGCTGGGATGCTGCTGTGACGGATCGAGCAAAGGTCATCCCCGAGCATCACGTGCTGTGTTATCGAGTGAGCGACGGCAAGCTGCTGTGGGACGCAACCATCGAACCCGGCCCGTGGTTGCGAAACGATTTTCGCAGCGGTCCCGGCGGCGGTTATGCGGCTCCGACCCCGACCACTGACGGCCAGCGCGTGTATGTCGTCTTCGCGTCGTCGGTGATCGCGGCGTTGGATTTCGAGGGCAAGCCAGTTTGGCGCAACGAGATCTCTCCGCATGGCTTCGATGTCACCATCGGCACGAGCCCGGTTCTGTTTCGCGACACCGTGCTGATGCTCTGCGCGATGTCGAATAAGAAGGACTCGCGGCTCATCGCTTACAACAAGACCGACGGTTCCGTGAAGTGGCAGAAGTCGCTGCCGAAGATGGGACTGGCTCATAGCACGCCGGTCGTCATCAACGTCAACGACAAGCCGCAGCTTGTGGTCGCCGCTTCGGGATTCGGCGAATCGGACGAAGGCATTCAAAGTTTCGACCCATCGAATGGCGAGCGGTTGTGGTGGTGTCGCGGTGCTGGTGAGTCGGCGTCAGTGGCCTACGGGGCGGGCATCGTTTATTGCGACAGCGGACGCGGTGGGCCGGGTATTGCGATCGACCCGACCGGTTCGGGCGACGTCACCAGCACTCACATCAAGTGGCGGATCAATCAAGTGCCGGAAGGGATCGGCTCACCGGTCATCGTCGGCGACCGCGTCTATCGGCTGCACTCGCCGAACGTGTTGAAGTGTTGGCAAGTCGCCGACGGCAAGCAGGTCTACGCCGAGCGACTTCCCAAGCTGACGAGCACATGGGCCAGCCCCGTCGCCGATGCGAACGGTCGGCTGTACTTCGCGAGCGCGGGCGTCAGTTACGTCATTCAGTCCGGCGATGAATTCAAGCTGCTGGCGACGAACGATCTGAGCGATCCCAATCACGCTTCTGTGGCTGTCGCCGGAGACCGTTTGTTCTTCGTCGGCACCCGTCATGTGTTTTGCATTGGAGCAAAGTAGGGTGGGACAGCAAACCGCAGACATGGTGGGCCGGCGGTCGCTGACTCATTTGGCCCGCAGCAGCAGATTTTGCTGAGCAACGTGTTCGGTTTGCGACGGCCCACCAGTGACTGGCGCGACTTTGTCCCACCCTACTCGAATTCACAGGTTTTGCATTGGAGCCAAGTAACGATGATTAAATACCTGCTTTTGATCGGTGTCTTTTGTTTGCCGTTGGCTGCATTGGCGGCCGATCCTGACTGGCAGCCGGTCGCGACGGAGTTGCTGCAACGCGAGAAGACTGGCTTCGGCGGACTCTGCGGAATCGTCGTCGATCACGAGCGCGGCGATGTATGGGTAAACCTCAGTGATCGAGGCACGTTTCATTCGGCGGATCAAGGCGGGACTTGGAAACGAGTCAGCGAAACTCAGCCCAAAGGCCGCACTGAAACGCCCGGCTGTTGGTTGCTCGATCCCACTGGCAAGAGTCGGCGGATGGTGACGGCGTTGGTCTATGGATCGCCCATCTCGATCAGCGACGATCAAGGAGCGACTTGGAGATCATTCGATGCGAAGTCGAGTCATGTCGATTGGTGTGCCGTCGATTGGACGGACCCCGAGCAGAAATTCGTCCTCACGCTGAAGCACGAAGCGGGCGACCTGTTAATAGCGTCGAGCGATGGAGGCCGATCGTTTCGAGAGGTCGGCAAGAACTTTGGTACGGCTTGGGTGTTCGACAACCAGACAGCGATCGCGGCTCAATTGAAAACGGCGGATCGACCACGAGCCAACATCGCTCGCACGACCGACGGCGGCAAGACGTGGCAGCCATGTAGCGACTCGTACAGCCCGTTCGGTTCGAATGTCGCTCAAGCCCTGCCGAAGTGGAGATCCGGTCGTCTGTATTGGCTCACCGAGGACGGTCTGATCGTGACGTCCGACCAAGGCCAATCGTGGCAACTGTTGGCTCTCGTGAAGGGCGCTCAATACGGCCCCATCTTTGGTCGCGACGACAAACATCTGTTTGTGCTCACAAAGTCCGGCGTGGTCGAGAGCCGTGATGGCGGTACCGTCTGGTCCGAACCAGTCGCTCCACCAAAAGAGATGAAGGGCATCGGCAACCTGAGCTGGCTCGAATACGACCCGTCGCGCGACGTGCTGTATTTGATGAAGATGGGCAGCGACTTGTACCGCCTAAACCGAGCGAAGCCCTGAGGTCGCGCTCAATCAAAACTCTGTACGACGGACTTGTAGTCCGTCGAGAGTTGTCAGCGACCGACTGCAAGTCCGTCGTACAAGCTCATTCAAGCTCCGACTCGGATCACCATGAAAAACATGCTGCGAAAATCGATCATGATCGCGCTGACGGCGGCGCTCTTACTCAGGTCGTTAAACCTCTTCGCTGACGATGGACCGCGTGCTTCTTATTACAAGAGCGGCGAGATCCACATCACCGTGCTGGGCTCGCCAGAGACGAAGCCGATCACGAGCGGGCATTGGGACTTCAAGCCGTCGTGGTCGGTGACTGAAGATCGGCTCGTGTTCTTCCGGCGGCTCAAGGATGACCCGGATGTCGGCAAGTGGATCACAGCCATGTGCATCATCAACGCGGACGGCACCGGGTTTCATCAGCTCTCCGACGGCACGTTCACCGACTTCAATCCGACGTGGACCCGCGACGGTAACAACACTCCGGTTTGGAATCGCAAGAACCCAGCGACCGGCGGCTATTACATCATGGCCAGCAAGGTCGGCGCGAAGCCGGGCGAGGAGATTCAGCTCACCGACAAGAGCTATCACGCCTGGGTCCATTCGGCCGTGCGCGATGGCCGATTGCTCGTCGCCGCGACGCCGCCGAAGCAACAGCGCGGTTACTTCTTGATGACCCCGAACGCTGGCAGCGAGCCGAAGTTCGAACGCATCGAATGCGAACTGGCACCGAAAGGCATCCTCGATCGCATCAGCATCTCGCCGAGCGAAACAAAGATCTGCTTCGAGTATCAGACCGGCTTCAAATACGAGTTCCCCGGTCGCACGCTGTATGTCGCTGATTTCGACATCGAGCGGCGAACGATCAGCAACTTGAAGCCCTTCGCGAACGCCGAGGGAAAGCGAGTTTGGTTTGCTTACCCACGATTCACGAAAGGCGAGAGTTCGATCGTCTATCACGCAGGCGGCAAGCTGTTCCTCTACTCGCTGGCCGATGGTTCGACGCGGCAAGTCTCAACCGACGACAAAGCTGACTACCGCTACCCGCACGGAGAAGCGTCACCGAACTGAAAGCACGTCGGACTTCTTGTCCGTTGATCTCACAGCGCGACCGACCGGCAGTCAGTCGTGCAAGAATTCCACAACCGGAGAACACCGATGACTGATGTCCGTCGCTACTTCTTACACCTTGGCCTGCGTGCCATTCTGTTATGTGGCCTGCTGCCATTCGCATTCAGTGCAAGTGCTCAAGACAAGACTGAAGCGGCTCTCGTGGACCCGATCAAAGCGGGGCAGCGTCTCGCCACGTGCGGTCATAGCTTTCACATGTTTATGCCGCCGATTCTGGCGGACCTCACACGGAAAGCTGAGATCAATGATCACATGCAGCTTGCGGCCTCGTCGATCGGCGGCTCGCGCATCATTCAGCATTGGGATGTTGCGGATGAAAAGAACGAGGTGAAGAAGCACTTGCGAAGCGGCAAGGTTGATGTGCTGACGCTGTCTCCAATCTTCTTGCCCGATCCCGGTATCGAGCAGTTTGTGGATCTCGCTTTGGAGCACAACAAAGAGATTCGGATCGTGATTCAGCCGATCTGGCTCCGCTTTGACATCTATGAGCCGACCACGCCGCCTGAGCTACGACGCCCCAAGACCGTCGATCACGACAAGATGAACGGCGAGCAATTGCGAGCCTTACACGAGCCGTACTTCAAGAGCATGGACGAGATGATCTCGGGCTTGAATCAGAAGCATGGCAAGACTGTGGGCTACGAAGTACCGGCCGCTCAGGCCATCATCGCCCTGCGTGAGAAGATCATCGCCGGGCAAGCACCCGGACTGAAATCGCAGAAGGATCTCTTCACCGACGCGACTGGTCACGGGACTCCGCCACTCAAGACTCTCGTCTCTTATTCCAACTTCGCCGTGATCTATCGCCGCAGCCCCATCGGACTGCCGGTCCCCGAGGAATTGAAACGAGCACGACTTGGCGACCAAGAGGAAAAGCTCAACAAGCTTCTGCAAGAGATCGCTTGGGCTGAGGTACTTCGACATCCGCTGAGCGGAGTGAAGGCCGCTGCGTCGAAATGAATCTGTACGGCGGACTTCGAGTGCGTCGAACTCTGCCAACCCTCAAACGCGACGGACTAAATCTCCTTCGTTCAAGCTCGATTACCGAGATATCTCATGACCCGCGCTGCCGCACTGAAACTGATGATGGCTCTGTCGCTCGTAACATCGTTCGTCGCACAGAGCTTTGGAGACGACAAGCTCATCCTCAAACGTCTCGAAGACAAAGGTGCCAAAGTCACTGCGGTGAAAGAGCAACTGCAGATCGCTGTCGGTGAATGCTCGCCATGGAAAGAGGACGACTTTAAGTCGCTCGGCAGTGTCGCGAAGGTGACGTCGCTTTCGTTTGGATTGGGCTTCAACGAAGCCTCGTTGCCGTTGCTCGCGGGACTGAAGGACTTAGAAGCCTTCAGCTCTAACGGCATGCAAATCACCGACGAGGGTCTGAAGACCTTTACTCAATTTCCAAAGCTGAAACGGCTGACGTTCTATCATCCGCCGCGATCATTCAGCGGGAAGACGTTGGATCAATTGGCCGTTCTGAAGCAGCTTGAAGAGTTATCGATCGGCGGATCCGCAACGCTCAATGATGAAGCCGTCGCAGCCATCAGTCAGATCAAAACACTGAAGCGACTTCGACTGTGGCATGTCAGGCACACGAACGTCGGCGTCAAACATTTGAAGGAACTGCCGATGCTCGAGTCGTTGATGATCGGGCAAAATGGATTGAATCCGGAGACCGTGTGCCCGAACGACGAGACCATCGCGTTGCTGCTCGAAGTGAAGACGCTCAAGAGTCTGATGCTGATGGAGACTCGTGCGAACTACGGCAGCCTGAAGCGATTGAAACAACTGCCGGAACTCACTCGACTGACGCTCGATGCTGTCGAGGTTTCAGATGCAGACCTCGAACGTCTGAAACAAGACCTGCCCAAAGTCACGATCACTCACACGAAACCAAGCGAGGCGCAATCGAAGCGACTCGAACAACTCTTTGGTAAGACATGAGCGGCAAGAATCGAATTGATTTCAAATCCTATGACACGCTTTACATCTCATAGAAACATCATGCTTTCCAAATCGCCTCTGCTGTGTTTGATTGCGACAATACTGCTTGTATTGAGAGTTACACCGAGTGCTGCCGAAGACTGGGGCACATACCGGATCGTCTCGGCTAGTACCCCCGAGTTCGTGCTGGAGGCCGTCGGAGGTGTCAAAGAGGGCGCGGTCGTTTCGATTCAAAAGCCGAGCGATGCAGCGAACCAGAAGTGGGTCGTCATCCCAACAGACGGCTCTGTGAAGGTTGCGGCGGCGGCTGATCCGTCGCTCGTGCTGACGGTCGATAACGGTGAGAAGAAGAACGGCACGTTGATCGTGCTGGCGAAGGATCAAGGCAAACCGTTTCAGCGTTGGTCGCTGACGAAGCATGAAAACGGCAGTTACTCGCTGATTGCCAAACACGCGCCGGAACAGGGACTCGATCACTTCGGCGGAGTGCGTGAGGTCGGCACGCGAATCGACCTGTGGTCCTACGTTCCGACCGACGTCCACTTGCAGTGGTTCATCCGGCCAATGGCGGGTAGCGGCGTTGCTGAGATGAAGGCCGACGCTGGTCCGAAGTACGAACCGCCTGCGATCAAGCCCGAAGACATCCTGCCCGGCTCGACGAAGCAGTTCTCTTTCAAGCAGAGCAAGATCTTTCCCGGCACGGTGCGCGACGTCACCGTGTTCGTGCCTGCTCAGTACGACGGCAAGCAACCGGCCTGCGTCTATGTGAAGACAGACGGCTTCAATCCGTTCGAACAGAAGATGCTGGAGACGATGATCGCCACCAAAGAAATCCCCGTGACGATCGGTGTCTTCGTGCGCCCCGGTGATCTCCCCGCCCCGATGAAAGGGACATCCGGACGCCGCAATCGGGACTTCGAGTACGACGGCATCAGCGACAACAAGGTCCGGTTCCTGATTGACGAACTGCTGCCGTTCATCGCGAAGGAGTATCAGCTTAATCTCTCGACGGACGGCAATGATCGCTGCATCTCGGGTGGCAGCAGCGGCGGCATCGCGGCGTTCACGGCGGCTTGGCATCGGCCCGATGCTTTCAGTCGCGTGTATGCAGCCAGCGGCAGTTGGGTCGCGTTTCGTGGCGGGCACGAGTTCCCAACGATGGTCCGCAAGTTTGAAGCGAAGCCCATTCGATCGTTCCTCACGACCGCGACGCGCGACATGGAGAACGTCGCGGGCGACTGGTTCCTGCTCGATCAAGAGATGGACAAGGCGCTGAAGTTCTCAGGCTACGATTACCAGTTCCGAGTGATCGACGGCCGCCATGTGCAGGGTTACGCCGAGCACTGGCGTGAGGCGATGGCGTACTTGTGGAAGGGTTGGCCCGAGCGAGTCAAAGCCGGACCGAGTGCTCCGCGTGCTCAAGAAGTATTGATCCCCGGCGAGGACTGGCAGATTGTGTCCGAGGGTTTGACGAAGAGCACTCGCGGACCAGCGATGAACGCGAACGGCGAAGTCATCTTCGCTGACACAACTGCCAACAAGCTCTATCGCATTGGCCTCGACGGCAAAGTCAGCGTCTTCGTCTACGATGCGGCTCAAGCACATGCGGTGGCAATCGGACCGGACGGCTCGGTGTTCACGGTCTCCGAAAGGACCGACAAGCTCATGAAGTACGACGCTGCAGGCAAAGGGAGCGTCGTGATGGACGGCATCCTCGGGCACTCGATTATCGCGCGGCCTGACGGCTCGTTGTACGTCACGAGCAACGGCGAGAAGCCGAACACCGGCAGCGTGTGGCTCATTAAGGATGGTAAGAAGACTGAAGTTGATCGCGGCATCAAGTTCGCAACGGGCATGGCGTATCGCCCCGATCAATGGTTGCTGTCCGTCGGTGAGGGGCATTCGAAGTGGGTCTACAGCTATCAGATCAACGACGACGGCACGCTCGGCAACAAGGAACGCTTCTTCCATCTGCATGTCGCCGACTGGGACGACGACGCTGGTCCCGAGTCGCTCTGCTACTCACTCGAAGGCCGCCAATTCATCGCGACTCGCAGCGGAATTCAAATCAGCGCCGACGACGGCCCGACTCAAATTATCCTTCCGGTCCCCGACGGCAACCGAGTCACCGGCGTTGCCATCGGCGGCCCCGACAAAGACACGCTCTTCGCGTTCTGCATGAACAAGATCTGGAAGCGCAAGATCCAGCAACACGGCATCGGAGCCTTTACTCCGTGGACCAAGGTGACTCCGAACAAGCTGTAGGAAGTAGCACAACGAGATAGACGCGCTGTCGAACTCGTCGCCTGCTTGCACTTCAGGCGATTAGTTCGATGACAGCAACTCGCAACAGCATTCGCAGGATGACGACTGATGGCCAAAACGAATTCTGTGCTGCCGCTGATGGTGGTGATGGCGGTTTCTTCTGTTGCCAGCATCACGGCTATGGCCGCTGATCCCTCGTCGAAAACGACCAGCGCGGCGAGTCGATCGCTCGTGAAGGGCATCAAAGTTTTGCCCGACAAAGCACCAGATTGTTCGTCGCTCAGGTCGATCGTTGAGACCGTGACGCGCGACTGCAAGACGAACGATGAGAAGGCGATCGCGCTCTACAACTTCATGCGATTGACTCACTATCACCGCGCTTATCCGAGTGAGCCCGGCGGCATTCCGGTGCTCAAGGAAATCAACTGCTACGGTTGGAGTTTGTGCGGCGGACTGCATGCCGAGCAGTCCGCACTTTGGCGCGAGATCGGTTGGGATTGGCGGTTCGTCGGTTGGCCCGGTCATACGACGGTCGAAGCGTTTTATGACGGGCGTTGGCATTACCTCGATGTGTTCTTGAAGTTCTACGCTTGGATGCCCGATCCGCGCGATCCGTCGAAGAGAACGATTGCCGGACAAGATGATCTCGCGGCCAATCCTCAAGCGTTGGTGTTCGATGCGTTCGTCGTCGATCAGGCACGCAAGGTCGCGTATGCGAAGGGCAATGAATTCGATTTGTTCGGTGAGAAAGCGAACGCTCAAGCGCCTGCGTTTCTGACTTGCGGCGATGATCTCAAGGGCGTTGTGGATGGCGTGAAGCATCGCAATCGAGTTGGCCCTGAACCCGGTTGGGCGGGCATGCGGCATTCGACGGGAAGCTATTCGGCGGATGTTAATTTGGCTCCGGGATTCGCGCTCACTAATCGTTGGGACAAAGCGGACGGTGCTTGGTACTGGGCCGATTCCAAGATCGCTCCGTGTCATACCTGTGGCGATAAAGAGATCCGCAACTCGCCCGAGAAAGGTCCGATCGCTGAGCCGTATCTCGGTCCCGATTGGAACGCCGAAAGTTATGCGAATGGCACGCTCACGTTTCGAGCAGACTTGTCGCGCGCGAGTGGCTTGAACTCGTTCGAGTCCATTGAGAATGCAGCGTTCAAAGACGGCGCGTTGGTCGTTGTTGATCCGGCGAAGTTGGGACAAGCGGTGGTGCGATTGCAGTCTCCGTATTTGATGACTCAAGCAACCGGAGCAGCCGATGGCGTTGATCAATTCGAAATCAGCACCGACGACGGCAAGTCTTGGAAAGCAGCGGATTTGAAAGACTTTGGCCGCAGTGTCGCGGGACAGGTCGCCATGCTCGCACGATTCAATTTCAAAGACCGCTTACAGAACGTGCGACTTGATGTGACCGTGCAAAACAATCCGTTCGCGTTGCCGTATCTGTCACCCGGACGCAATGTGATCGAGGTCTCAACTGCGGATGCCGCAGCGCTCGGTGACAGCCAATTAGTCGTGACGTACGCCTATCGAACGGGATCGCGACGCAAGAGCTACGAGCAATTGTGTCTGGAAGGCAAGGAACTCGCGCGGGCTCATGATGCGAGTTGGGATGCGCAAGCGACCGTCGTTCAAAAGACATTCACAGCGAATGAATTGCCCGCTCGATTCACGATCGACGTGCCGACTCCGAAAGAGGCTTATCCGGTCTTCCCGCGCATGTTGTTCGTGCGTCGCGAGGTTGTCGCAAAAGGACAATCCGCGTTGTCATTGCCTGACGGCGCGAAGGCTCCCATCACGCGACCGAACGATGAGCTGAAGTCGCTCCCGAATCCGTTAATGGCCGGAACTCAACCGGCTCCGGCTCGCAGCATCAAGCCGGTGAAGACGACCTCGTTCAACTTGCCGAGCGGACAATTCGTCGATGCCTCGGGAGCAACGCCGACAACAGACTTCCTCAAGTGGCCAAAGACGAGCAATGAATCAGTCCCTTCATTGGCGTATGTCATCGCTGCCGAGCTTCCCGAATTGCCGACGCTCAAAGAACTGGCAGCGGCGCGTTTGATCGTGCCCGCCACGCGGGCTCATCCCAAGGGGAGCACAAAGCTCGGAGTCGTCGCGCTACGATCGTCAATCGCTCAAGCAGAACGCATCGATTTCAAGAAGCTCGGCGACACTTTGGGAGCTGCAATCGTTCCCACACTGGCCGACAACGCGCCGTCATGGTCGCCGCCGAAAGAACTTTCGATTGATGTGACACGCTACCTGAAATCGATCGTCATCGGTGAAGCGAAACATCATGGCTTCGCACTGCGAGTGATCCCTGATCGTTCGGTCGACGAAGGTTGGACGGTCCGCGTGCATGTGCCTCAATCACCGGCGGTACGTCTCGAAATCGACACCTACTCAAAATGAAAAGACATTTGGACGCCTCTGAAGGTTGATGATGTTGAAGACTGGGTGAGGCTTAGTTTGTCGCTTTCGCGGCAGCGGCTGTTGTCGCGTTCTTCGTCGATTATCTCGTCAAGTACTGAGCGACAAAGCTAGGTCGCGAGTCTTTATGGCAGGACGTTGGATACTCCGAGAAACGGCGGAAGTCGGGCGCCTTTGCGTCAGGATCAGTTGAATGCGACCTATGACTTCAATGCAGGAAGTGAGCCCCTAGCAGCGGAACGACACCTGCGGGTTAGGGACGACGGAAGCAAGCTACGGAAGAAGCTCGGCATCTTGGACGCCGGCGATGGCAGCCTTGATATCGGTCACAACCGAATCCCTTTACGTAGTAGTCAGCTCGGGACTTTCCTGTAAGCCGTATTCCATTATTTCAAACGGACTCACATGTGCCCCTACGTGTTGAATGACGAACGGGTCCATGCACGCATCTTGGCGCGGTTCTCGTCGATCACTGTTGGCAGATGCGAGAGTCGAAGCAAAAGACTGATGGCAATGGGATAACGGCTAGGTTTCGAGTGTGATCAGCTTCAAGCTTTCAGGAATCTTCCACATGCCGCGCAGCCACACATTGAGGTTCTCGTGTTTCACCTTCATGGAGATCGTCGACCGATCAACCTGCGACGTCGAGTCTTGAGGATCACTGCGTATTAACAATTGCTCGAAGCCCGAGTTCGTTGTCTTTAAGAGCAAAGCACAGCGCGGTTCTCTACGGCAGCAACCTCGGAAACGGCAACTACCACGACACGAAGAATGTTCTGATTCTGCGGCTTCGGAAACGTCACGCACCGGCAGTTTCCTGGGTTCGATATGACCAACAACGAACCGCCATCCGACCACTTCGTCACTATGCTGCAGCTCCTCGGCATCGAGACTGACGAGTTTGTGTCGTCGAAAGGCTCGGCAAATGGATTGGAGCTGACGTGAAGATCCGCCAAAACATCAGCGTTCGTTACGCCTAATCTCACCCTCTACCGCGCTGAAAACATGATGGGGCCTATCAGCCAACGTAATTCACTCCGTTCGCTCTCTTCTGTTCTTTTCGCGGGAGCGTTCGTACTCGCGTTCTTTCAAACTTCAACAGCGCACGCCAATGAAGCTTTCTTCAAACGGCATTGCGTCAGTTGTCACAGCGGCGTGAAGCCAGAGGCTGGTCTCAAGCTCGATGCGGTTCCGATCGACCTCATTGACTCGGCGGTGATGGCGAGTTGGACTCGGATCTTTGATCGCGTCGCAAAGCTCGAGATGCCGCCGCGCGAGGCTGAGCAACCGAGCGATGCGGAACGCGCGGCGTTTGTGAAATCGCTTCGTGCAAAATTGCATGAGGCGTCGTTCACGAAGCAGCAACGCGACGGACGAGTGCTCGTGCGGCGAATGAATCGGGCGGAGTATCAGAACTCGGTGCATGACCTCTTCGGCATCACGACGGATGTGAAATCGTTGTTACCCGAGGACAGCATCGTGGCGGGGTTCGACAATATCAGCAGCGGGCTTGAGACGTCGGCAACGCATCTCGTGCGGTATCAGGAAGCTGCCGATCGCGTGCTCCCCGATGCTCTGCCGCCGGAGATCATTCCGAGCGAACCGTGGCGCTCGCGGCAAACGGGGCGCGAGTTTCTCGACGGTCGACCGAAGCCCAATCGCGAAGGCACGGCTCCGTTCGTCAGGTTCGAAGGTGAGACGATCGTGCTGTGTGCTCAGCTCTATAAGCACGGCAGCGTGCAGACTCCACAGACTCCGAGTGCCGGGCGATATCGCTTCCGTGCGTCTGTCGGGGCCGTGCAGAACGACGGCAAACCGATCCCCGTGCTCGTCGGCAAGATCAGCTCGGACCGCTTTGCGCATGAGAAGCTCGAACACATTCTTGCCGTGCAAGACGCTCCGTCCGACAAACGCCGCGTCATCGAACTGGAATTTAATTTACCGCGCGGCGAGCAGGTTTATCTCGAAGGCGTCGGGCTGACGTTCTTTGGCGAGCTGAAGAAGCAGCTCAAGGATCAACCGGTCGGCGATAACTTCAAAGGTCCGGGACTCGCTGTTGATTGGATCGAGCTCGAAGGGCCGCTGGATGTCGGCGTTGCGTATCGGTCGTACTTCGGCGGACTGCCTCGCGTGCCGCATCGCTTCTACGAGGACATCGTCGCGGGCAAAGACCCGAAGCAAGATTGGAGTAAGTGGAACCCGAACGAGTTCTCGAAGACTCACAATCGCCTGCGCCTTGTTTCAAAGGACGCAAAAGCCGATGCCGAGCGACTCATCCGCAGCTTCTTGCCGAAAGCGTTCCGTCGCCCGGTGTCGGAAGAATTACTCAGCAGCTACCTGAAGCCAGCGCTCGCTCAGTTAGAGAAAGGCGAGCCGCTCGAAGATGTGCTCATCGAGACCTACAAAGCCGCGCTGTGCTCGCCGCACTTTCTGATGCTCATCGAGAAGCCGGGCACGCTCGATGACTACGCCCTCGCATCGCGGTTGTCCTACTTCTTGTGGAGTTCGCGGCCCGATGATGAATTGCTGGCCGTCGCGGCGAAGGGCGCGCTGTCGAAGGCCGACGTGCTCAAAGCGCAGACCGAACGCCTACTAAAACATCCGCGCGCGAAGCGGTTCGTCGAGAGCTTCACGGGGCAATGGCTTGAGCTGCGTAAGATTCATGACATGAAGCCCGATGCGATGTATGTCGAGTTCGACGATTGGCTCGCCTGGTCGATGCCCGAAGAGACGCGAGCCTTTTTCGAGGAAGTGCTGACTCACGATCTGCCGACGTCATCGTTCTTGCACTCGGGTTGGACGATGCTCAACGAGCGCTTGGCGAAGCATTACGGCATCGCGCGCGACACAACGCGCGGGCTCGACCTGCGAAAGGTCGCCTTGCCGGCAGACTCGCATCGCGGCGGCGTCATCACACAAGCGAGCGTGCTGAAGCTGACGACGAACGCGACTTACACATCGCCCGTCAAACGCGGAGCATGGTTGCTCGAACGGATCATGGGCACGCCGCCCGCTCCGCCGCCGCCGAACGTCGCGGCGATCGAGCCCGACATTCGCGGTGCGGTCACGATTCGCGAGCAGCTTGCGAAGCACAAAGCCGTGCCGGTCTGCGCGAGCTGTCATCAGCACATCGATCCGCCCGGCTTCGCGCTGGAGAGCTTCGATGTCGTCGGCGGTTGGCGCGACTTCTATCGCAGCAAGCAAGGCGGCAACGGCAATCAATTCGTCGAACTCGCGAACTATCCCGGTCGCAAAGTGTGGCTCGCGAAGCCGGTTGAAGCGTCGGGAGATCTCGCGACCGGCGAGCACTTCGCGAACATCGAAATGTGGAAGGAGTTCGCGCTTCGAGACCGAGATCAACTCACCCGCAACCTCGCCGAGAAGCTGTTGATCTACGCAACCGGCAGCACGCTGCAATTCGCCGACCGAGAAGCCATTGAGTCGATCGTCTCCAAGACCCGCGAGAAGCATCACGGCTCTCGCTCGCTGATTCACGAGGTCGTGCAGAGCCGCGTGTTTCGAATGAAGTAGTTTCGAACGAGCCTGCGCCAAGTAGCCGTCACGCTCCGCCGTGACGAGCCTTACAGAGTCGAGCATCAAGCGCCTCTGGCAGAGTGTCTTTGGGTAAAGCAAAGGCTAGACATCAAATAAAACAGCGGGGCTTTTGGTTTGAGAGAGTCAAGCTTGTAAGGCTCATCACGACGGAGCGTGATGGCTACTTTGGCGCCGAGTTGCTCCGCAACTCGGCTGCGTCGCGAGACCAATCATGATTACCGTGAAATGCCAATGCGGGTATGAGTTCACCGAGCCCGACTACATGTATCGCCGCACTTCTGTTTGTTCGCAGTGCTCTCAAGCCGTTCGAGTTACTCCGCTTGAAGAGCCGAAGTTGGTTGTTCGCGTCCCTGATCCGCCGGATGTGCAATTGCGACGATTTCTGTTGGGCGGCGTCACTGTGTTTCTGACATCGCTAGTCATCTTTCCTATGTTCGCGGCGTTCTGCTGGTTCATGATCGGAATTGAGCACTCAGACAAATCCGTTTTCGGATTCATTGGCATGTTCTTGATCAGCGTCGTTGGCAGAGTTGTGGCCAACTGTTTTGGTGTCATGGTTGACCGACTCGGTGAACGCTGGAGCAAGCGGCAACAGCGTCGAGACTAAGGGGCGCGCTCGGATGCATTGATGTTGGATTGCAAAGCTACGTTCAATAAAACGGCCGTATTACGAGACCCAATTGGAGTGAATCATGACCGCCTTAAGCACCCGTTTTGTTTCGGCGATCGAATACTTGTCATTCGAGCGTCAGTCGGACGAGAAGCACGAACTGCATCACGGTGAAGTCATCGCGATGAGTGGTGCTAGTCGCGAGCACAATTTGATCACCACAAATGCAGCCCGACGACTGGGGAATCAACTCGAAGGTCGACCGTGCGAAACCTTCGTCAGTGACATGCGCGTCGCGGCTCCGAGTGGTAGTAATTACTACTACCCCGATGTCGTGGTCACCTGTGGTAAGCCCGAATTTGAAGATCGGCACGGCGACACGTTGGTCAATCCGACGGTTGTTATTGAGGTGCTCTCGCCTTCAACGGAGTCGAAAGATCGCGGCGCGAAGTTCCTTGAGTATCGCGGCATCGCATCGCTTCAGCAGTTCGTGCTCGTGTCGCAAGTTGCTCCGCACGTCGAAGTTTTCACTCGGACGAGCGACACGTCTTGGAGTCTGATGGACTACGTCGGTCTCGATGCCGTCGTGCCGCTCCCGAGCATTGGCTGTCAGTTGCTGTTGGCCGAGCTTTATGACCGGATCACGTTTTAGCCCGCCGAGAACGTCTGAGTGGCGATCATTACCCGCCTCGCTTCGTGGAATTCAAAATGCACTCCTTGTCTCGCCGTCATTTCTTGAGAGCAGGTGCGGTCACTCTGAGTTTGCCTTTACTTGAGGCCATGTTGCCTCGCGGGTTGAAGGCGGACTCGGTCGCGGCGGCGATGACTCCACAGCGAATGGTTTTGGTGCATCGGCCCTTGGGGACTTATCACCCTTATCTCGTCCCCGAGCAGGCAGGGCCGGACTATGTCGCTCCGCGCTATCTGCAAGCCTTCGAGCCGCATCGCAAACGCATCACTGTGTTCTCGGGCATTGGTCATCGTGGCTATCCGAACTCGCATCACACCGAGTCCGCGATCTTCACCGGCGTCGGGCCGGAAGGCATCGCTCGAGGGGACGATATTCATAACTCGGTGTCGCTCGATCAAATCGTGGCCGAGCAGATTGGCCATCAAACCCGAGTTGCGAGCCTGACGCTCAACACCGCGAACTGCGCGTCGCTTTCGTGGAATCGCAAAGGCGTGCCCGTTCCGTGGGAACGCAGCAAAGGCAACCTCTTCAAGCGGCTCTTCATCGACGGTACTCCCGATGAAGTCGCGCGCGAGCTGAAGCGATTGGCTCATGGCCGCAGCATCCTTGATGGCATGCGCGAGCAATTGAAGTCGCTGCAACGCGAACTCGGTAGCGGCGATCGGCAGCGATTGGAGTTGCTCGCATCGTCGATCCGCGAAGCCGAGGCGATGCTCTTGCAAGAGGAAGCTTGGATCTCAAAGCCGAAGCCGAAAGTGGATGCCGTGCCGAGGCAGTTCGAGAACCCCGAGCATTGGATTGCGTCGCAGCAGCAGTGGTACGCGCTGATTCATTTGGCTCTGCAAACGGACTCGACGCGAGTCATCGTTTACGGGCTCGGCGAGCAAGGTCAGCAGAACGTGCCGGACTTGTCGATCGGTCATCACGACGCGTCGCATCACGGCAAAGAG
Organism: Planctomycetaceae bacterium; assembly: GCA_900299185.1. Lineage (GTDB taxonomy): Bacteria > Planctomycetota > Planctomycetia > Planctomycetales > Planctomycetaceae > AM-0621. The sequence goes on from OMIV01000011.1 coordinate 23,666, forward strand.
CCCGCAAAGATCGAGCAGTTCGCTCGCTATGAAGAGAAGGAGTACCGCAACTTCGTCGGCTTTCTCGACAAGCTCGCCGGGACATCCGACGCGACTGGGGCGATGCTCGATCACACTCAAGTGTTGATCGCGAGCAATCTCGGCGACGCCTCTGCTCACGCATCTGACAACCTACTAGTGATCCTCGCCGGAGGAAGTTTTAAGCACCGAGGTCACGTCGCATTCGATGGGAAGAACAATTACCCGCTGTCGAATCTCTACGTAAGGATGCTGCAACAACTGGGCGTCGAAACCGACCGCTTCGGCAGCAGCACGGGTGTGTTGAGCGAAGTTTGAACGGCAGCTCGGATCGATGCGGACTCAGCCGATAATCCGACGCGATGGCGAATGATGAACGGACTCGATTGGAAAACCACAGCTAATGAAAACCTACCTCGCGCTCCTCGCCGCCCTGCTACTCGCACCACTCTCGGCCCTGAATGCTTCTGACGCCGACGTTACTTGGATCATTCAGTGGAATGGCAACTCATTGCCGGGGGCTCCGTGGACTGCCATCGGCAAGACAAACACCAAGCTCGCGGACGGCACGCTGCATTTGAGCGATGACTCCAAAGAAGAAATGGCTGCGTTTGAGGCCGAGTGGTCGGGCGAGATCGAGGGCAAGGAGATCGTCGTCGAGGCTCGCGTCAAACTGGTGAGCATGATCGGACATCGAGACTCGCCGACCGCGACTTGGCCGCAGCGCGATGGGGCGCCGATCTGCATTCAGGTCTGCGATGGAAAACATGAAGAAGGCATCCTGCTCACGCCGGCGCAGGACAAGCACCCGGAGGCAGCGAAGGGCTATGTAAGAACGCTGACAGATCGTTTCGCGCAGGCGGACACGCGGGATGCCTTTCACACGTATCGGCTCATCATTCGCGGCGAGGACATGGCGGTTGAGATGGATGGCATACGCATCATCGCCGGCCGCGACGCGTTCTGGCGGCCCGCGACATCGCCTCGGAAGTTCATACGTTTTGGGTCGACGTCGAAGCCGTTCACGGGCGAGGCGAAGTGGGAGTTCGTGCGGCTCGGCGTGCGGCCTGCGGTGAGTGAGCCGGAAGAACAATCGCCGCTCAAGATCACCGTCAGCGAACCGTGGCCGCTCCATGCGAATGAGAAGAACAACGAATCGCGGCCCTATCTTTATGACATGGGTCGTGGCCTGCTGTTGACCAGCAATCCGCAAGGCCGCGATGCGTTGCTGGAGCCCTACGTCGTGCGGCGCAGCACGGATCAGGGGAAGACGTGGCAGGCCGTTTCAGGCACCGAGCAGAACAGCGATTCGCCGCAGGAACTCGTGCGGCTCGAAGATGGACGCATTCTCGGTCCGTCACGTTGGACCCGCTTGCAACTGGACGGCACGCTCACCGGCAAGACCTCGATCCTGGATGCCAAAGCCGAGACGCTCGCGATGCACGACAGCACGATCACGATGCCGGTCGAGTTCATGCCAGCGAAGAGCGGCGAGGTGCTCCTGTTCGAACGCCACATCTGGGCCGAAAAAGATGGCAGCATCACCGCGGTTGCATGGAGCCGACGATTCACGCTCAAGCTGCCGAACGGTCGCGGCTTTCCCGAGCGTCACTCGCATCTGCTGCGCAGCATCGATCTCGGCAGGACGTGGCAGCACCTCGCGCACATCGGCCTCGGTGGCGAGCCCGCTGTGGTGCGGCTCAGTGACAGTGAATGGCTCGCCGTCACGCGACCCGATGCCCACATGTCGAACTTGCTCCAGCATCGCTCGCTCGACGGTGGCAAGACATGGCAGTTCGAACGCACGCTGGAAGAAGGCAGTGTCATGCCCGACCTCGTTCTGATGAGCCACGGCGTGCTCGCGTGCAGCTACGGTCGCCCCGTTTCCAATCTCATGTTCAGTCTCGACGGTGGCCGCACGTGGCGCGACCACCGCATCATCTCCGACCGCGCCAATTTCAATTACACCACCATCCGCGAAATCAGTCCCGGTCGCCTGCTCTACATGCACGACGGCCAGATTCCCGGCACGCTGTCGAGGATCAACTCGCTCTACATCGATGTGGAGAAAGTGAAACCATGAAGGCAGCCCTCAGCTTCTTGGTGACCGTTTTGCTGCTCGAGCCGCGGGCCGCGCTGCATGCTGCTGAGAAGGCTCGGTTTATCGTCAAGCCGGAGGTCGTCATTCAGCATACGACCGAGCGAAATCTTGTTAAGCCGGAAATGGCTTTGGTGAAGTCCAGTAATTCTGAGATGTCGGCTCTTTTGGGGCGGCAGTCCACTCACTTTGAGCAACTCGTGTCTCTGCTACATCGGCATGTAACGGTGCCGCATGGCAGCGAGTTGGTGACGGTTTCGTGTTCCACAGCCAACGAGGCCGCGATCGTCGAGACTGACGTCTGCATTTATGGCGGCACGTCGGGCGGAGTGGTCGCGGCGGTACAGGCGGCGAGGATGGGAAAGCGGGCGGTTATCGTCGAGCCGGGAAAGCATCTTGGCGGGATGACGAGCGGCGGACTCAGTGCGGTCGACATCGGCGATCCGCGAACTGTCGGCGGAATCGCTCGCGAGTATTTTTCGCGACTCGTCGGCAAATACGGCAAGAAACTGGAATGGGACAAGCCGTTCGTCGGAAATGGTGGGCCAGCTACGGGCGGGGCGTACTCGATCGAGCCGCATGTCGCTGAGCAGCTCTTTAATGAAATGACGCGCGAAGCTCGGGTGGAAGTTTTTCTCCAAGCACAGTTGGCCTCGGTCGAAAAGAGCGGGTCGCGAATTGTCGAGTTCGTCACGGCTGACGGCACCATCTTTCGCGCGAAGATGTTCCTCGACGCGACTTACGAAGGCGACCTCATGGCCAAGGCCGGAGTGAGCTACACGCTACTGCGCGAAGGGAACGCGAAGTACGGCGAGCAATACAACGGTATTCATTTCACCGACAAATACAAGCCGCGCGTCGGGCATCAGATGCCGGGGGCGAACGGCCGCGTGAAGGACGGGCAAGGTGTGTGGGATCGCGACTTCCCGCTCGACCCGTATGTTGTGAAGGGTGATCCGACGAGCGGCCTGCTGCCGTTGATCAGCGACGGCGACGCGGGGCGTCAGGGAGATCCGGCTCCCGGCGTGCAGGCGTATTGCTATCGGCTTTGCTTGAGCACGGCGGCGGATCGGCTGCCGATCGCTCCACCGCCCGATTACGACGCGAGGCGTTATGAGATCGTCGCGCGGTTTATTGAAGCCTGCCGAGCAAACGGCGACGACATGGATTTGCGTTGGTTCTCGAAGCACGATCCGCTGCCGAATCAGAAGTGGGATTTCAACACAGCAACCTTCGGTGGCAACTTCCCGGGTGCGAGTCAAGAATGGCCGGAGGTGAGCTACGCGCGGCGAGCCGAGATTGCGAAGGCTCACGAGAACTATCACCGCGGCTTGTTGCATTTCCTCGCCACCGATCCGCGCGTGCCGCAGAAGGTGCGCGACGACATGCGACGGTTTGGGCTGCCGAAGGACGAGTTCATCGAAAACGGTGGTTGGCCTCATCAGCTTTACATCCGCGAGGCCCGCCGCATGGTCAGCGACCTCGTGCTGACCGAACATCACACGCACGGCAAGCATGTTGCTCCGTACTCGGTCGGCCTAGGTTCCTACGGCACTGACACTCATGAAGTTCGCCGCATCGTGAAGAACGGCGTCGTGACTCGCGAAGGCAAGACGGCTGGCGGACGCGGCGGTTTCGGCTCGTATCAGATTGGTTTCGGGGCCATCGTTCCCAAAGCCACGGAATGCGAAAACCTGTTCGTCACGTTCGCGCTCTCGGCGAGCCACACGGCGTTCAGCAGCATTCGGATGGAGCCGGTCTTCATGGTCACGAGCCAGTCTGCCGCAACCGCCGCGTGCCTGGCGATCGACGACGCGGTGCCGGTGCAGCAGGTGAATCAGAGCAAGCTTCGCGCTCGGCTGATCGCGGATGGTCAGCTGCTTGAAGCCACAAAGCCCGCTCCTGCTAAGCCGCACAAAACGGCGGCGACTTCTCCGACCAAACCGCTGCGCATACTGCCGCTCGGCGACAGCATCACGCGCGGTTCGTACCTCGCGCAGCAGGACGGCAAAGCCACAGGCCTTCCGCATCCGCTGAGCGGCGGTTGGCGCAAGTCACTTCAAGACAAGCTCCGCGCTGCCGACATCGCTTTCGATTTCGTCGGCGAACTGAACTACGCCGCGTTTGGTCGCGACGGCGTTGTGGATTCGCAGTTCGATCCCGATCACCACGGCCTCGCCGGCTTCAGCAACGCGGGCATTCTGAAA
>OMIV01000012.1 GCA_900299185.1 Planctomycetaceae bacterium
CGCCGAGCTTACGGCTACCGCAACCGCAATCACTTCATCCTGAGAATCGAAACACTTCACACCACCAAAGTCCGACTCGTCGGCTGATACCAGTTACCCCCACGGTTTTGCGATGAGCCTGTAATAAGCACCGGCCAGAGTGGGGTGCGCTGCGATGGTGAAGTTTCTATTACCCTGATTCCCGATATTGATGTTGCCAATGACGTCAGCGGGAACGCCAATACTGCTCCAACCGTCGTCGACCGGATTCGAGCTGACGAACACTCCGCTGGCTGCTCCTGAACCACCTCCAGCCGGAACCGGTGGGCCCACAAAGCCGACGGCAATTTGCCACCCGCTCGAAGTGTTGGAGATCGAAAGTCTCGCGTTGATGGATTGTGAAAGGATGCTGTTCGGGATCGGCGTCGAGGTGAAACCGACGCCATTCAAGGGATTCCAGGTCGTTCCACCATCAGTCGTGCGCGACACGCCTACTCCCGGCTGGACGCAGAACAGCGTTCGACCTGTCGTATCTCGGGTATCAACCTTGATATCGCTAACGGCGCCGCTAAGTACCTTCTGCCATGTTGCGCCTCCATCTTGACTGCGATACACACCACCAATCGACGTGTTTAAGGCGGCTCGATTGTTGGGCTGAATGGCTCCGGCATACAGCACCTGATTGCCGTTAACGACTTCAACCGTCGGCACGATCGCTCGAATGCGATAGGCCACCGTGTCGATCTGAGCCAACTGCTGCCAAGTGTCGCCTCCATTGATTGACCTCAACACTCCGGCGGCAGGTGCATCACCAAATCCATTTGAGAAGCTGCCGGTTCCGGCATAAACGATCTGCGGGTCTATGGGGCTGTATGCCAAATCGAGAATCGAAAGCGTCTTGGCAAAGTCCGTGCGCGGAGTCCATGTCGGATTAGAAGACGTCGCATTGGTGGTTTTCCAAATGCCGCCCTGAATGGTGCCGACGAGCATGACGTCAGCATTCGACGGATGAGCTGCGATGGTCTGCACGGCTCCTGCGACCGGGTTGCCTTGTGATGACAATCCCAGAACTTGCCCACCGGTAATCGGACCGGGCCCTTGTTCAACCCAGGTAACGGACAGCAACGCCCGGTCTTCAAGCCAATCCACGTGAGCGGCCAAATCCTTTTCTTGAACGCGTCCGCGTTGCCGCCGCGACGACGTGACCATTGACCGCCCCTCGAGACGGACAGCGACCGCATTCAGCCAGTTTCCGAGCTTCATTTCAGTGATTCCAGGTGATTCATTCACAGGTGCGCCGATCAGAAGAGGTGCCTCGATGGCCGGCGATGCTAGATCGAGACAGTTGACCGCTATTCACTGAAGCGAGAGCGAGGCCACACACCCGACAAACAATTCTCAGGATCGCGATCACTTGGATCGTTCACCGAATCGCCTTCGGTCTCAGAGGGCCGCGACGAACAGAAGCGACGGCCGGTTGCTCACAAGCGGCAAGCGTCGAATGCGCTCATCAAGCTCTGAGTCGCTTCCGATTGGGAACCAATGGCCCGGTTTAACTCATCCGCAAGGCCGGAGAATTCAATTCGCGGATTGCTGGAAATAGGTGACATGAGCCTGGAGTAACTTGTTAAAGCTGCTCAGAATCGGGACGCCAATGACGAGGTGAGAACGGGCCAACCAGTTTTCCTTGGTCATCCTTAGAGACGACTCAGAGTCCTCTATGCACACTCACGCTGAACACCTTCAGGAATGGGTCACTCGCTATGCCGAAGGCGATGACGTTGCGCTCAACGAACTGCTGCAACGTTCGATGGATCGCCTTGAGGTCCTCACTCGAGTGATGTTTCGGGACTTCGTGCGCCTTCGCCGTTGGGAGGAAACCGGCGATGTTTTGCAGAACGCATCGTTGCGTTTGTGCCGGGCCTTGCTGGCGACTCGACCAGTCGATGTGCGGGGCTTTCTAGCTCTGGCGAGCTTGCAGATACGCCGCGAACTGACGGATCTCGTGCGGCGGCACTTCGGTCCAGAAGGCATCGGCGCCAATCACGAAACGCTCGACTCAATCTCCTCAGACCGATCGTCGACAACAGCATTGCCAGTGGCACCTGCTTCCGGCAGCTTTGATCCCGGCAAGCTGGCGATCTGGAGTGAGTTCCATCGCGAAGCCTCTCAGTTGCCGAACGACGAACGCGAAGTCTTCGACCTGATCTATTACCACGGATTCTCGCAGATTGAGGCCGCAAGAGTGTTGGACATCTCGGAGCGAACCTTGCAGCGGCGATGGCAGACCGCGCGGCTCAACTTACACGATGCACTCAACGGTCAGCTTCCCTAACGAAACTGTTGCATCGAGTTAGCGGCGAACAGTCGCCGTCTTCAACTGACTTGGCTTGATGTATGGATCAGCGAATGGAGGAGAGTTCGCACCAACCGACAGAGAGATGACGATTCCGATCAAACTCGCATTCCACTGTGGGCCGGTTTTCAACCTGCCTGCTTCTTAGAAGTTTCACTGATTGAAAACCGGCCCCAAGGACAATCATCAGCAACGTCAGCGATCACAGAGCTGACCGTCAGGATTCATAACGACGGTTGAAATGGGCGATGTCGAAGGAGAACGAGGCTGGGCAAGAATTCGAATGATTTTTTGGCGGGTGAGGGCCTTGGTTCTCGCCCCGGTTAGTTGAGGCGATTGGTACCGATGTGGTTGGCCGTGTGCGCCGACTTATGGTTTCACCAGCGAGCGAACTGACTCATGACCGAGAATCCCGACAATGCAGACAGGGACCAGCGACTGAGCGATCTCGCTCTCGAATGGGAGCTCCGTCAGCAGCAAGGCGAGACGGTCTTGGCTGCGGACCTATGTCGGAACTGTCCCGAACTGGTGGAAGAATTGCAGCAGCGGATTGACAAGCTGGCTCGCATTAATGGATGGCTGAACTCGGCCCGTGCAGGATCTGATACCACCGACCACACTAGCTCATCGAACCCGCTTAACCCTGACGGTGGAATCGTTGATACACGGGACATACCGGTCTCTGGGACTTTGCAGACGCATGCCAGTTTCAGGATCGTCAGCCAGCACGCGATTGGCGGTATCGGCGAAGTTCTGCTGGCGATCGACGAGAACCTCGAACGACCGGTCGCTCTTAAACGCATTCGGGGATCAAACGTTGGCGACCCCGAGCGCCGGCAACGATTCTGGCGGGAAGCGACCATCACGGGGCGACTCGAACATCCGGGCATCGTCCCAGTGCATGGCATTGGTGAAGATGAGTCCGGGCAGCCGTGCTATGTGATGCGGTTCATCGAAGGTGAGACGCTGGCGACGGCAATTCAGCGTTATCACTCCAGTTGTCAGCAAAGAAGCTCGCCCACCGACCTGCGTTTGATGTTGAGGCAGTTGCTGATGCGCTTCGTCGCGGCGTGTAACACCGTGGCCTATGCCCACAGTCAAGGAGTTCTGCATCGGGATCTCAAGCCATCCAATATCATGCTCGGGCAGTATGGCGAGACGCTCGTTGTCGATTGGGGATTGGCCAAGTATGTCGGACCAGACCAACAATGGGACAAGGCGGAAAACGCTTCGATTGAGCGGCGAGCCAACAGCGACTCGGCTGCGAACGGTGAGGGCTTGTCGTCTGTAACAGAGCTTCCACAGGCACAGTCACGATTGGAGACCGTCGTCGATGCGGCAACCGATCCGGAGGGCAACATCACGAGAACCGGCACCGCGTTGGGCACTCCGGCCTTTATGAGTCCCGAACAAGCGGGCGTTCGTCCCGAGACTATTTGCCCCGCCAGCGATATCTACAGTTTGGGCGCAACGCTGTTCGTCTTACTGACTGGCAAAGCTCCCTTTGACGGCGTGCCCATCGGGACGTTGTTTGATCGATTGAAGCGGGGCGAGATCCCGAGTGCATTGTCAGTCAATCCTGCCGCAACCCGACCGCTCAACGCCGTTTGCTGCAAAGCGATGACATTTGATCCCCGAAGACGTTACGCGTCGGCAGTGGACCTTGCGCGAGACATAGAGCACTGGCTGGGTGACGAACCGGTCTCGGCCTGGCCAGAGCCGTTACTCACCCGCAGCTTGCGATTTGCTCGGCATCATCGCGGAGCTGTGGGCGCAACAGTCGTCATCATCGGCACGCTACTGATGACGGGCTGGGTCATGTCTGTTGTGCTACACGAGCGGCACATAGCGTCGCTCGTCCGAGAAATTGATGTCGGGCTTGATGCTCGCGAATGGACCGTCCCGAAAGTGACCTCGATGCGCGAGCTGATTCAGCGGTTATCGGCGATGAGCCCCGAACATGCCGCGACAGAACGCGAACGACTGCATGCTCGCATCGCCGATGGCATCTCGTCCGGACTGCAAGAGCAGCGACTCGATCCTGATGCCGTCACTAAGTTCGAAACCCTGCTGGATGATCTAGCGGCTCAAAAAGACCCACGAGCTGCAATACTTCGTACAGCCCTGCAGCAACGCTTGCGCGTTTGGGAACCGGTTTTTGCGCTGAGAGCACCGTTCGCCAATCAGGAAGAAATTCTCGGAACACGTCTGACTATCGAGAGCGGATCGCTGATCGGCGAGCGTCAGGCTGCGAGCACTCGACTTGGCCTCGCGAAAGAGACCGTGTTGACGCAGGTAGTGACTCCGCATTTCTCCCAGCTAACTGCCGAGTTTGAACGGACCGAAGATGTGCCGACTGAATTCGGACTGTGGCTCGATGGACATCTCACCCGCCTTGCCCCGAAGGACGAAAGACTGCGGGCACAAGGTTACGCGTTTGTCATTTCCGTAGGTCAATCTGCCACTCGCGACAAACGGATGGAACGCGATGGCGAGCAGCTTGAGATCGTCAGTGGTGAACTTCCGCGACATGTCGAATTGCAGATCCTGCGTAACGGACTCGTTCAACACAGCCGTCGAATCGTGTTGCAAGATGGTGTAGTAAAGCTAACAGCCAGCCGACAACAAAATCAGTTGCAGGTCCAGTTGAATGATCAGCAACCGCTGGTGTTTCTGGATCCGTTTCCGCTTCGAAGTGACACGCCTGGGAAGTATGGAATTCTTCTTCCTCGTCAGGTGCGTCTGCTCGAGTTATCTGGTTTTCGGCAACCCCTACCTGCCGTCTCTAGCCCCCTCGAACAAGCTGACGAAATCTTTGCGGTAGCGCGTTTTGATGAGGCGATGCGGCTCTATCTGGAAGCAGCGTGCACGGCGTCTGGTGATGATGCCTTGGAAGCGCGCTACAAGTCGGCACTCTGCCTTTTGCGGCTGAATCGCGTGCCAGATGCCGTCGAGATGTTTGAAGCCATCATGGCTGAATCGACGGGCCGCTGGTCATTGCTGGCGGGTTGCCAACTGTGGGCTCATCACTCGCGGGCTCGACAATTCGTCGCTGCAGACGCTGTCCAGGAAAGCATCCAGACCCGCCACAGCGTGCGTGACCTTTATGCGATGGTGCCCGCTGAACTGCGAGCAGACATTCTCAAGTCATACGTGGCATCGGGGGTTAATTACTTCCTCTATCAGCCCGAACTGATCCGGAACCTTGAACTAACTCATGCCGCCATCAAATTGCTCGGAGAAGCCCCCAACGGCGGTATTCGCACAAGCCTGATTCGGGCCTATCGATTGGCTGGCGAAGAAGGGAAGGCGCTCGATCTCGCTCTGGAATCGCTCGATCGTTCAGCCAACTTCGATCCCACCAATCTGGAGGACGCTTGCTGGATCCTGCGACGCCAAGACCAAGCAGACCGAGCACTGCAAGACCTTGATCGCCGACTGCAAAGCGCGCCCCGCGCGTCATTCGGTGATATCTACTATCGGCAAGTGATGATTGTGGAACGCGCAAGGGCGCTGATCGCTCTAGGGCGAAACACGGAAGCAGAGAAGTCTCTGCGGGACATGCTCGCGGCTTACAAAGTCGAGCGTGTGAACTCTCACGCTCGTTGTGCTGCGTGGCTGATCCTCGGCTTTCTGCAGGACGATCGGGGAGACCATGCCGCTGCGAAGACGAGTTGGCACAAGGGGGGCATATTCGAGTCTGAACTTCCCGAGCCCGATGTGAAGCCGCGAGCCAGTTACCTCACCGGCAATATGAGCGCTACAGTGAGCCGGCTAATCATGCTCGCTCTCACAGAAGAACTGGACGACGCCTCGGCGGCACTCATTCACCAGCGGCTGACGAAAACATTGGGCAACAACCCACAGGTCTCACAGTTTCTCGCGACCTTCGGAACTCCAGCTAAGGAGTACCGTAAGATGTGGCTGACTCCTCGAGGTCGCGATTGGGCGCGAAAGTTTGCGTATCGGAACCTGAGCTTTGCCGACTTCGTGCAAGTGCCGGTCCTGCTGACGATGCATCAAGGTCTCAAGGATCTGACCTTTGCATCAGCGTCTGATGAGTTGCAGGACGAGTTGCTCTGGCAGTTCTGCCGACACCTGCAGGATGCCTATGCCCGAGGTGAAGTTGGAGTACCGCAAGTCATGCAACTGGTTCTCACTTGGAAGGGCACAACCAACATTCTGGGCTGGGCGGGCGTGGCGCCGAAGTTGTCTCCGTCACTCCGATCCGAGGCCGCTTACTTCGCAGGAATTCGCTATCAACGACTCAAGCGAACTGCTGACAGCAATGCTTTTTGGAAAACAGTGGCTACCGACGCACCGGCCGAGTCCCCCATCCGAAAGCTGCTCCCTGCCTCGTTGAGCCCAGACTAGCGCTAATGAGTTGTCGCCTTCGGTTGTGTAGACCTTACGACCGTTCCGAAAGCATTCCTGATGGCGGCGCATGCGATGATTTAAGGAGCCTTTATATTTCGAACGTGTGTCGAATGCTTTGCTAATGATTGGATCAAACTCCGCAGGTCGAAGGGCGTCAGTCCAACTTCGGCAATCAATGCCCCTGAAGACCTAAGTATTGATGACGCACGACTCGCTGATCCGCATTGGGGCTTGATTGCAGACCTATTTCAGCGCACTCGAACTTAGTCGCCAAGCAATTCCCCGAATTGCATCCCCAACGGCGACATCGCCAACTCTCAGTAAATGGCAGTGGACTTCGTCATTCGAAGTGAGTCAGATTCCGCCGCACTTCTGGTGGCCAGTTCGGCCTTCTCTCATTTCATGTCGTGTTGAGGATCTCATGTCGTTCCTACTTCGCATGTGCTTGGCCGTTGGATTGATGTTGGCCACGTTGGCTCAAGCTGATGCTCAAACGGTGGCTCGCTGCGGCCAAGGTTGGCTCGAAACGGTCAACGGCTATCCGGTCCTGCATCTGAAAGGCACGCCGTATGAGATGGGCTATCAGCACGGTGCCCTGCTCAAGAACAGCGTCACCAAGAACATGCACACGCTGCTGGAAGTGAAGGGCAATCAAACGCTCGTGGAATTCGGTCCGATCAAGGTCAAGCCGCGAGCAGCCATTGAAGGCATCATCGAAATCCAGAAGCCGTTCGTCCCTCAGCGTTACTTCGACGAAGTCGCGGGACTCGCAGCCGCGACAGGTTTGCCAGAGAAGGATGCGCGAGTCGCCAACTTCATCCCCGAGATGTTTCATTGCAGCGGCTTCGCGTTGATGAACTCGGCCACGAAAGACGGCACGCTCTATCACGGTCGAGTGCTGGACTATGCCGTTGACTGGGGCCTGCAAGAGCACGCGGTCGTTATCGTTGCCGAACCCGAAGGTCGCATTCCGTTCGTCAACGTCAGCTATGCCGGCTTCATCGGTTCGGTGACGGGCATGAATGCCGAGCATGTTTCGATTGGCGAGATGGGTGGCGGCGGGCTCGGCAACTGGCAAGGCGTGCCGATGGCCATCCTCGTGCGAGAAGCTCTGGAAACCGGCAAGGATCTCGAAGCGGCTCTGGCCGTGTTTCGAGACAACAAACGCACGTGCCAATACTTCTATGTCGTGGCCGATGCGAAGACGAACCGCGCTGTTGGCATGGAAGCTTCGTGGGATCTCTTCATGACCGTGAAGCCCGGAGAGACTCATGAGCTGCTGCCTGTGGGAGTGAAGGATTGCGTGCTGTTGTCTGCGGGCGATCGCTACAAGGAGTTGGTCAAGCGAGCTCAAGCGGGGCACGGCCAGTTCGGTCCCGAGGACGCTTTGAAGTTGATGGAGCGACCGGTGGCGATGAAGTCGAACTTACACAACGTGTTGTTCGAACCTAAGTCGACCAAGTTCTGGGTGGCCAATGCCAGCATCGATAAGAAGCCCGCTGCCGAGCAGCCCTATCACGCGTTTCAGTTGAGCGATCTGCTGGCTCGTCGTCCCGACATGCAAAGCCCAGAAATTCCGATGGTTGCTCAGGCGAAGTAACGAACCGAGACGTTGAAATTCCGGTAGCCGCGTTATTGAGAATTCGACTACGTTCCAAACGCGGCGAGTGTGCCATCAGCAGGAATCAGCCACACCGGGCCGCCTTTTGAATCATCATGGAGGTTGTCATGTCCGTCGGTTCGGCCACCAGTAACTCAGCGAGTCAATCCAAGACAACCACCGTCTCTAAAGACACAACCGGCTTCAACGGCCTAACGGCTGACGACTTCTTCAAGCTCTTGATCCAGCAGTTGAAGTCGCAAGATCCGACTCAGCCCATGACCAACGACCAACTGCTGACGCAGCTCTCAACCATGCGCGGCTTGCAGGCCGACGTCGAGATGGGAACCACGCTGAAAGACCTCGCCTCCAGCCTTAAGACGCAAGGCCAAGACGCCGGACAGAAGCTCTCGGTCGGCTCGTCGTTCATCGGTCAGTCGGTCACGTTTGCGAACAACTCAACCGGCGTCGTCACCGATGCCACGCTGCAAGATGGCGAGGTCTTACTGACCGCTGCCGGTCGGCAGATGAAGCTCAGCGATGTGAAGTCCGTCAATTCCCCAGAAGGCTTCGTGGGGCGAACGGTCTCCGGTGTTGGCAAGGACAACGACGACAAGATCAAGCCGCTCTTTGGCTACGTCAGTCGAATCCTCAAACAAGACGGGCAAGACATGCTGGAAATCTCGGGCCCAGACCCAGATGGCAAGCCCGAAGTCATCGGCCAAATCCCGTTCAACCAAGTCGTCAATGCGTACTCGTATGAGAGCATGATCGGCAAACAGGTCCGAGCGGTGACGTCCAACGGCGACGTCATTTCGGGCATCTTAGCCCCGACCAAACAAGGCTCTGCGGACACCGCGCACTTCACCATCGGCAACGACACGCTCCCGATTCAGAACATCTTGAATGTCACTGCCGTCGCGAAGTCAGACAGCTAACGCAGTCGTGCAGGCCGCTGGCCTGAGTAGCCATCGCCAAACGGACCGACCACACTCACTCCACGTGACGAGAGAGCATCGCAGCACTCTCTCCCATCCTCGGCGGCAGTGTCTCGCGTCCTCTGGTGGTATCTGGCAGCCATGCGATTTCGAAACTCACAACGCTCTTCGAAACGTGCGATCGACATGACGCCGATGATCGACTGCGTCTTCCAGTTGCTGCTGTTCTTTCTGGTCGCCAGTCACTTCGAAGAGGAAGCCAAGGTCTCGGGTGAAGGTTCGTTAGAAGCCAATCTGCCCGAAGCCGCGGCGGCCATGCCGATGGTCATGCGGCCGCGCGAACTGATCATCAACATCAACGCGCGAGGTGAGTTCTACATCGGCGGCGATCGGCTGACTGAAGCCGAAGTCGGGCAACGCCTGCAACGAGCCAGCGTTGACAACCCCGGTCGCCAGTCCGTGATCATTCGCGGCGACGAGAAAGCCGATTGGAAGTACGTGGCCCGCATCATGAGCCTGTGCAACCAAGCCCAAATCCGCGACTACCGAGTCGCCGTCGTCCCTGAGAACGCCCCGAGCTCGTCAGTCCCGTAGTTTGCAGCAACAAAATTTGAGTGCACTTGATTACCGACTCGGGAGTATCAACATCGCCGGTTGGGTGGCGGTGAGGACTTCCGTCAGGAATCGGATGGGAAAGCGGAGCAGTTGGCCGCAGGTCACCAAGACCGAACTCAGAACGGTTTGAGCGTGGGCTCCCGGCCACGTGCGGTTGCCGCCCCAGACTTTGCGATTCACGACTGCTAGTCGGATGGCTTGCTCGGCTCGGAAGTTGGCGGTGCCGACGTTACTGTGGCGCAGGAAAGTGAACCACTCGCCCAAATGATTCTGCAAGTGCTTCACGAATCTGGCGTGCTCGTCGCGCAAGTCCAGCGCGTCCTGGAACAGCAGGGCGATTGCTTGTGGAACAAATACTCCAGCTCCGCGTGCCATGTCCCTCAGTTCGCAGGCACGGCTAAAATGTGAACCACGCTTTGCGAGTAAGTCGCCTTCGCGAAATTGTAATAACAATTTCATCCATCGTGGATCAGATGGCCTTGGAAGTTCGCTCCTAGAGCGGGTTGCACGTAGTTCTGGCGCCCATTGGGAATTTTAGGTAGGTTGGGTGCGGCGATGGAGGTCCCGCATGATTGCCTATTCGAAAGAGTTTCGTCGGGACGTGTTGGCTGC
>OMIV01000013.1 GCA_900299185.1 Planctomycetaceae bacterium
CTCGTGGGCTCGGAGATGTGTATAAGAGACAGCTGTAAAGAACGAAGCCGAAGCCAAGAAGCAGCGAGAAATTGCTGACGTGAAACGTAAAGAAGCCGAGCAAGCGCGCGAGGCCGAAGAGTATCAGAGCTACATCGCTCGCATTGGTTTGGCCGATGCCAAGATTCGCGAGAACGCTTTCGCGGCTGCTGAAGAAATTCTGACAGCTTGCCCCGAGAAGCTTCGCAATTGGGAATGGGGTCGCTTGATGCATCTCTGCACGAGAAGCGCGGGCTCCTTCAATAACGGTGCGCCGGTCGATTCCATCGCGCTGGCTCCGTCTGGCAATCGGTTTGTGACTGGTGGCTGGAGCGGTGAAGCCGTCATCTGGGACAGCATCAGTGGAGAAGCCAAGCGACGCCTCAAGCATGACGGGCTCTACGTGCATGCGGTCGCGTGGTCGAACGATGGCAAGTGGATCGCGACAGGCAGCAACGACCCCGTGAATGGGTTCGTTCAACTTTGGAATGCCGAGACCGGCGACCGCGTGAAGCGCGCCTTCGGTCAGGAAGACTCAGCTCATCAAGACGCGGTCTTGAGCGTGCAGTTCTCGAAGGATGGATCGAAGTTGTTGACCGCCGGTTATGACCAGTCGGCTCGCTTGTGGGACACTGCAACGGGCAAGCTGTTGAAGACATTCAAGGGTCATACGTGGTGGGTCTGGAGCGCGAGGTTCTCACCGAAGGAAGATAAACTGGTCACGGCCAGCCAAGACGGCACCGCAATCTTGTGGGATGTTGAAACCGCGAAAGCCGGGCCTCCGTTTACGGGCCATGAAGGACCGGTTTACTCGGCCGCGTTCTCGGCTGATGGCTTCACGATCGCTTCAGGTGGCTATGACCGCCGCGTGCTGTTGTGGAATCCCAGTGACGTTCGCCCCTACGACTTCAAGAAGCTGGCCTCCAAAGATGGCAGCGTGATTCAACCACCGAAGTTCACCGCGCTCGACGGCCACAGTGGTCCCGTTCGTAGCGTCGAATTCTCGCACGACGGACGACAGGTCATCAGCGGCAGCCAAGACAACACCGTTAAACTATGGAATGCGGACGCAGCCCAGATCGTGAAGTCGTTCCGCGGTCACGACGGAGCAGTTCGCGCTGCCGTGTTTGCGGAAGGTGATCAAGTCGTGCTCTCTGCGAGTGCC
Source organism: Planctomycetaceae bacterium (assembly GCA_900299185.1). Classification (GTDB taxonomy): domain Bacteria; phylum Planctomycetota; class Planctomycetia; order Planctomycetales; family Planctomycetaceae; genus AM-0621. Next base: position 1,184 of record OMIV01000013.1, read on the forward strand.
GACAATCACATCAAGAAATGGAACATCGGGCAGTACGAAGAAGTACGCGTGCTGCAAGGCGTGGTGATGGAAGGTCATCAAGACGCAATCTTGGCGGCGGGCTTCTCGCCGGATGGCAAGCAGATTGTGACTGCCAGCCGCGATCAAACAGCTCGCACGTGGGACGCGAAGACCGGCCGTGAACTCAAGGTCTTCACTGAAGGCCATTCGTTCTTGGCTTCGAACGCTTTGTACTCACCGGATGGTAAGTGGCTCATCACGGCGGCGGTCGACAACACCGTCCGAGTGTGGGACGCCGACGCCGGGACTCAGTTCGCTGTTTTGGAACACACGGGCCGAGCGGCCGCGATGGTGCTCTCACCCGATGCGAAGTGGTTGCTAACCGGAGCTGACGACAAGACCGCCAAGGTCTGGAATTTGAAGACTGGGCAGCTCGCGTTTGCGTTGCCATCTCATCGCAGTGAAGTCACCGCCGTGGCCTTCTCACCTGATGGTAAGTGGGCCGGCACCGGCGATGCTCGTGGACGTGTCGCCGTTTGGGACTTGTCGACCAAGGCCTTGCTGAAGGAGTTCAATGGACATGCCAAGCTCCGCATCACCGGAGCCGCGTTCGTCGATCAATCGCGACTCATCACGAGCTGCGGGGACAACACGGTTGCTCAATGGAATGTGGCCACTGGCAAAGAAGAGACCTCGTTGATCCTCAAGCATCCTGATGGCGTCACCGGCATGCAGTTGCGTCCGGGCACTCGCCAACTGGTGACCGCATGCTTGGATAAGAAGGCTCGCGTTTGGGATCTCGACAGTGCCAAGTTGCTGGCGACGTTGGACGGTTTGAAGTCACTCAATTCCGTCGCTGTGGATGCAAAAGGCGAGTGGGCTTTGGCTGTCGACGCCGATGACCGACGCATTGCATTGTGGAGCTTGGCTCAGACGGACTCGATTAAGCCCGAGCGTTCTGTCGCCATTCGAGGGGCCTTGTGGTCAGCGATCTTTGCTCCGTCTCGTAAGGGGCAAGCATTGCTCACACTGGGCGGAACCGACGCTCGCTTGGTCCGCGCCGAAAACGGTGAAGTGCAAGCCACATTCAGCCCGGCAGGTGTCGTCGCTTCGGCGAACTTCTCACCGAAGGGTGACAGAATTGTGACAGGCAGTTGGGACTCATCGGCCCGCATCTGGAACGCGACGACTGGCACGGACGAACTGAAGCTCGCCGGTGACGATGGCCATACGGCCTTCGTGAACTCGGCAGTGTTCTCGCCGGATTTGGAAGGTCAGTGGGTGCTGACATCGAGCGACGATGGCACCGCCAAGTTGTGGGATTCAAAGACCGGCAAGGTCGTCAAGACGCTGGCCGGACATACGGACCGAGTTCGTCACGCAGCCTTCTCCAAGGACGGCAAGCATGTGGTGACGTCGTCCAGCGATAAGACAGCGATCATTTGGGATGTCGCCACCAGCCGACAAATCGCGACGCTGAAAGGCCACGAGTGGTCGGTGCTCTTTGCTCAATTCAACGCTGACGGCACTCAGGTCATCACGGCGAGTGAAGACAATTCTGCTCGCATCTGGGATGTCTCGACTGGCAAGGAACAAGCCAAGCTCGCGGGGCATACGGCGCGAGTCACAGCAGCAGCGTTCGCACCGGCAGGCAATCGAGCAGTCACGGCCAGCCAAGACGGCACCGTGAAACTGTGGGACACCAAAGAGGTGAAGGAAATCCTGACCCTCGATGGCCACACCCGCGAAGTCACTTCAGTGACGTTCTCACCGGACGGTCGCAGCGTGCTGACCGGCAGCCAAGACGGTCGAGCCATCCTGTGGCTCGCCACCGAGTGGGATAAGAAGGTCGCCGCTAATCAATAACTCGTCACGAGTTTGAAACGATCAGCCACACGCGCACTCGCGATCGAAGCGAGCTGTGCGTGTGGCTGTTTCAGTTCTTACAGGACTCCGTACTTGCGATAGGCGTCGGTCGCCAACATGCCGGCCTTGATGGCGTCGCGAGTGACGTTCTCGGCATGGACTTTGTCCCACGCTCGGCGAATTGCTTCGGCTTCGACCGCTTGTGGAACAACGACGACACCGTCTTGGTCTGCGAAGACCAAGTCGCCGGGACAGAAACGAACTCCATCGATTTCGACAGGCACGTCGAGGTCGATCACACGCTGCCGATTCTGACTGTCGTAGATGCAGCGTGCTCGAGCGAAGACCGCGAAGTTCATGGCGGTCATCTGCCGAGTGTCGCGCACAGCTCCATCCACAATGGCGCCGATGCAGCCACGATTGCGTGCTGCCGTCGAAAGCAGTTCGCCCCAAATCCCCGACCGCATCGACCCTTGAGCGGCCGCGATCATGACGTCGTCTGGCTGGCAGGCATCGATTGCTTGCAGTTCGAGTTCATACGGCTGGGGATCAACATGAGCCATCTCGGTCCACAACGTCGTTCGGCAGCGACCTACCAACAAGGTGTTGACGGTCTGAGGAGCAAGTGCGACTCGGGGCGACTGATGAGTCAGCCCCAGGCTGTCGAGAGCATCGCACACGACAGCGCAATACAGCTTCTCGCGCATCATCGTGAGAGTGATTTCGGTCGCTGGAGTCATGCGATTGGTCCTTATAAGTTCGAGATGAAACGATGAAAGCAAACTGCCGCAAGAGCGTCGCACGCGAAAGCTCGCGTGTCGATTGATCGCGGATTCGGACTTGGCCGCGCATGTCGTCAAGCAGATTTTCGTCGAAAGTCAGGACTTCACCAAATCGCGGCTCGCAGCCAAATGAGTGTCGTTGGAGTGAGCGAGCGAACGTCATGATTCCTCACCGTCCAGACTCCGTCGCGTCAAAATTCCAGCACTGCAGCGACTCGGGTGGCCAACAGACGACGCGACCTCAAACGCCTTTTCGGGCTGATCAATTCTTGCATCACGTCAACTGGAGGTGGCTCATGAGTCTCACTGTCACATCTCAAGAACTTCTGATGGGATACTCTCGCTTGGAGTACCTGTTACTCGGGGACCTGCGGGCAATTTTGGATGAGCCCGATCAAACGCGAGATCAACGCTGGTTGCTCGCCGTTCTGGATTCCTTGCTAGAGACGATTCCTCGCGAGTTCCAATTGCGCGAAGAAGGCGGCTACATGTCGGAAATTCTGGAACTCAAGCCGTTCCTGTCTGACTTGGCGCTATCGCTTTATGCCGAGCACGAACGCCTCTTCTCGATGTTGTCTGCATTGCGTGAGCGAGTGAATTTGGATCTCAGCGCCGTCGCGCTCGAAGACCAGCTCGCGATGAAATTGCGAGACTGGATGCTGCTGCTCATGAAGCACAACCGCACGGAGCGGCGGGTCTATCAAACGGCACTCTGCGCGGATCATGGAGGTGGCGATTGAATTCGACCGCGCAAGTTTCATCACGAAGATAGATCGGTTCGATCAACTCGCGATGGCGAACGTCGAATCTCAGCGTGATGAATGGAGTCGCTGACGGACAGGTGGCACGGAACGCTGCTGTTCGAGCGAGAGTGGATGTCGCTGACATCCACATTCGGAAGCGAGGAGTCCCCCTGAATGAGCCGTTCATCGCGGCTTAGTCTGATGGGCAAGTTGAAGACGGCAGATCTGCGTTGTCTTCCTCCGTGACTTCCGCAGGCAGCCCGGCAACTCATGAAGTGCCGGGCTGCTTTCTTTGACCAACCTGGCACCATGGCTTGGTCCTGCCACCGTCTCACTCTTGGCACTTTCTGAGGCAAGAAAAATGAGATGCGCTCGATTCACTCTCGGCCTACTTGCGAGGCAATTCCGGAGCCAACACTGGCTCGGCGAAGCAATTCGTCAACCGGATAGATCGCCTAGCCCTGAGGGGTCGGGGCTGGCGATCCGTTCTCAGCAAGTAGAGCGTCAAGGGGACGTGCTGTGCTGCGATCATCGAGTCTCATTCCACGTCATCGGCTAAGTGTTGGCACGACGTTTCATTCGTTGTTGCCGCCCTCAGCAACTCAGGCAGAGATCACCGAGCGACATGCCGGAGGCCGACAGTCTCGCACGTCCGCCTGCTTTGACGATTGGCTCGACGACGCTCAGCCGGACTTCAGCGTGCGGTATCAGAAGCTGAGTCAAAAGCTGGAAGAGTTCGATTCAGAATGCGTCGAGTTTCTCGACCATGTTATCGACATGATCCTCAGCCATGTCGGCGATGTTGCGGCGTCGGCAACTCCGTCCGCTCGTAAGGCACATCAACAACGCCGTGCAGCCGTGGCTTCGGCCATGACGTTGGCCATGAACCAACTCCTCAGTGTCGTTGAGTCATCACCCATCAACGCGGCCATCATCCAACTGACCTTTGCGGAACAAATCGAAAGTCAGTTTGGCACGGCAGACTCGCTGTGCATCGAGATCAACAGCATTGCGTTGCCAAGTTTCGCAGACGACCTTGCAAACGCGTCGAGCAACGACACCGCGACGTTCTCCAACACGCTGGACACGGTGCTGCTGCGAACCGTTGCTCCTCGCTCCAATAAGGTTGCCGAGTTGCCAACGCTCATCGAAGCCGGCCTGCACGCGCTGGCCTTCTCGACAAGACATGGCATTCCCACTCCTGCGTTGAAGTAGCTCAGCGACGGACTTGTTCCGTCGAGATCGCAGGCGGCGAAGTTCTTCAGTTGGGATGCACTTTGAACCATCTCAAGCGGCAGCCTGTCATCCTGATCGCTCTCAGTTTGCCGAGCATCCTGGCTGTACGGCCTCGCCCAATCGCAACGCTCTGACGGATCATTCGGCGCAGCGAAAGAGGTTCGATCAGAGTCACCTTGCGAGGCTCAATCGAAGCGTTGCAAGGCCCCATACCCGTTCCTATAGTCCCGCCCGCTCTGACTCGGACAGGTAGCTCAGTTGGTAGAGCACAGGACTGAAAATCCTGGTGTCGCCGGTTCAATCCCGGCCCTGTCCA
>OMIV01000014.1 GCA_900299185.1 Planctomycetaceae bacterium
TCGACATCCGAAATCGCGTGGCGAGACAACATGTTGAGCCTTCCGTGGCAGGAGTGGAAAACCGACCTCTATCCCATACTCCTCTCTAATGTCCACACGGCCTAGGCACTTCGGAAATTCGGAATTGGGCAGATCAGCGTTTCATTCGCAGCCAGAGTCTCGTCGGCCCAATTCCGAATTTCCGACGTGCCTGACCCCTCTGCATTCGCATTCAACTCAGAGGTTGGCTTCCTCGTCTGTAGGTGGGCTGGTCACTCTCCACTTCAAGATGACTCCGCAAATCAGGCTGACGCAGAGCAGCACGATCAACGGCAACGGAGCAGCGATCTCTTCGAGTCCGTGCTTCATGTTAGTTCCAAAGAAGGCCGACAACGTCGCGATGGGAAAGAAGAACGCGACGAGAACATTCAGCCGATGAGCGGCAACGGCCATGTGATGCCCCGCTCGCGCTTGAGCTTCCGTCTGTTTGGCGATGGAGAACTCCAACGTGTTTCGCGAGTCTTGGAGCAAGAGATCGGCTTGCCGCTCTAACTCATAAGCCTCGTCGCGAAAGTTGATGACGTCGCGAGCTTCGGACAGTTCATTGCGAGCTTGCTGTAAGGCCAGATGCAGGTTTCTGACGGTGCGATAGAGCGGAGTAAGTGCCGAGAGGATTTCGAAGTACTCGGAGGCCGTCGTCGCAGCGTGCTCACGATCATCGAGCTTTTCGATGATGTCACGGAATTCGTCGAGGTGTTCGTCGAGTGCCTTAATGCCGGAATTGGAGTAGTCCGCCTTCCATACTCCATCAGGTCGCCGCCAAAACAGCCGACCAATCCGCTCGGGTTCTTCACCCTGGGGCGGCGCATGCAAAACAAGGAGCAAGTGGCCTTCGGCATACATCGCTCGCTGCCGTCCGACTCGATCACCCAATCGGCGCCGGAAGATATCCGGCACATCCCAGTTCTCAGGAACGTGGACCGAGGCGGCAGCGTCATTCGTGTCCGGCGTAGCATCCATAAGTGTCCCTTAAACGCCCGAGTTCGGCCTCATCGATTCTCCCTGAGACCGGACTTAGGCAATCACCACCTCAGCCTCGAAATGCGTCGCTGTGACGCGCGCCGATCCGTCTAGTGGCGTCTGTGCGAGGCTTGTACTATCCCCGCCCCTTTCCGCAAGGCGGTGATAAAGGGCACATGATATTGGCCTGCGATGATGGCTACGGCAGACATCAGAACCGGAGATTTCAGATGAAGAGATGGACGTGGATTGCGGCTGCGAGTCTGATCGCCGCGTTGGGACTTAGCGCAGGGAGCTGGTTCAATGGCGACGCTCAGTCTGTCATGGCTCAACAAGGCGCAGCATCAAAAGCCGGCATCACCGCGCAAGACTGCTCCGTGGCGTTGATCAGGGTCGCGGCGTTGGCCAGTGATCGCCCCGGCATCTTGGAGTACCTCGAAGTCACCGAAGGCGATGACGTCAAAGCCAATCAAAAGGTTGCAGGACTGAAGGACGGCGTCGCTCGTGCAGCGCTGAAGACGGCTACGGAAAAGGCCGTTAACGACGTTCAGATTCGCTACGCCAACAAGGCGACTGAGTTCGCAGAGGTTGAACTCAAGATCGCCCAAGACGCCAATAAGCGAGTACCCGGCAGCGTGCCCAAGTTGGAAATTGAGAAGCTGACCTTGGCCGTAGATCGAGGACGTTTGCAGGCTGAGCAGGCTCAGTTCGAACAAGCCGTGGCGAAGTCGACTCAGACCGAAGCGGAAGAAACGCTCATGACGTATGACGTCATTGCACCGTTCGATGGCAAAGTCAGCCGGGTGCTGTTGAAGAAGGGCATGGCCGTCCGGCAAGGCGATCCCATTCTGGAAATCATCAACACCGAACTCTTTAAGGTTGAGGGCTACCTGACGGTCGCCGATTCGTACAACGTGAAGGAAGGCGACAAGGTAGAGCTGACAATTGGCTTTCGAGACAAGCAACAATCTGTGAAGAGTGTCGCCGAGGCTACGTTCGTTGGGGTAGTGAAGTACGTTGACCCGCGTGTTGAAATCACCAGCCGCGTGAAAGTCTTGGCTTATGTCGAGAACAAAGACGGCTTACTCAAGGAAGGTCTCCGCGGTTCCATGACCATCACGAAGTCGGCTGCGTCTTCGCCCTTCTTGCCGAATCGTTAATGGTCCGTGGTTTCGGCACTTCGTCCATCGTCTCTAGCGTTATCCATTTCTCGAAGAGGTCACCTTGATCACCGCGAATGCTCCCGCGATGACGCCTTCCACTCGGCGGCCAATCCCGCTTGAGATGCGCAAGGACTTGGTCATCAAGCGGATTGATTACGGCGGGGTCGGATACTGGGTCGTGAAAGATCCAGCAGGGTTGAAGTACTACCGCTTGCAACAAGAGCAGTACGAAGTCTTGAGGTTGCTCAACAGCGAACGCAGTCTCGAAGAGATTCGCGAAGGCATGTTGAAAGTCATGCCAACTGTTCGCTTGCAGCTCTCCGACATTCAACACCTCATCACCGACTTGCACGAGAAAGGTCTCGTTTACAGCAACCGTGAAGGCCAAGGTGCCGCGTTGCTGAAGAAGAACTGGGAAGAGAAGAAGAAGAAGTTCTGGAACACGCTCCGCAGCTTGCTCTATCTGCGACTGCCGGGCTGGGATCCTCATAAGACGCTGATCGTCATTCATCCCTTCTTCAAGTGGCTGTTTACGTCGCTGGGAGTGGGCATCTATCTGGCCATTGTGGTTTCGGCGTGGCTGCTGCTTGGCGTGCAGTTCGACACTTTTCGCCAACAACTGCCGCACTTCCAAAGCTTCTTTGGTTGGCCAAACCTGATCTGGCTGTGGGTGACGTTGGCTTGCTGCAAGATCATCCATGAATTCGGGCACGGTCTCAGTTGCAAGCACTTCGGCGGTGAATGCCACGAGATGGGCGTCATGCTGCTCGTCTTCAGTCCGTGCCTGTATTGCGATGTGTCGGACTCGTGGATGCTGCGCAATAAATGGCATCGCATCATCATCGGTGCGGCGGGCATGTATATCGAAGTCTTGCTGTCAGCCTTCGCCATCTTCGTGTGGTGGTACACGAAGCAAGGATTATTACATAACCTCGCGCTCAACATCTTCTTCGTATCGACGATTACGACGGTCATCTTCAACGCCAACCCGCTGATGCGGTTCGACGGCTATTACATGATGTCCGACTTCCTCGAGATCCCGAATCTGAGACCGAAGGCCGACAAGCTGCTACGCGAGTACTTCTCGTGGTACTGCCTCGGCATTGAATCCAAGCCCGATCCATTCATGCCCGAGACTGGGCGAGCATGGTTCATCTTGTTCGCAATTACGGCGGGCATCTATCGCTGGTTCGTCGTGGTGGCCATCACCATTTTTCTCTACACGGTGCTGAAGCCTTACAAGCTGCAAAGCATCGGAGCGACGATGGCCGTGTTCTCGCTCTGCACCATCGTCGGGAGCATGTTCTACAACCTCTATCAAATCATCTCGGCGCCGAGGATCGAACCTATGAGCCGTCCCAAGATCATTTTCAGTTTGTCCGTGTTGCTCGGTGTGGTGGGCGGTGGGTTGTTGATACCGATTCCGTGGCACCTGGAAGCGTCTTTCATCATCGAACCGCAGGATGTCCAACACGTCTACTTGAAGACGCCGGGGCACTTACTGGAAGTCAAAGTGCGACCGGGAGACACGGTCGAGAAAGACCAAGTCGTCGCCGTACTTCGCAATCAAGAAATGGAAGACGAGAAGCGTAAGCTCGAAGTGCAGTTGGCCGTTCAAGAAGAAGAAAAGGTCAGCCAGATCCGGCTCAAAGACCAAGGCCAAGTTTTGGTGGCCGAAAAGCGGATCGAGTCGTTGGAACGCCAACTGGAAGAGGTCAAACAAAAGCTCGCAGACCTCGTCGTGCTGGCTCCCGCATCCGGCAAGATCATTGAAGCTCCGCGCACCAAGGAGCCGCCGATCGAGCAACGTCGCGCTCAACTGGTAACTTGGTACGGCTCGGTTTTGGACGGTCGCAATCAAGGCGCTGTTTTGGAAGAACGCACACACTTGATGAGCATCGCTCCGAATCAAAACTACCAAGCCATCGTCTTGATTGACCAAGGCGACCGTAACGAGCTCGAAAAGGAAGGTGTCAGCCTGACCGATCAGCTCGAAAAGTCGCAAACCGAAAAGACGAAGATCGAGCTGCGATTCACGCACCTGTGGGACAAGACCTACCACGGCACAATCAAGGAGTACTCGAAAGAGTCCTTAGATTTCGTGCCTGAGTTGCTGTCGAACAAACTCGGCGGTGACCTTCCCACCGTCACCGACAAGCAGGGGCGCGAGAAGCTCGTCAGCCCGGTCTATCAGGCCACTATCGACGTCATTGAAGACACCGATCACCTCCGCTCTGGAATGCGTGGCAAGGCTCGGTTCCTCGTTGACCGACGCCCCGCCGGAAGCTGGTTGTGGCGCTACATCCGCCAAACATTCCACTTCAGGCTCTGATGAAGTTTGGTCGTCATGGAATGGTACGACGAGTTCCCTCGGATAGAACGCCGATGCTCATGACGTTGGCAACGCTGCTGCAACTCGCCGGTGATCTACCGTCATGAGCAACGAACACCGTTCCTCATTTCAGATTGATGGCCGTGACATGGATTTGCCGGGTGTGTGGCGAGTGTGTGGGCTAATTCGAATCGTGCTGGTCATGACATTGAATGTGATGGCCAGCCGACTCGATGCCGGGGTTGCTCCAGAAAACATCGTCATCGTCGTGAATGCCGATAGCGATGCATCTAAGGTCATCGCGACTGAGTACGCTCGATTGCGAAGCGTGCCCGAAGGAAACGTGATTTCGATCAGCGGCCTTCCTGATCGTGAGCATCTTTCGGTCGAGGACTTTCGGACCAAACTGCTCGGGCCAGTTCTCAAGACGATTGAGGACCGAGGACTCGCTGCTCAGATCGACTTGATTGCTTACTCGGCCGAGATCCCGACAGCGATCGACGTCAGCGGAGACATAGGCGCTCGCAAACTGCCGCGCATCTTCACGCCAACGGCATCGGTCAACGGCCTGACCTTCTTGCATCAAGCGGTCATGGCCAAAGACCCGAGATACCTCGATCTCAACGGCAATCTTTACGCTCGACGTGTTGTCTCCATGGGCAGCGACACCCCGTGGACTGACGAAGAACAACGCCGCTATGCCGAGCTGCTCTCTAAGTTGCAGTCCCAGGCTCAGACCAAGCGGCAACGAACACCCGACGACGTGCCATCCGATGATGAACGCGAGAAAGCCGCGTCACTCTTGAAAGACGTGATTGCCTCGTTCGATGAACTGCTTCGTTTGCATCCCCAATCGAGCGATCTCCACTACAACAAAGCCTGTGGGTTGGCCCAGCTTGAACAAGCCGACGCAGCCATCGCGGCACTCAAAGAAGCCGTGAAGCACGGATGGTGGGACCATCGCCACGCAGCACGAGATGACGACTTCAAGAGCCTGAGAGATCGAGCGGACTTCAAAGCTGTCCTCGAAGACATGAAGACCGTCGACATCGACGTGCAGCCGGCCGTTGGCTTTCGATCATGCATCGGTTGGAAATCAGACGGAGCGCCAACCACAGCCAATGCGGCTCCGCGCTACTTGCTCTCGACAGTCTTGGCTTGCACAACCGGGCGAGGCACCAGCGTTGAAGAAGCCCTCAGTAACTTGCGTCGTTCGGTAACCGCCGATGGTTTTCGTCCCAAGGGCACGATCTACTTCGAACGCAACGGAGACGTCCGCTCGACGACCCGCGAATGGGCGTTTCGAAATGCTGCTCGCAAGTTGGAATCACTCGGAGTTCAAGCCGTTATTGAAGACGGCGTCTTGCCACAGAAGCGACCCGACGTTGCTGGTGCTGTCATCGGCATCGCTGATTTCGATTGGTCCAAGAGTGGAAGCACTATTCTGCCGGGCGCGATTGTCGAACATCTCACCAGCTTTGGTGGGGTTATGACCAAAGGAGCTGGCCAAACTCCGCTGACCGAGTTCCTCAAACAAGGTGCAGCAGGCTCGTCAGGCACTGTGACTGAACCGTTTGCGATCCAAGCCAAGTTTCCATCTCCGTTTATTCACACGCATTACGCGAATGGCTGCACGTTGGCCGAGTCCTTCTATCAGTCAGTGACCGGGCCTTATCAGCTCTTGATTGTTGGGGATCCACTTTGCGCACCGTGGCGTAAGTCATTCACAATCGAGATCCAGACACCCAACTTGGATCAGGCTCTCAGCGGTGAAGTTGCGATCGAATTAAAAACCGATTCATCCGACGGCATCGTTGCCGCTGACTTCGAACTCTATGTCGACGGAGTGAAACGCTCGTCGGTCAAATCAACCAACAAGCTGACCTGGAACACGCGCCAAATCTCAAATGGAACTCACACGCTAACCGTTATCGCGCGAGGCAATGATGCCGTTCAAACGATCGCGCGGAAGCAAGTGGCGGTTATGGTGCAGAACAAATAATCGACCGTGAGAACACGACATTGAGTCGTCGCCCCGAGTCCTCATCTCCATGTAAAACGACGTGGTTACAAACCCTCGACGAACCCGTCTTTACTCATTTTCGCCAGGCGAACTAGAGTCGTCGCCCTCTTCCCGAACTGCCTTCGGTAGGCAGCGGCATGGATGCTCTGAATGGGACAAGAACTCGATGGCGACTGAATCTCGTTGTCTGGTCACTGGCGCCGGAGGCTTCATTGGCAGTCATCTCGTTGAAACTCTGCTGCAGCGCGGAGTTCGGGTCCGTGCGTTTCTACGATACACGTCTAACGCACACAAAGGCTGGCTCGACGACATCGCTCCCGAATTGAAGTCGCGGCTGGAAGTCTTTCATGGCGACATCGCCGACGGCCGCGCTGTTTGGGAAGCTGCCGCTGATTGCACGACGATCTATCACCTCGCCGCTTTGATCGGCATTCCGTATTCGTATGTTGCGCCGCAGAGCTACGTCACCGTCAACGTACAGGGGACTTTGAATGTCCTGGAAGCGGCTCGTAACCGGCAGATTCCTCGCACGATCGTAACTTCTACCAGCGAGGTTTATGGCACTGCGATCTACGCCCCGATCGACGAAGAACACCCACTCCAAGGACAGTCTCCCTATTCAGCGACCAAGATTGGGTCGGATCAAATCGCGTTGAGCTACTACCGCGCATTTGGTTTGCCGGTAACGGTGGTCAGACCATTCAACACTTTTGGGCCACGTCAAAGTACGCGAGCCATCATTCCGACAATCATCAGTCAGGCTTTGCAGCGAGACGTCATTGAAGTTGGAAGCCGTGATCCCATTCGAGACATGGTGTTCGTCAAAGACACCGCTCTTGGCTTTATTTCGTGCGGTGAATCAGATGCCTGCATTGGCGAAGTCACGAATCTTGCGACTCAGGTTGGAGTCACGGTCGGCGAACTGATCGATCAGATTCAGGCGATCGTCGGTCGCAACTTGCCGGTCGTCGAACGAGACGAACGCAAACGGCCCGAGAAGAGCGAAGTCTTCAAGCTCCTGGGTTCAGCGATAAAGGCCACGGAACGTACCGGCTGGAAGGCCGAGGTCTCTTTGGCAGATGGGCTGCGACAAACCATCGATTGGTTCAGATCGCATCAAGTTGCGGATGTCGCGGCGTATCGCGTCTGACAGAACACTTACAGTTGACGATTCAAAAGCTAGTTCGAGCATTCACATACGGAGCAGCCAGCGATGCGAGCAGTCATTCTTGCCGGAGGCCGGGGCCAGCGATTGGCTCCCTACACAACGGTCATTCCGAAGCCGCTTTTGCCTCTCGGAGATCGGCCCATTCTGGATGTCATCATTCATCAGCTCGCGGCGGCGGGGATTGATCATGTCACGCTGACGCTGGGCTACATGAGCGACTACTTCAAAGTCTTCTTGGCTCAGCGACCTCAGCTTCACAAGTTGATGAAGATCGACTTCATCGAGGAGACAGAGCCAACGGGCACCGCCGGTTCGCTCGCTTTCGTTCCGGGGCTGGACGAGCCATTCCTCGTCATGAACGGGGACATTCTGACGGACCTCAATTATCGCGCTTTGATCGACCAGCACCTCGAGTCCAACGCGTGGCTGACGATCGCAACCTACCCGAAACCCGTGAAGATTGATTTGGGAGTGATCGAGTCGAGCTCTGACGGGCGCGTGACTGATTACATCGAGAAACCAACGCTCAACTACGACGTCAGCATGGGGATCTACATCTACTCACCCGACGTGCTGGGCTACGTCGTTAAGGGCAAGTATCTCGACTTCCCGACGCTCGTATTGAGACTGCGAGACGCGGGTAAATCGGTCATGACCTATCGCAGTGCTTGCACGTGGCTGGACCTTGGACGTCCTGAAGATCTCTTGGCGGCCACCGAACTGTTTGTCGACAAGCAAGAGCAGTACTTGCCGAAGGTGGCATAGTACGGATCGCGGAATAGACCGAGTCGCGGAACGCTCGGCTACGTAGCTCTGCGACTGAGACTTGGCCCCGAATGTTTTAGGCTGGGTACCTTATTGCCCCTCACGCCCGCCCCCTCTCTCCATAGGGGCGAGGCGAGATTTGATGCGTGAGACATGAGTCGCCTCCCACGGCATGCAGTTTGTCTTACAGCACGCTGAGACGCTTTTTCGCGTCAGCGACTTTGGAGTGGTTTGGGTACTTCTCGATGAGTTGCTGATAGCAGTTCTTGGCTTGGGCAACGTCCTTAAGTACTTCGAAGCAACGAGCGGCTTCGAAGTAGGCCAGAGCGGACCATTCCTTGTGGTTGTAGGCAAAGGCGGCTTTCAGGAAATGCTTCGCGGCGTCTTGATGTTTCTTCTGAGCGAAGAAGCATTCACCGATCATGAATCGCGCTTTAGCTGCGGTCTCGGTCTCGGTTTCGTCGGTGACTTTTTCATAGGCTTCAATCGCTTCAGCCAACTTGCCCTGCTGCTGCAATGCCCAGCCAACGCCGTAGCGAGCTTCGGGGCGTAGCTCGAATTCGGAGTAGCTCGCGAGTACTTGTTGATGCTGTTTGAGGCTCGTGGCCCAGTCTTCTTGTGCGGCCGCGCATTCTGCAGAGCGATACAGCGCGAGGGCCTGATAAGTCGGATGTTTGGCATCAATGACTGCGGCGTAGCGAGTCATGGCTGGCTTCCACTCTTTGCGTTTGAAGTGGCACTCACCGAGTAAGAACTCGGCATCGCCTGCGAGGGCTCCTGACGGGAAGGCTTTCAATTGAGCCGCGAACGCGTCGCTGGCTTCCTTCAACTTCTCTGCTTTGAGATAGCTCCAACCCAACTTGTGAGCGGCCTTTTCACCGATCTCGCTCATGCCGCTCTTGGCTTGAGCATCGGAGTAAGCCTTCGCGGCCTCGGAGAATTCTCCTGCGTCGTAATGAGCTTCTGCCACTCGGAAGAGCGCCTCGGGAGCGAGCGGACTGTTGGGGAACTCGCGAGCCAGACGTCGGAACGCTGCGATCGATTCGTTCTTTTGGCCAAGTTCGACATACGCCCATCCCAGCTCGTAAGCGACTTTGTCGGCACCGGCATACTTAGGATCGGTCGCCAGAATGGTGGCATAGGTCTTGGCGGCCTCCTCGAACTTCTGCTGCCCGGCCAACGCCAGGCCGAGCAAGTATTGAGCATCGAGGGCGTCCGTCTTCGGGGGCTTGCTCTTGAGGAACTCGTTGGCATCGTTCACCGCTGCTGCGTGTTCGCCCAATTGAAAGCGAGACATCGCGCGGACATAGAGTCCCTTCTTCGCCAGTTCATGCTGAGGGAACTTGGTTGCCAGAGACGACATGGCCTCGGCGGACTTCGCGAACTCGTTCTGTTTGAAGTACGTCCAACCAAGCCCGTATTGAGCATGCGGAGCGAACGTGCCTTGCGGCCAGCCCTTAAGCACGGCGGCATATTGAGTGGCAGCTTCGTCAAAGCGCTCGTGACCATAAGCCACTTCGCCCAGTCGGAAGGCTGCTTCCTCAATCAAGGGGCTTTTGGGGTATTGCTGACTGAGCTGTTGCAATCGAGCGGTTGCCTCGGCGGGTTTCGAAAGCTTGCGATAGGTCTCCGCGAGCGCGAGCAACGTTTGATCGGATTGCTCACGATCGGGCTTGGTCTTCAAGGAGCTTTCGAAGGATTGCACGGCCTTATCGAGCTGCGATTGCGCGGCTTGGCTGCGACCGAGGACTGCCAAGGCTTCACTCTTCAACGTCGGATCTTTGAGCTCGGCTTGAACAGCTTCGAGCACTGCAATCGCGTCCGCATTTTTGCCCGCCAGTTGTAGAGCGAGCCCCAATCGAACTCGCGCTTGCGGCGCGTTCGCATGATTGGGAGAGGCTTTGAGGAACGCTCGATATTGCTGCTCTGCGTCGGCGTACTCGTTGAGCAGCAAGCTGGCTTCGGCTGCAATAAATCGTACATCAGGAGCGAGCTTGTCGTTCGCATACAACTTTAAAAACGTCGCGCTTTGAGTCTTCGCTGCGGCGTGATTGTCGACATCCAACGCAGTCAGCGCAGCCATGTATTGCGCTTGAGAGGCCAGTTCATGTTGCGGGTACTGCTTCGCAAAGTCGGCGTAGAGAGTCACGGTTTCGGAGCGACGCTTGGGGATCTCGTAGAGTGCATCGACTCGAGCGAGGACCAACTGCGGGTAAGCCGCCGAAGTCGAGTGTTGCTTCAGCGCATCGTCCAGAACTCCCAAGGCCAGCTCGGGGTTCTTCTCCTTCAAATGTGATCGAGCAATCCATTGCTTGGCTTCAGCGGCATCAGCTCCATTGCGTTTCGAAACTATCTCCAGCCCTTGGCGAGCCGGGCCGTACTTGCCGGTCAGGTAGTAGCACTTCGAACCCGCGAGCACGGCGGTGTCGTAGTGCTTCGTCAGCGGGAACTGTCTCGGCATATTCCAATACACCGTTCCCGCGTCTTCGTACTTGCCGAGTTCATAGAGGCAGCGCGCGTGCCTCAGCATGGCGGTGTCGGCGAGTGCGAAGTCCTTCACGTTGCTGACTTGAGAGAAGATGCTTTGAGCGGCTGCATAGTCGCCTTTATTGAAGAGCAGCTCGCCTTGCCGCATGCGAACTTCTGTGACGAGCGCGTGGTTGGGGAACTTGTCGGCGAATGATGCGAACGTGGCTTGTGCGGCATCGCCTTGTTTCAACGCCTCTTGAGCAACACCCAGTGCATATGTGGCATCAGCCGCGAATTCATCGTTGGGATAGTTCTTGATCAACGACGAGTAACTGCTGGCTGCTTCGGTTTGCTTGCCTTGTTGATAGAGGCACTCGCCTTGATAGAAGAGAGCTCGAGCTGCGTAGGTCGACTTGGGAAAGTCTTTAAGCAAACGAGCGAAGGCTGCCTCTGCTTTAGAGTACTCGTCGGACTTCTTGGATTGCTGAGCTTGGCTGTACCAAGCAGTGCCCAGATTCAGCAACGACTGATCGAGCAGTTCGAACTTCGGAGACTTCTTCAACAAGGTCTCAAACGATGACACCGCTGCCGAGTACTGCTTGGCCTGCAATTGGCAGGTGCCGAGATAGTGATGGGCCTTATCGACGCGCGGATCGTTGGGGAACTTCTTAATGAAGGTCTGCCATTCATCGGCTGCGGAGTCGTAGAGCTTCTGATTTTGAAACCCCACAGCGACGGCGTATTGCCGCGTTCCGGCTTCGGTTTCCTGGGCATCAACGCGGCACGATGTGCTCAGCAGCAGCGCGAGGAGTACGGCCATCAGTCCGTTGAGTGAGCCAGTCACGACGACAGACAAACGCAGACATGCCATTGAAGAATCCCCAATCAAGAGAAGGCAATGCCGACCACCATGCACCGTCAGCTTGGGCTGAGCGTAGCGATTGTGGGGGCGATTCGAACGCAACTCCGATCGCCGATTCACGCAATATCTCAGTACCTATGTAACGTCGTGCCGGTTCGCAGACACATTGCTGAGCTGAAGTTGGGCTGGCGTTTGCAAACTTGCAAATAAGGCCAACGTTTGGCGCATCCCTCTTGAGCACTCCAGGCGAGCGAACAATATCAACCGCAGACATTTGTAGTTTGATCGCTCCCTCCAACCCTCTCGATTGCCTGCTCGCCGACAGTCGAGTCCCGCCTTAGCTCTAAGCATTTCCCACCAAACACCATGCACCTAAATCCTGCCCTCGCAATCACGGCGGTGTGCATCAGCGCGTCCGTCTGGATTGAACGAAAAGTCGATAACCTCGTTCACGAAGCACCGGCGTGCTGGTTGAAGTCAGCCAAAGATTTGGCGACCCATTCGCCATCCGCTTCAATAGTTTGGCGAGCAGCCAAGAGTGATGGTGTCATCACGATGGATGAAGTCCGTAAGATTACTGCTGCTAGTAATCAAGATGATGTGGCTGAGTACGAACGGAAGAGAATCGGACTCGTGAAGCCTGCCACCGACATCAAAGTACGGAGTAGCCCAACTTCTCACGAAGGCTCTATGTTGGTGCGAGATTCGGATTCCTAGTGGATCGCTCACACCTTTTCGTCAAACGAAGTGACCATGATTGAGACATCATCGCCGCCCGTTGAGAGCGCTCGGCGGTCTCGATCATTGAGTCGACGGATCTTCTTCCGCCTGGTTTATGTGACCTATCTGATTGGCCTCGTATGGGGCGGATGTCGGTTGGTCTGGTGGGCCAAGTTTGGAGTGCCCATCACCAAACGCCTCGACCGTGAAACGATCATGACCATCAATTACCCGGTCCTGAAGACCGCCGGTTTGATGGCTGCCGAGACGCAACCTCGTGCTAACGACTTCAACGTGCTGCTGCTTGGCGCGTCAGTTTTGGAGCAGTGCGCACCAGTCTTCGCCGAACGTTCGCAGCGTGAATTCGCTCGCGCCTGGAAGACGTTCAATCTTTGTTTTGCGGCACATACGACTCGCGATAGCTGGCTCAAGTACGACTTCGTGAAAGACCAGCCGTTTCGACTGATTATCATTCATCATGCCATCAACGACGCGCGGATGAACTGTTGCCTGCCGGGAACCTTTAAGGCTGACTACACGCATTGCTGTTGGTACGAAGCCATGAAGTACGAATTGGAGAGCGGCTCGTTCTTACTGCCTGAAGCGCTGCGGCTCAGTATGAAAAATCACATCGAGCTGGGTGAGCCAAAAGGCGAACGAGTCGCGGAAGGCGGCGACTTGAAGACTCCACCGGCATTTCGAGCGAACATCGAAGCCATTATCCAAGCTGCGGCAGTGCGCGGCAGCAGAGTCGTATTAATTACATTCGCCTTGCATCTTCCGGAGAACTATTTGAGAGATGCTTTTATGAAGGGTGAGTTGGATTACGGCTCGGGACCACATCGACTGCCCGCCGAACTTTGGGGCCGCCCCGAGCATGTTCGAGCGGCTGTTGCCGCGCATAACGATGTCATGCGGAAGCTCGGCCAAGACTATCCGCAAGAGGTCGTGCTCATCGATCTTGCGGCCGAGTTCCCCGAGGACGGTGCGTACTTTTGCGACCCGTGCCATCTGACTGCTCTGGGAGTTGAACGTTGGAACGAGATCGTCTTTCGAGAACTTCATCGGCAGGGCGTCGCTGCTCAATGAACGCCTCTTAGAACGGCACGTCGTCGATTTCTTCGAGCGACAGCCCAACACCGATAGCGGTCGCTGTTGCATAAAGCTTGCAGTGAGAGATCGAGATCAGGACATCGTCGATGCCAAGCAAGTCCGCGCGGTCCTTGGCGCCTCCCAGCAATTGCACGACAGGCTTACCACTTTGCTCGGAGATGATCTCGATATCCATGAAGCCAATGCCTTTGACGAAGCCGGTGCCCAGCACCTTCATCACGGCTTCTTTGGCTGCCCAACGCCCAGCGAAGGCTTCCGAGTTTTGCTTGCGCTTCTGGCAATAGTTGATCTCTGAGTCGGTGTAGACGCGTTTGAGGAAGCTCTCGCCGTGTCGCTTGATCATGGCGTCGATGCGTTCGATTTCGACGATGTCTGTGCCCAATCCAATTACCACGAAAGCTCTCTCCTGATTGAGTCGCTCGATTGCCAACTTAATTCATTCTGACGTTCATCTCGGTTGCGACACGATGCCCGCCACCAGATGACCGCCGAAGCCCAACGATAACTTGATGGCCACATGGACGTCGCGCTGCCGAGCGACGTTGGGAACAAAGTCGAGATCGTACTCGGGCTCGCGCAGGTTAACGGTGGGTGGTATGCGGCTATCTCGAATGGCAAGCAACATCGCAGCAAATTCGACGCTGCCCGCTGCTCCCAACAGATGGCCGATCGATCCTTTAAGGCTGGAGCAGCACAGCTTACTCGCCGAACTGCCCAAGGCTTGTTGGATCGCCCGCGCCTCAACATCGTCGTTCGCTGCCGTTCCTGTGCCATGCAAGCTGATGTAGTCGATATCACATGGGCTGAGATCGGCGCGTCGCAAGGTGTCTTCGATGAGTCGGACCAATGCAGTGGGATCGGGATTGAGCTGAGTCAGTCCCGTGGCATCAGCCATTCCGCCTCCAGTCAGCCACTCCGCATAGGCCGAACGCTGCCGAGCTCGAGCATGTTCGGCAGCTTCCAGAACGAACATCGCCGCGCCTTCACCCACCAGAAAGCCACTCCGTCGTCGATCGAACGGCTTCACAGAGAAGGCAGGTTCGTCGTCTCCTTTGGCGAGCACTCCCAAGCGTCGGAACGACGCCAACATGGCTGGAGTCAATGACGCATCCGCGCTGCCTGCGAGCACGACATCACACACTCCTTCTCGAATGAGTTCCGCACCTCGCAGGATGCTCGATAAGCCCGTCGCGCAGGCTGAAACCGGAGAGAGCAAGGGGCCTCGCAGATCGAGCAAGCGCGAGAGGTTGTCGGCTGGGCCGCTCGTCCAAGCAGACATCCAAGCCGAAGGTGGCGACTGCGTTTCATCAAACGATGGGTGGAGGCGGCGAGCAAACGAACGCATGCAACCTTTGCTCGTACCGACGACGCAGCCCACTCGATCGCGATCACACTCACTGAGATCTAATCGCGCATCCGCCAGAGCTTCTTCCGCAGCACATCGGGCGAGTCGGTCGGTCGGCGTTTCGAGACTGAGCGACGGCGCGTCGAGATCAAAAGCCACGGGGCCACCGGCTGCTCGATCTGGCCACTCACCTAATGATTGATCCTCGACAGAGAGGCGATGCAGGCCACGTTGACCGGCGAGCAACGCGTTCCAACTGGCTTCTCTTTGGCCGCCCAAAGGCGTGAGCATGCCAATCCCTGTCACCCAAACTCGACGCGCAACGCTCATGGTCTACCGTCGAAAACTGGATCGACAAACCGCATACAAGGCCGCACCGAACGGCACCACGACCAAGGCGATCTCGAAGTAATAAGAGCGACCGCTCGAAATATTCTGAGCGACATTGGACGCAGTCTGCTGCGCCCAGGCAACTCGCTCCACAAGCAGCATGGCTATCGCAAACAGCAGCGACAGTAACTGAGCCCATCGACCAAATCGGATTGAGTCTGGTGTTCTCATAGAAGTGTTCGCTGCTAGGAAAAGACTGCGGGATAACTGACGGAATGATTGCGGGCGGCATGATAGGGAAAGGTGAGCATGGTCAAAGCGAACACCGCAGACTGCCAAGTTCAGTGACGGCACGCCGATTGCCAAGCTGTTGATCGCTCTGAATTGGCTGCCGGAATGACCGAAGCTCAGCAGCACATTCAATGCGGTCAGTCAGTCTGAAGTCGCGATGAGAGATTTCTCAAAAGTTTTTAAAAACGCTGGCGAGACTTCGGCCTCCATTGGTCCGTTAGCCCGAGCCAGGTTCAATCCTCGAAGGGAGTCCTTTCATGACGGAATCAGTCTCGTTGAATACGAAGCGAAATCGACTGACGATCGCGACGGCCTGCGCTGTCATGATGGCTACAACCTGCGTTTCAGCAGGAGTCGAGCAGCAAGTTCAATTACAGCAAGCTGCTGAAACTCGACTGATTGAAGAGGTCGAAGAAACAGAAGTCATTCGACGCATTGATGCCTACTGTCGAGCCAGTTGGAAGAACTCGCGAATCGATGATTCGTTGTGGGACGATTGCTCGCAAGACGTGTTCGCTCGCGTCCTCGGCTCGCTCACGAGAGAGCAAATGCAGATTGCGATCACTCAGAAAGAGTCACCGGAACGACGCGAACTCAATCGAGCCATTTGGGCGACTGCTCAACGCCGACGTCGTGATGTTCGATGGCAAGAACTGACCGAGCACAACGATGCGATCAAAGCTCCGGCGGATGTGTGGTCGACGATGCAGGCCGAACTGCGAACGGTCGTTGCTGCGGCCGAGAGTGGCCATGTGAAACTGTCGCCGACGCAGCGAGCCATCATCCGCTCATCGAGCGAAGGGCAGACGGTGAATGAGATCGCTCAGGAATTGAATCTCTCGCCCGTTCGTGTGAGCGATGAGAAGTACAAGGCCACTCAAAAGCTGCGCAAGCACTTTTCAGTGGGATAGCCCATGACTCGTTCCAAGGCTCCGTCTGGGAACGCCCTCGTGGAGGCTGTGCCGGGGATCGAGTGATGTTCTCAGCAGCCTTTCGACGAACCGTCGTCATGCACAACGCGTGAGATGACATCGTTGTCTCGCTACGCTCGCCGCATGACTCCTCATCCCAATTCTGCTGGTGACGTATCGCATTCGAAGTGGTGGTCTGCTGCCGCTGCGGGATATGTCATTGTCTTCGTTCTGGTCTTCTTTCAGCTCACGCTTCCGAACGATGGCCACGGCCTGAGTCGCACCGATGTGTGGCTCGAACTGCCGGACATTCTCTACTTCAACGTCGTCACTCATTCGGAAGCAGGCAACGTCGGCTGGTACAACCTTCCGCAACGACTGCCGTTGATCGCTGTAGGACTGTGGATCTTGTCCGGTGCGTGGGGCATCGGTTGCTGGCTGCTGCGAATCATCTCGCGAGTGTGTGACCGGCCTATTTCGACCTCGTCTCAATCGTCGTCGACAGAGACGTTCTCCGGTCTGGAACGTTTTGTCTTTGCGATGGGCATCGGACTCTTTGCGGTGTCACTCGTGATGTTGAGTTGCGGACTTGTTGCTCAGCGCGTGCCAGGATTAATGAGTCGCCCTGTGCTAGGGACTTTGATCTCGATCCCCATCGCGATTGAGGCTGTCGCAATCTGGAGAAACCGCAACCACACAACGCGACAGACCTCACGCAAAGCAAACTTCAAGAGCCTACTAGCCGGACGACAGATTCCGTTTGAGACACTTACTCGCGGACTTGTGATCGTCGTGTTGTCGTTGTTTGTCATGGCGATGGCGCTGGGGTCATTACTGCCTTCGATCGACTTTGACGTAAAGGAGTACCACCTCGGTGGTCCGAAAGAATGGTTTCAGACCGGGTCGATCCACTTCTTGCCACACAATGTTTACACGAGCTTTCCCTTCTTGACTGAGATGCTGTTGCTGGTCGGAATGGTTCTTACAGGAGACTGGTTCTGGGGAGCATCCGCCGGACAGTTCGTGTTGGCATCGTTTGGTGTGCTGACCGGACTTAGCGTCTTTGCCGCCGTACGCCGCTGGTTTGGAGACCGCGCTGCCTGGGCTGCTTTACTCATTCATCTTTCAACGCCGTGGACCTATCGCATCTCGGTCATCGCGTATGCCGAAGGCGGGCTGACATTCTATCTCTTTGCAGCCTTCTTCGCGGTCGCCTTGGCCATTGAGTCTCGACAACGATCGCGGTTGCTCCTGGCCGGACTGCTCGCTGGCAGCGGGATGGCGTGCAAGTACCCCGGCTTACTTTCGGTTGTGTTGCCGTTAGGAGCCGCAGTTCTTGTGAACGCGTGGCGTGACACTGCCGCGTGCAGCGATTTCAAAGATCGGATCCGCCCAGTGCTCGGTCGAGCTGCCATCTACTCGCTTGGAGTTGTGGTAGCCGTCGGACCTTGGCTGTTGAAGAACTATTGCGAGACCGGCAACCCGATCTATCCGCTGCTCAACTCGGTCTTTCATGGGATCGACTGGAATGCAGACCTGGAAGCACATTGGAAGCATGCTCATTCGCCGCCGCATCATGATCCGTCAGACATTTTGGTAAAGCTGTTTGATGTGACGATGAAGAGTGACTGGCTTAGTCCGCTGCTCTTTGGGTTCGCTCCGTTTGCATTGATCGTCGCTCGGAGTCATCGCGCATCATCGAACCAACTTGAGCGATGGCAGGGAGCGTTGCTCTACGCGACGGCAGCATTCGTCGCGTTTCAGTTTGCGACTTGGTGGCTTCTCACTCATCGCATTGATCGCTTTTGGGTGCCACTCATTCCATTGGTGTCGCTCTTGGCCGGAGTCGGTGTGTGGTGGTCGCGTCGTCGAGAATGGGCTGTAACAGTTAATGCCGTGGTTAGTCTTAGCGTGCTCTTCAATCTGGCCTTCATCACCTTGCCTAACTGTGGATTGAACGCGTACCTCCACGATCTCGATGAAGTTGCGGAACAAACTCAAGAGACCGCGAGCGGCATCGCGGCGCTCAACCGCTTGAAGCTGCCGAGCAACGCGAAGGTACTACTGGTTGGTGAAGCGCAGATCTTCGATGCTCGGTTTTCACTCATCTACAACACTGTGTTTGATGTCTCGATCTTCGAACAATGGTGCTCGGCCAACGTGCCAGAGTTGCCTACGAAACAGCAGCCATTCAAACCCATTAGCGACATCAAGCAAAAGCTGGCAGACGAAGGCATCACTCATGTCTTCGTGAACTGGCAGGAGATCTTGAGGTATCGCACGACGGGCTACGGTGGCTCGGACTTTGTTGAACCAAGACGCTTTCAAGCCTTATGCGATGCCGGAGTTCTCAGTCTTAAGCATCCGGCTTTCACCGGCGTTCGACCGCTCAGCAGCTTTCGGCCTTACGAGTTAGACGAGATCAAGTCGTGGGCTCCGAGTCTCGTCGTACAGACACCGCAAGGTGATGGGTTTGTCGTTGGGCAGTTATACGAAGTACCGAAGTAATGCAAATTACAGCCGCGAAGTTTGAGCATTGAATGATTTGGAGTTCGACTCATCGATCAGCAGTCGGAGTTTCAATAACAGAAAGGAGATCGCTCATGAGCAGACCAACTGTGGCTGTTGTTGGAGCCAGTCGCGATCGGAGTAAGTACGGCAACATCTCTGTCAGAGCCCATCTCGCTCAGGGCTATGAAGTCATTCCCATCAACCCGATCGCTGAGACGATCGAGGGATTGAAGTGCTATCCGTCGATCGGAGCGGCCCCGTTAACTCGGTGGGATCGAGTCAGTGTTTATCTACCACCAAACAAGTCGCTCGCACTGTTAGATGAATTACAGCATGTTGCTGTGAACGAGGTCTGGTTCAATCCAGGAAGTGCCGATCAACGCGTGCGAGACCGAGCTGCGGAGCTTGGAATCGAGATCATTGAGGCGTGCAGCATCGTGGACCTGGGTGTCTCGCCCAGCATGTTTTGAAGAAAGGAAAAGTTGTGAAATTCGCTATTTGCCAAGAGCTTTTTGAAGGTTGGGAGTGGGAGCGTCAGTGCCAGTTTGCAGCGAGTTTGGGCTACACCGGAATGGAAGTGGCCCCCTTTACGCTCGCTTCACGCATCACCGATGTCAGCGCCGCTCAACGAGTCACGTTGCGCGAACAAGCTGCCAAGCATGGTGTGGAGATCATTGGCTTGCATTGGTTGTTAGCGAAGACGACCGGTCTGCATCTCACGACTCGCAATGCCGAAGTTCGTCGCGCGACGGCTCAGTATGTGATGGATCTCGGTCATGCCTGTGCTGACCTGGGAGGAACGTTGATGGTCTTCGGCTCGCCCGCTCAACGTAACCTTGAAGATGGTGTTACGACCGATGAAGCGTTCGAGCATGCGGCTGAAGTCTTCAAAGCCGCGATGCCTGCATTAGCTGATCGCGGAGTCTCGATTTGCATCGAGCCACTCACGCCTAAAGAGACCAACTTCATCATGACCTGCGCCGATGCGATGCGATTGATGAAGATGGTCGATCATCCCAACTTCGTTCTGCATCAAGACGTCAAAGCCATGTTGGGATCAGAAACCAAGTCGATCCCTGATCTCATTCATGAGTACCGAGGACACGTTGGTCACTTCCATGTCAACGACACCAATCTCTTAGGGCCTGGTATGGGCGACACTGATTATCACCCTATTTTTAAGGCACTTTCTGATGTCGGCTATGATCGTTGGGTCTCTGTTGAAGTCTTTGATTACAAGCCCGGAGCAGAGTTCATCGCGCGCGAAAGCCTGAGTTACATGCGACGCATCTTGAGTGAGTTAGGTCTCGATCAATAAACGCGTCATGTCATGAGTGCCAAAAAACACCTAAGAATCAGGCATTTTCAGCTTCAAACTCAAAAGAAATGGGTTGCAGAAACTTTGGTGATTGATAACTATGGGACGCGACTTAAGTGATGAGCCCTTTGTGAGATTCATCTAACAAAGGTTTCAACACGCGACCCTTCAAGGTTGATGGGTCGAATGGATTCGGGTTCGGAGTGACAAGAACGTTCAATGCCCGGTTGGCCGAGCGATCAAGTCACTCAAAGATTCTATCTCAAAGGAGGAGCTAAGGTGGCAAAGAAGAAAGCAGCAGCGAAGAAGGCAGCAGCACCAAAGAAGGCAGCAGCAAAGAAGGCAGCTGCTAAGAAGAAGTAGTCCTCTCCGCTGCAATGCGAGGACAACAGCTACAAGCTACGAATTAGTGCAACAACAAGAGAAGGCGGCTGGTGAAAACCAGTCGCCTTTTCTATTTCTATGGCCTCGTTTTTCTCATGACGTCTAGGCGTTTTTCAACAATTTCTCGAAACGCCAAAGCTACTCGGCATCTGCGATTACAACTCGATTTCGTCCCGTTTCTTTGGCTCGATAGAGAGCACGATCAGCAGAGTCGATGAGCCACGCTTTGTTGAACTCACAGGGATTCCGACAGAGCGCATTGTTTGAAATGCCGAAGCTTGCAGAGACCGTCACGAGCTGTCCTTTATGTTTGAAGACAAGCTCTTGAATCTGCTGCCTCAGTCTCTCCGCAAAGATGCGAGCACCTTCGAGATCGGTCTCTCTCAAGATGATCGTGAACTCTTCACCGCCATAACGACATGCGGTGTCAGAGGTCCGAGCGCTTCTCAACAAGACATCGCCCACTGACTGCAACACTTCATCTCCAAAGGGATGACCATGATTGTCATTGAGGCTCTTGAAGCGATCGACATCGACCATGACTAACGACAACGGTCGGTCATAACGCAGACTCGCTGCGACTTCTTCTAAGATGCGTTGATCGAAGTGCGCGCGATTCCAAAGTCCCGTGAGTCCATCCAACATCGCGCGCTGCGAGAGCATGTCGAAGTACCGCTTTGATCGTAGAGCAGCTCTTACTCGCGCAGTGAGTTCCTCGGGCTCGAATGGCTTTTCAATGTAGTCAACTGCGCCAACTTCGAAGCCCATGACTTTTTGCTTCACCTCAGATGCAACGGTCAAAAAGATGATCGGGATGTTGGATGAATCCGGTCGCGACTTGATCGTCTTGCAAAGATCGAAGCCACTGACATCGGGCATGCAAACATCTAACAGGATCAAGTCTGGTCGCGATTCATCGACCATCTTTAGAGCCTCGTTCGCGTTGAGCGCCGACTCCAATCGCACGTCGAGATTCTTCAATCGGACCCGCAGCAGTTGGTGAATATCAGGTGAATCGTCGATCGCGAGGATCTTCTGAGACATCTCGAACTCCTGACTCTCTTGTTTGAGGTTTGATATCGGACTGTCGAAGTCGGAACTTCGAGCGTGTCTGTTTTGCTTACACTGAGACCCGATCACCAGAGACAGCAATCAAAGTCGACTTCGTTGTCATGCGGGGGTTGCAGCCAAATGAGAAGCCCCCGCAACGGCGCGGCGGCACATCAATACGAGTCGATCAAGTGTTGAACGTAGTTCGTCGTTGGACTCACCGCCCTTCGCGAGTCGTTCGACGTCCAAGGCTAATTGGCTGATGATTGGATAACCGTAACCACCTGCGGCCCCTTTTAACTGATGTGCAAGGCTGGCTAGGTTTATTAGGTTTCCCGAACCAAAGGCGTTGTCTAGTCCCGAAGCTCGATCTTCGAGCCCGTCTAAGAACATCTGAATGATCTCAGCCATATCGGGATCATCCGCAAAATCGCTGATCAGCACTTCGTCTTCTGATCCTTCAATCTCGACGGCTGAGGTTTCATCTACAGATCCGTCGACGATTTTCGTTGAGTCGCTGGCAGCAGCAGTGATCAAGTCTTCGATGGCCTGCTCTGTAACAATCGGCTGAGTCGGCTTATCGGTTGGATTGGCTTCAACCTCTTGAGACCACGAGGCGTAGTGCCGAGCCTTCTCAATGAGTTTGCGAGGATCGATGGGCTTCGTCAGGTAATCATCGCAACCGGCTGACACGCACTTGGCTCGATCACCAGCCATCGCGTGCGCCGTGAGTGCTACGATCGGCTGCTTATAGCCCGCTTGCCGCAAGCGCGATGTCGCCTGATAGCCATCCATCACTGGCATCGCCATGTCCATAAACACGACATCGAAGGGCTGACCTTTCTCAATTGCTTCTCACGCTTTCGAAAGAGCGATCTGCCCATTCTCAGCATGTGCCACTGTCGCTCCGGCCTTCTGGAGGTGGTACGAGATGAGTCGGCGATTATCGACTCCGTCCTCTGCTAACAAAATGCGAGCATGAAGTCGGACCGTGCTCGCGTTTCGTTGATCGTTTGCCGAGTTTTCAACTTCAGCTTCAGTCGGATTCTCGAGGATGCGAACTCCATCCAAGCAACCAGTTGGAACGCGTGCCTCGAAACTGGAACCTAATCCCGGCACGCTCGACACCGTGATCTTGCCGCCCATCATCTCGACGAGCCGTTGAGAGATTGTCAGGCCCAATCCGGTTCCGCCGAATTGTCGGGTGGTTGAGTCGTCGGCTTGTGTAAAGGGCTTGAAGAGTCGACTGAGTTGCTCGGTCGACATGCCAATTCCTGAGTCGACAACACGGAAGCACATCGTCGGGTTGTCGGTCCCGAGATTCTCGGCCCACGCATGAATTTTGACCTGCCCAGTTTTCGTAAACTTGATTGCATTACCGACCAAGTTGATGAGGACTTGCCGAGTGCGGACGGGGTCACCGGTGATCTCAGCTGGGATCGGACTGTCGTAATTGACTTCAAAGCCGATCTTCTTCTCTAACGCTCGTACTCTCATCAACGATGCCACATCACCCACGATTTGACTGGGGGCATACTTGATCCGTTCGAGAGTCATCTTGCCGGCCTCGATCTTCGAGATATCGAGGATGTCATTAATCAGAGACAGAAGATGGTCAGCATTTCGGCGGATCGTTTCGACGCAGCGCGTGCGTTCGTCCGACGACTGCCCCGGTTCGAGTAAAAGGTCGGCATAGCCGATGATGGCCGTCATTGGAGTACGGATTTCGTGGCTCATGTTGGCCAAGAACTGACTCTTGGCTTCAGTTGCCGCTGCCGCTGCGATGCTGGCTTGGCGCAGTTCAACTTCGAAGCGTCGACGTTCGGTGACGTCATGCAGAATGCCGGTGATGATCCGGCGATTGTCGATGCGTGCTTCAGCTACGGCGAACTCCACATAGAACTTGGTGCCGTCGCGACGAGTGCCGCAGTACTCCTGCTTCTTTCCAATCGCTGCGTTGATATCGAGTAGCGTTAGATACAGTCCGCCGTTGGCATCGGTGTTCTCGTTGACCTCTTCCAAGAACGCGAAGATTGGCTTCTTGATGAGTCCTTCTTTTTCTAAGCCGAACAGTTCGAGAGTCGCTTGGTTACACGTTTCAATCACGCCGCTGTGGTTCATCGTGATGATGCCATCAGCGGCTGTATCAAAGATGGTCCGCAAGCGAGCTTCTTGGTCGGCGCGTTCCTCTGCGATGGCTCTCAGCTTGGATTCTTGGCTGGAAAAATCATTCTGCATGTCGAGCAGACGATTCTCTTGGTCGGCGAAGTCGTCAGCTCTTTGACGAAGCTGACTCGCTTGATCGGCAATGACTTTGCCTCGCTGAATGAGTGTCGCATCTCGTTCTGCAATCTCATCCTTCTGCCGACCCAATTGATCTGAAAGTGATCTCATCCCCTCCATCAGGCGGCGACTGAGATAAATCACGCTGCCCGTTAGAACCATTCCCGATAATCCAATCAGCCATTGGAGCACTCGGACTGTTTTGATTTGGGCGTGATTAGTCTCGGATAGATCTTTGCTAGCACTAGCAGCGTGCATGCTGAGTTCATCGAGTGCATCAATGGTTTGAACGTAAGCCTGCTCTAGGTCGGCACTAGACTTGGACGTAGCAGTTGAATCGATAACTCCCAGCGCCACTGCTCGCCATGACTCTTGTTCAAACTTACGACTGGCGGTTGATGCGAGCTGCCAGGCTCGGTTCATGGTCTCGGCATGTTGAGTCGTGGTCTCGGAAAGGTCAGTCACTCGCAACGAATTCAACTTCAACCAGAAACTACTGAAGTCGTCTTTTAGATCGCGTTGAGCAGAACCGGTGAGATCTAAAGAAGACGATCTCACAGAGTCACGACAGCGAGTTGCGAGTCGGGCGAGTTCCGCATGGTGCTGTAAGAGTTGCTCGCATTCTTCATGTGCTCGCAGTGAACGTCGCCATGTCGAAATGCCCCAGCAATTCATGCCTAAGACAGCGACGACGGCCAAGACATTGAGGGCAGCCAACAGCCCAAAGCCATACATCCGATTCACCGGCTTCGGTGGCGGCGATGTTATTGCGGTGCAGTTGGCGGATTCTTGTTCTGACATGATCTATCCCAAGCAAACTGGCTCTGCGCGTGATCCGTGTCGATACGAATCCCCGAGCGCGCGGACACAGCTATGCGGCAAAGATAGGCCCGGATGACGTAGATGCGTCCGAGCGATAGATCATTCAATTCCGTTACAGGGACATTCCGAGTGCCAAGCGGTGAAGTGCCTCCCGAAACTCGCTCAGATTGGCCGCCGTTTGCCACCTAATTCGTCACAGCAGCAACGACGACGTCTAGATTCGACTATTGACCATAAAACGGTTGCGACATCACCGGTTGCTGAGGTTGAACTCCGTGATAGCCGGGCATCACTCGCCAAGTATTGCCCGTGTTCGGCATGTGAACTGGCGGCTGCTGAAACTGAGGTTGAGCTTGGGGTTGTTGCCAATGGCCAGTGGGTTGGACAGATCGGCGACGACTCCAATACGCACTGTCAGCAGGAATGTCCGACTTCATCGGAGGGGCAAACTCGTTGGACTGTGGAATTTGAATTCCAGAACGCGGCGACGGCACGATGGCCGGCCCCTCCGTCGAAGGTGGCATTGGTAACGGGTAATCCTCGAATTCCGGTTGAGGCGGAATGGGCGATGCCCGCATCGGCATGCGGATTGGTTGAGACCTCACAGGATTGGCTTTGAAGGCTGCTTCCGGTTCTGGCAATGGTGCCGATTCTGTTCGTGGTGCCGACTGCAACGGAGGCAAGTAAGAAGTCTGTTCCGTCGCGGATTGGTCGAGTGGAACCGCGTCCGGCGATGGTGCCAGCGGTGGTTCGTTATTGCCTGGCACAGGCTCGGGCATGGCACCGTTCCATTCGGGAGACGGCACATACGGAGTTGCCTCGAAGCGTTGTTCATTGTTGGGAGCACAATCGGGCGGACAGTTTGAGCCCCAAGGAGCCCACTCCGTCGTAAAGTGGCCAAAGCGGCAATCACATCCCGGAGGGCGACGACAAAGCTCTCGACACGGAGGAGTGTGGCAACGGTCACGATCGCACCAACAACCCAACAGGCCTCCGGCGTTTGAACTCTCCAACGCGACGAGTCCGATCGCACCGGCTCCTAAGGCCAAAAACAGTTTCTTGTGATTGCGATACATCTCTGCGTTCCTTTCGAGTCCGACGCTCTGCGATGGGATTGCTCACGGCGGTCGCGTTTGAGCCATCCAGTGAATGACTTCGTCGGTCGGTCGTGCGCTTGATGCTGTTTCGGTCTGCGACTGTGGCTGTGCGATGATGTGACGGACTTGTTATCGCTGTCGTGATGGGTAGTAGCTTCCAGTGTTTCCGAAGGTCACCGCGTGGCCGCTGGGAGCTAGACGACTTCCAGTGTACTTGGACTGACTATCCGACTTCGCGAAGTCGTTGCGTGAGTCCATGCTCGATCCCAGTCCCGTATGCAGGTCAGTCATGAATCTCGCGGTATGACCGCTCTGACGGAGTCGTGAGCTTTGGTCGGTCTCATCGCGCACGCCGTCGACATCCCGCTTCAGTGATTTGACGTTCGAATCCAACTCTTCATTCGCGGACTGAAACTGCTGCTGGGGTTTGACGAGTCCGTAATAGTTTTGGACGGGGCCACTATTGGTACGGAGCAAGTTTAAGTACGGACTAAATGCTGGGCGGTTTGTTGCTCCAAGGCTGCTTCGTCCTCGTGGAGGTGGACGGCGCGACGTTTGAGCTTCACTGACTCCAACCAACATCAGAACGCCTAAGGCGATCGAGAGAAGTGGCGGCTTTGAAAAGCGTTTCATAATGTCGGTTCCGTGGAAGAAGTCTTCCTCATCAAGCGTGTGCTCGGATTCCAGTCGTGTCAGCTAACGAAGCAGTCATCGAATTTCACTCTTAGAACCCGCTGCTGCCGACTCGTTGTCCGCGTTGGATTGCTCGAACGGTGCCATTACCCAACAGCACGAATCCCAAGATGCGCTCCATCGGTGCAGTGATCTTGGCGACGGTGGTATCGAACGTGATCAGGTCGTCGGCTCGGACATAAACACGATCGCCGGGCAAGAGTTGGTAATTCGTCTTGGTCTGACCGCCGCGGACAATGGCGTCCCAATCGACTTCCAGAACTTGTTCATAGTTCTGATTGGGTGGAGCCGGTCGCGCGATCCAGATGTGCTTCTTCGATGCCACTGAAGGCAAGCCGTTGATCTGAGCCAAGGCGTCCAACACCGTCTCGTTGCCGGTGCAGGGGAAGCGAAAGACTTGCTCGCCCGCGCCGGCACCATCGGTCACCACGTAATAGACCTTGCTGTTGTACGCCAAAACGTCGACGGTCACTTCGGGGTTAATAGATCTGCTTGGAAAGGTGCCGTTCGATCTGGCGCTTCGCACCTTCCAGAGTCATGCCCGACACATACACGCTGCCGTAGATCCCCAGGGCAACAGTTCCGTCTGGTCGCACCAGATGCTCGCCAGCGATGTGTTGCAAGGCGGAGTCTGTAGGCGTTGATACATACACTCGCGGGTTCCGTAGGATCGATTGCAAGTGCAGTTCGATGGCGCGTTGAGCGTCGCGAACGGTCAGACCTCGAACCATGACACTGCCATACTCGGGGCCGAGATGTACTTGGCCGTCGGGATGAACTCGGTACGTGCCGTTGATCTGCTTAAAGCCCTTCACGACGTCGTCGTCTTGAGAATCAAGCGGCAGCGTGTTGGCTACTTGAATCAGCAACGCTTCGCCCACTCGCAACTGAGCGTTGGAAGGCCGCAAGCTGTTGGTCGCTTCGATCAACAAGATGTCTGGCGGCTCGATGGTGTAGTCCGGCAACGAGACTTTCTTCAGCTCTCGCGGTTGCTCGTATTGGCATTGCTCGCACGTGCGGCATGGATTGGATCTTGTGTGTCCCACTTCTGTCGACTCGCAGGAGTCGGCCGCCGCTACATCGGACTTAGGCGGGCATTTCCAACTCGCCTTGGATGTGGTTAACGACTGACAGCCAACGGTTGCTAGTCCTAGCAACGCGATGCCCGCCAATAGCCACTGTGAATGTCGCCGTGTGGAATCCATTCCCGTCCTCATTGATCCGTCTGAGTCCTTGGGCCATCAAGACGAAGGCCCGTGTCAAAGATCGGTTCGTGCGGGGAATGCTCTTTGCGCCAGAAGTGACAACGCCGACCGTTCACAGCGTGCGAGTCCTATTGTGCATCGCGAACGAGAAAAGCACGAAGTGGCGGTCGAAACGATCCGGCAAACTTTGTGGCCTCAAGGTGGCAAGGTTTGCCGATTAACGAAGACGGTCTGTTGGGAAGAGCGTGCTTTGCTGAGGACCAGTGGGAGCGTTACTTGATCATCGCGCTGTGGCCACCCCTGTCTCTTATACACATCTCCGAGCCCACGAGACGTAGAGGAATCTCGTATGCCGTCTTCTGCTTGAAAAAAAA
>OMIV01000015.1 GCA_900299185.1 Planctomycetaceae bacterium
CGGCGACCACCGAGATCTACACCTAAGCCTTCGTCGGCAGCGTCAGATGTGTATAAGAGACAGCCCGGTAGCACCGTCACCGTAACTGATGACGAACCAGCAGCACCTACGGCGGTCGCCGTGAGCTGCAGGACGTAGACTCCGGGGGTCGAAAACTTGGCCTGAGTCGAGGTGGAATCGACCGCATCGAAAGTGACAGCACCGGGACCACGAACTTTCGACCACGCCGCTGTTGCTGGTGATTCAGAGAGGACGCGGCCGGTCAGATCGACACTCATCGTGGGGACACGCACGGTCTGAGTTGGTCCTGCATCGACGCGAGGGCGAACGGTGAGTTTCTCAGGCACAGTCACGTCCAACACTTTCACGACTTCGCTGACTGCAGCTTGCCACATCACCTTGCCAGCAGCATCGACGAAGATGCTTTTGCCACCTCGATTGCGCGGCTCGTTAGGGAAGATCATGTTGGCACCGATCACCGGGGCGCCAGTCTTCGCAGCGATGGCTGATGCTTTCTCCGGCAGATCGGCAGGCGGATTGGCAAACGTGAGCAATACGATCGACGGATCTTTGCTGGCGAGGAGAGCGTGGTTACAAGGCGAGTATGCCTCGGCACAGTTGAGCACACCGATGCGGCCCCACGGCGATTCCACTGTCTCCATATCGTGGAAGTCGCCTGCGAAAGTCGGAACGCCACCGAACAACGGATAGACGAACGCCTTCCGCTGTCGCCGCACGATCCTGCCCTCTGAATCGATAACGACAATCGAATCATAGGCTCCGCGCGGAACGGCCTCGACAATTGCGGCCGTGATCCAGACACCATGCTTCTTGGCAATCTCTCCCAACGTATCACTGGTCCTACCGGGAATAGGAAATGCGACCTCTTTCCCACCAGTCTTGGCACGAACGATTGGGCCAAACCCAGCATCCACGACTTCCGGTAAGACGACGATTTGTGCTCCTGCCTCTTTCGCCGTGGCAACGTGGGCAGCAACCTTGGCAAGGTTGCCGCTGACGTCACCGTCCTTCGACTCCATCTGGACTACAGCGATGCGAACTGACGCTGCGTGGGCAGGTTCGACATCAAGCGTGATTGAGACCGCGAGGAAACAGACGACAAGAAATTTCATCGATCGTCCTTTTACAAGCACTGCTAAAGAGCCTGAAACTGCTGAGTGGCCTTCGGTTCCGTAGACCGTAATACCTTTCCTAATGCTTTCCTGATGCTGGCAAAAGCCCCTGTTTTACAGGGGCTTTTGTTTTGCTAATGCGTGTCGAAGGCGTTGCTAATGGATGGATAACGCGCATTAGTGGGGGGATTTGTGGGGGGACTAAGAGAGGGATTCGAGCACGAAGTTCGAGCCCTCGAAGAGGCCGCCGGCAGGGACGTTCGAGTGTCGCTTTGACGCGGTTGTTTAGAACCGCGTGGAGGCACTGCGGTTTTCTGTGAGAGGGCCGGGCAGTCTGCGTGGCGAGCATGAAGATGCTTCGTGTGCAGCCATCATCTCGACTGAGGCCCTGTTACGGGCTGCCGGCGACACATCCAGGCAAGCTCTCGGCATCTTCTAAATCGGTGTGTCATGCCGATCTCGGAACCCAACTTTGGAAGTTGAACGTGCCTCTCCGACAGAGGTTTGGCTGCCAGAAACTTAGTCTTAAGTCTGCCAGAATGCCTGTGGAACGGGGGCCAATCGCGACGCCTCAATGACGTGTTCGTGATGCCAGTTTTTGTCGCGATTCTTTTGCGTCATTCGGGGTACAAGGTGCTGTTCAAGAGAAGTGTCATCTCCTGGTTTCTTAGCGAGTTACGTCAATAACATGTCTGCGAAGATTTTTCACCCGCTGCTGGCGATGATTGCGTCGGCGACTGACCGGGAACTGGCGCGGTATGTCGAGTTCTTGAAAGAAGAGAACCGTATTTTACGGAGCCGGATTCCGGGGCAGGTTCACACGAAGCCAGAGGAGAGATCCCATCTGGTGAAGTTGGGGCGAGATCCTGGTCGGGCGATCGTGGAACTGATTAGGTTGGTTTTACCTAGAACTTTCGATCGCTGGTCGTCATGAAACGAGGCGGTTTCCGAGCGTAGGTGGACTCAGCTTTCTGTTTAATCTCGACGGATATTGCATCTGATCCGTGCTACTCATGTCAGCTAGCCACAGGAAGTTGAGGTCAGTTGAGTTTCTTTACCATACTCGATTGAAGTGTTGTGTCATCTATCCGGTCTCGTGTATTCGCTTCGAGCGAAGAATGGAGTACGGTGGGGCTATCAAAATGGAGAGTTTGATTGTGTCGTGCGGCTTTAGATTCCATCGCACGCACCCCAAAAACGAGAAGGTTGACGAGATGAAAGTTGGCACCTTAGGGGCAGTAGTTCGTCGCTGCAGAGTTTGAGCTTTTGATCTAATAGTGCCTCGAAAACAGGGCTGTTATTGTCCAATAGTGGCGGTGGCAAGTGGAACTCGATTACCCAATTCGGTGAGACCGCAGCGGACCTCTCACTTCTTTGGCGATTAAACCAAGCAGTTTGCCATGAATAGGAAGCAACATGACAATGACTCTGAATTCCCGTTGTGGCCGATTTTCGCGGCGCGGCTTCCTTCAAGTTGGGACGCTGGGCCTCGGTGGGATCGGATTGAGCGATCTGTTGCGATTGAAAGCGCTCGCCAACCCGACAGGCGGCTCTGCTGCAGATACGGCGGTCATTCTTGTCTGGCTGCCTGGCGGTGCTTCTCAGATCGATATGTACGACATGAAGCCGAAAGCTCCGCTGGAGTATCGCGGCGAATTCGATCCGGTCCGGACCGTCGTTCCGGGACTCGACGTTTGCGAGTTGCTGCCGCGACATGCTCAGGTGGCGGATCGGTTCAGCATCATTCGGTCGGTGTCGCACGGATTCAATCAGCACGGCGGTGGCACCAAGCAGATGCTGATGGCTCGGCCGCCGTTGCGAGAAGACGGGGCTAATGAATATCCCGTAATCGGCTCCGTGGTGTCGAAGATGCGCGAAGGTCGTCAAGTGGGCCTGCCAAATTATATCCTTTGTTCGGATGAAGGAGCACTGACCAATCCACATCAATCGTCCTATTTGGGGCCGGCACATGGTCCATTTCAGATTGGTGCGAACTTTCTCACGCCGGAGTTCAAGGTCCAGAACATCACATTGGCGAAAGAGCTTGAAGGCCGACTCGATAATCGCTTGGCGCTGATGCGCGGGTTCGACGCCGTGCGGCAAGAACTGGATCGCAGCGGCGGCATGTTGGCGATGGATCAGTTCAGTCGACTGGCCGCGTCGATGCTGACGAGCGAGAAGGCTCGCAGCGCATTCGATTTGTCCAAAGAGAGCGATGCAACTCGCGACTCGTATGGCCGTCATGCCTGGGGCAATCGAACGCTGATCGCTCGACGATTGGTCGAAGCGGGAGTCAGCTTCGTGACCGTGGAATTGAATAATCCTTGGCCGGGACGAACGGCTCCGACAGATACGCACTACAACTGGGACACGCACTCGGTCAACTCAAACCACTTCAAAGACAGCCGCTGGAAGCTCCCCGATTACGACCAGTCCGTTTCGGCGCTGGTGAAAGACGTTTATGAACGCGGCCTCGACAAGAAGGTGCTGGTCGTGGTGACTGGTGAGTTCGGCCGAACGCCTTATGTCGAATACGAGAAGCCCGGTCGGCCGGGGCGTGGTCATCATTGTTCGGCGATGTCGATTCTGGTGTCGGGAGGTGGGATGCGGATGGGGCAGATCATCGGGGCCACCGATCCGAAGGCCGATCATCCGGTCGATCGCCCGTTGGCTCCGGTCGATTTGTGGGCCACCGTGTATCGGTTCCTTGGAATCGACATTGAGCATTGCTTCAACGACACGATCGGGCGACCGATGGCCATCCTGCCGTCAGGCCAGCCGATTTCTGAATTGCTCTAGGCCTGAGTCGTGGCTTCGGACTCAGGGGGAATTATGGCGATTGTTCTCGGCTTCGGTCGGACGATGTGGCGCATCGGTTGCGGCTGGCTGTTTGTTGTTTCATTCGCAGCAACAGTCGCCGCACAACTACCGCCGACGCTGCCGAATCCTCGCTTGAACTGGATGTTTCCAGTCGGAGGTAAAGCCGGGGCGACATTTGAAGTCACCGTCACCGGCGACGATCTCGATGATGCGAGGGAATTGCGTTTCGACCATCAAGGGATCACGGCCAAACTGAAGATGGTTGATCCCGGCTTGGGACTGACTGGACCGCAGCCGGCTTACGGCACGTTTCAAGTGACGATCGCCTCGGACGTCCCGCCAGGCGTTTACGATCTGCGTGTGTTCGGAAAGTACGGCCTCTCGACACCACGTGCGTTTGTGGTGGGCAGTCAACCGGAGATCAACGAAGCCGAGCCGAACAATCTGCCCAATCAAGCTCAGGAAGTGCCGCTGGGAACGACGATCAACGGCACCTGCGAGCCCTCGGCGTTCGACTTTTACAAGTTCACCGCGAAGAAGGGGCAGCGCGTCATCATTGATTGTTGGGCGTTTCGCATTGATTCTCGATTGGATGGAACGCTGGTGTTGTATGACTCCGCCGGAAAAGAACTGGAGCGAAGTCACAACGTCAATCGCCGAGATCCTCTGATTGATTTCACCGCGCCGGCGGACGGCGAGTATCTCGTGTCGCTCCATGACCACATGTATGACTACTACGCCGTCGCGGGCGAATGCTTCTATCGCCTGACGATTTCCACGGCCCCGTACATCGACTTCCTCTTCCCACCCGCTGGTTTCCCAGGCTCAAACAATTCCTACACGGTCTATGGTCGCAATCTTCCAGGCGGCAAACCGGCTACGGGAATGGAAGTCGCCGGCAAACCTTTGGAGATGCTTCAGGTCGCGATTCCGCTTCCCAAGGAACGAGCGAACGATCTCGTCCGCGAAGGAGGATTGTTGATCGAGCCATCGGAATCGTTTTTGGACGGCCTCACGTATCGACTCAAGACCGACCAGGGCATTTCCAATCCGCTGTTGCTCACGATGGCAGGCGCGCCTGTCATCGTTGAACAGGAGCCGAACGACGATCCGCAGAAAGC
Organism: Planctomycetaceae bacterium; assembly: GCA_900299185.1. Lineage (GTDB taxonomy): Bacteria > Planctomycetota > Planctomycetia > Planctomycetales > Planctomycetaceae > AM-0621. The sequence continues at coordinate 5,075 of OMIV01000015.1, forward strand.
CCCATTGCTCAAGATTCCGTGTGAATATCTCGGCCAGTTCTATCCCCGCGGCGATCGAGACTGGGCGTCGTTTCAGGCGAAGAAAGACGACGTTCTTTATCTCGAAGTTTTCTCGCAACGTCTCGGCCTGCCGACGGATTCGCGACTGGTTCTGCAACAATTGAAGAAGGACGAACGGGGCGTTGAACAGGTCGTCGATCTGCAAACGGTAGACGACGAACTCGGCAATTCGGACCGCGTGCATTGGTCGATGCTCGACTCCGTTCTCTATAGCACCAGCACTCACGATCCGTCGTGCCGATTCGTCGCGCCGGATGATGGGACGTATCGAGTGATGTTGCAGGATCTCTCCCGACCTTCACAGGATTTGGCGAGGTCATCGAAAGGAAACGCTCGCCATGTTTACCGGTTGTCGATTCGGCAACCTGAGCCGGACTTCCGGTTGGTCGCAGTCCCACGACCGCCGACCAATTTGCCGTCGGAACATGCCATCACGCAGACCGTCTGGGCTCCGGTGTTGCAACCTGGAGGAGCAACGCTGATCGAAGTCTATGCAATGCGGCGCGACGGATTTGATGGTGAAATTCAAGTGACTGCGGATCACTTGCCGCCGGGTGTCACCGCGCAATCGATCGTCATCGCACCCAAGCAGCATTCGGCGACTCTCATCTTGAAAGCCGCCGAGGATTCACCGCCCGGCATCAGCGCGGTCTCCGTTCAAGGAAGATCACTCGTTGGAAAAACAGAGTTGGTTCGTCAGGCTCGCTACGGGGCGATGATCTGGGGAGTGCAACTGACGGGAGTCACCTATCACCGTTCGCGGCTGACCGATCAGTTGCCGGTGTGCGTGATCTCCGGCGATCCAGCACCGTACAGTCTACAAGTTGAGCCGGAATTGAAACTGTCCGCGTCTCTCGCGGGGACGGTCAAGTTTCCGGTGTCCACCATTCGCCGCGGCAACTTCCATGGAGCATTGGATCTCTTCACCTTCAGTTTGCCACCGACGATCTATGGCCCGATGCACGCGCAACCGAAGTATCACACACCGCTCACACTGCCGGCCAATCAAGCCGCCTTGGAATTCACGATCTCCGTGCCGAACCACGTTCCGCCGGGAACATACACCTTCTTCGTGAGCGGCGTGGGAACGGTCTCGTATGCTCGCAATCCAGAAAAGTTGAAGGCTCAAGAAGAGCGTTTGGCGGCGGTCGAAAAAATCGTGGCCGACAACGACGTGCGTTTGAAAGCGGCGATGGAAGCTCAAGCCGCTGCCGCGAAAGCGCTCGCCGATGCTCAAGCGGCGCAGAAGGACCCGAAGACGCAAACGGAAGCGAAAGCTGCGGCGGACAAATCGCTGGCGGAGATCGATCAGAAGACAAAGCAGGACGCTGCTTTCTTGCGGACGTTCCGCCAGGAAGTCATGACGCTGCGAGAAAAATCAAAGCCTGCGGATCTCAGGATCAGCGCGCCATCGACTCGCGTCACAATGACGATCACGCCTGCTCCGTTTGAGTTCCAACTCTCGACCGAGAAAGTATCTCTCAAACCGGGCAACAAGGTCGAGCTGCCGTTGAAGATCAAGCGACTGTTCGGCTTTAACGATCCAGTGAACGTCCAATTTCTAGGGGTCCATAACATTCCGGGGATCAACGCTCCGATGGTCACGATCCCCGCCGGACAGTCGGACGGAAAACTGGTCATTGAAACCTACGCCAATACCTTGCCGGGAACGCATTCCTCAGCGGTCATCGCCTCGACCGTGTACAACGGTCAAACGCTCTCGATCAAACCCGACTTGAAGTTCACGATTGAACCTGCAGTCTCCGCACAAAATAAGACGAACGATTCAAGAGATGGAAATGACTGATCGCACAAAAATCCCGGCGTTCTTGGTGTGGGTGCTTTTCATCAGTGCCCAATGGGCCGCCGCTGACACCGCGCCGAAACCTTCTCTAAGCACGAGTCGGCTCAGCGCATTGAAGGCTCTTCGGATCGAGACTGGGAGCAGCGTCCAAGGTGAAGTGACGCTCGATGGAAAGGACTCCAGCCAGCAATTGGCGGTCACTGGATTGTCTTCGCCCGATCAAGAGTACGATCTGACGCGATCCGTGACTTACGCGGTCCAGCCAACGGGAATCGTCCAGGTGAATCTGTCTGGTGTGGTACTCCCAATATCGAACGGCTCGGCGACGATCACAGCGAAAACCGAAAATGGATTCGAGGCGTCGATCAAAGTGCGCGTGACGCGATTCGATCAAGATTTGCCGCTGAATTTTGAACGACACATTCAGCCGATTCTGACGAAGTTCAGTTGCAACAGCGGCTCGTGTCACGGGAAGGCGGGTGGCCAAAATGGTTTCGCACTGTCGCTGTTAGCGTTTGAGCCGAAAGACGACTTCCAGCGACTGACTCAAGAAGGCCGTGGTCGCAGAGTGTCCGCGGCATTGCCCGATCGCAGCCTGCTGCTGCTCAAGCCGACAAGCAAGGTTCCGCACGGTGGCGGAACTCGGCTCTATGCAGACTCAACTTCATATCGAATTTTGCAACGCTGGCTGTCCGAGGGGATGCCATTCGGCCATGCCGATGATCCCCAAGTCGTGGGAATCGAGGTCGTCCCTTCCGTGCGGATGATGCCGCGCCAGTCCGAACAACAACTAATCGTCATCGCTCAATATTCCGACGGCTCGACGGAAGACGTGACCGGAATGACCCAGTACGAATCGAACACGAAGGAGCTGGCTCAGGTGAATGCCACCGGACTGGTGAGCACACAGGAATACACAGGAAGTGCGTCAGTCATGGCTCGCTATCAAGGCCACGTCGCGACATTTCGCGCTCCCATTCCGCTGGGCGCGCCGGTCGAGAAGCTGCCTCCGTCGAAGAACGTCATCGACGACCTTGTCTTTCGGCAATTGAAAGCCATCGGACTGCCGCCGTCAGACATTTGTTCCGACGAAGTTTTCTTCCGCCGAGTGACCATCGATATCGCAGGCCGCTTGCCGACGCCTGCGGAAA
>OMIV01000016.1 GCA_900299185.1 Planctomycetaceae bacterium
AGGCCGAGTCGACCGACGCGGCCGCGAACCGAACTTGATCGTGAACCAATTGCTGACACTTGAAGATGCCGAGAAGCAATTCACCCGCAATCTCGCCATCAAGTTCCGGGTCGGCGTGCACTCAGCTCATGACATCGAGCGGACTCGCGAGATCCTCAGCAAGTACCCCGGAAAGACGCAGGTCGTGGTCTTCGCCGAGAGTGTCGATAACGAGAACCCGAGCGGGAAGTTGCTCTACACACTGATGCCGCCAACCGAACTGAAGGTCTCGTGCAACAACGAACTTCAAGACGCTCTGACAGCAGTGCTAGGTAAAGAGAACTTTCGCTTCCAAGCCGAAGTCGCCAAGAAGAAACCTGCGGGAGCATCTCAATCAATCGGGCGGTGAAGGTTGCATCGACCGATCAATGCCACGCGTCCGAGCAAGTTGGTGAGGTTGTCGCGGAGTAGAAGTCGCAGGAACTCAACTGGCCAACGAGATGGAAGACTTACGACACAATCGACCGCCGCGACCTCACCAACAGAGTTGCTAAGCAAACAGACCTTCGATTGGCTGACCATGATCGAGAATCGGGACGGGCCGATTCTGGCGGTCGTAAACTCGATCATCAGGATCAATCCCGATCGCGGAGTAGATCGACGCGGCAATGTCTGCCGGTCCGTAGCCTCGCGTCACGGGGTAAGCAGCATGCTTGTCTGACTGACCGATAACCTGGCCGCGAACCGTGCCGGCACCAGCAAAGAACACCGAACCGCAAGCTCCCCAATGGTCACGTCCGCCATTGGCGTTGATCTTGGGAGTGCGTCCAAACTCCGTCAGATAGACGACCAACGTCGACTCCAGCAGTCCGCGTGTCTTGAGGTCCGAGATCAACGCTGCGAATGCCCGGTCGATGCCGGCCACGTTGTAACCTCGCTGACACATCTCGGAGACATGCGGAAACTTTTGCTCGGGCACGTTGTGGATGTCCCACAGGTTGCCGTAGTCCGGGTCATATCCGTAATCGACCATCACGAATCGAGCACCCGCTTCCACCAACCGACGAGCCAACAAGCAGCGCCCGCCAATCTTCGTGCGACCATATTCTTCACGGACGGATGCTGACTCGTCGCGAAGATCGAACGCTCGACGAATTCCCGGAGACGTCAGCAGATCCACCGCGTTGGAATAATGACCATCCATCGCTCGCAACGAACCATCGTCGTCCGCTCGACGAACAACTTGATCGAGCTGACTTCGCAGACCCGATCGCGAATCAACTCGATTGACCGAGATGCCCTCCGGCAAGGCCAGTGCCTTCGGAGCGAGGTCTTCATTAGCAACCGGAGACGGATTTCGTTCTTTATCTCCAACCGTGAAGTCTTCGGGCTCAGGCTTTCCGCCGACTGCAAATGGCGCGTATTGAGCCCCCAGCCAGCCGCCGACAAATAGATTATGGGGCGGTGGACCCGGTCGGGTTCCACCGGGCACCGCGATATAGCCCGGTAAGCCGCGTCGAGGCCCGTAAAGATGCGAGACGATCGCTCCGATGTTGGGCTCGGAGAACAGTTGAGTCGCATTCACTTTGCGACCGGACAACGTGTAGACCTGGCTCAAGAGATGGTCATTGCTGTCATGCGAAAACGACCGCACGACCGAGAGGTCGTCCGCCATGCGAGCCAAGTTCGGACAGGTTTGTGAGAAGAAGACTCCGGGCAATGCCGTATCGATCGCTGACAAAGTGCCGCGAATTTCCTCGGGAGCTTCGGGCTTAGGATCCAGCGAGTCGATATGCGTAACTCCTCCGCCCATCCAGAGGTAGATCACAGACTTAGCGCGGCCCGGATGTTCTTTCCCCAAAGACGGAGCCGCTTGAATTCCAGATGCCGCTAACAAGCTGGTCGAGAGGCTGATCGAACCCACCTTCAGGACATCTCGACGAGACATCCGACCGAACAAAGAACTCTGGCGGCGTTCAAGACTCACAGCTCGTCCCCTCAATCTGTGGGAGCAATTGGATTCCACGCACCGAACGAGGCACAGTGAAGTGGCTTTCGATCAGGCATTATCGGCCTCGTTACGCGGCAATCACAAGGCTCCTTCTGGCATTTGTTGATGCGACAAGAATCGCCCCGATCCATTCGAGTGCTTTGAATACGAACTCCAAACCGCCGCGGCTTTGAAGTGCATCGACCGCCGCTATAGTACCGCTCGTTGTGGTCCTTGTTTTTAAGTCATTGAAGTGCCGGCGGGAGTTTGGGAATGGCTGACTACGAAAAGTTCGATCCGCGAGTCGATGCCCTCGTGATTGAGACGAAGACACTCTGGGATAAGAGCGTCGCAACGCTGCCTGCCGAGGACAAAGTTTGGCTCGCGAGCGCTATCCATAAGTCGCCGCAGCTCGCGTCTAAAATCCACTACGAACGAGTTCACACCGGCTTCACGCGAGAAATCACCGTGACCGTCGAAGACCTGCAACGCCTCTACCAAGAGCGTCTGAATTAGTTCAAACGGCCGTAATTCATTGAACATTCGGGCAAAACTTCTCGTCGGACGAGCCACTCCAAACTGGCTCGTCGACCGGCAGAATCAAAAAATTCAGCAAAAGTCCTCAAGCCGTCAAACTCAACCAGCCGATTACATCTTCCGTAGTCAACGCGGTCTCGCAGGCAGCGAGACGCTCTTCAAGACCACGGAAGGATGATTCATGAGCCCTCGGTTGCGACTCTACACAGAAGACGGCACCAGTTTGGCCACAGCACCCTCGATGGTTTCTGTACGACTGGCGGAGATCATCGAGCCCTTGATGGATGCCGTTCGCACGAATCGCGCGTTTGTCCGAGACTTCGCAGAAGATGAAGTCCAACTGCCCGCCGACTTGTTCGAAATCCTAGTCGCCTATCGCCGAGTCCGCGTCTCAGCCTAGTGCGACTTCAAATCTTGGTTTCCGGATCGAGGCATTGGGATTTGACGCTGGCTTTTTCGATGGCGCGTTGTCATTCGACGCGTCGTTGATTGGTCTTGATGGTCACTGACCATGTGCTGAAATCGGCTTCCAGCAGTTCTGGGCGGTCGACCAATCGCAGACATTTCAGGCAGCCAACTCAGACAACTGCGATGTTGAGCCAAACGTCTTGCCTGAGTGTGTGAACGACCTCAATACGACGAACGTCGTCGTCAATTACGTTGGTGCAAAGATCCCAACGGCACGCCCATCTGATCGACCAGTACGGTGATTTTCTTGCGCGGCTTCCGACAACCCTCAGGGCTGGGACCGGTTTGCTCTCCGGCATGGAAGCGTCTGGCATGACAGTTCTCCTTGTGAAACGGAAAAGGATGGGGTCATGATCGTGCGAATGTCTCGTGCAGAAGCTTTTGCGTTTTGAAGTCTGCTAATTGGCAGACTCGAACGACTGTTATTCGGGTAGCTCCTCGCCGCTGGTTTCGGGCAGGAACAGCAGGAATGCCAGTCCCAAAAGAAACAGACCGCCGAGGCATGTGATGGCGAGCCGAAGGTCGAGGTGAGACTTCATCCAAGCCGAACCCCAGATCAAAACGGGAGCTGCCAGAATTCGACCGGTATTAAAACAGAAGCCGGCTCCGGTCGCTCGCAGTTGCGTCGGGAAGAGCGATGGAAAGTAAACGGCATAGCCCGCGTGAATGCCTTGAGCGCAGAAGCCGAACAGAGGAAGCAGCGTCAGCATTAGCGCATAGCTTTTGAATTGGAACGGAAGCCAACAAACGATCGGCGTCATGATCAATGCGCCGACATGCATGAGGACGAACGTCCGTTTGCAGCCCCAGCGAGCCGACAGCGGACCAGAAGCCAACATGCCGACACCGGCTCCAGCGGTCTGAATGAAGCCGAACGCGATCTTCGATTTGCTGGAGGCTTCGGGATCATTGAGCCTCTTCAGCAGATCGGCCGTCAAGTCCTGACCGGCAACGACAACACCCCAAAAAGTTGCCAGTCCAACCATCGCCAACAAGGCGCCAAAAATCGCTCGCGGTCCCCACAGCGGATGACTCAGCAACGCTCGAAAGCTGCCGAGCTGATCACCCTTCGTTTGCTTAGCCTCTCGCCAGCTATCGGGTTCGTGAATGCTGAGCCTCACTCACAACATGAGCGCCGCCGGGATGACTCCCAGTAGGTAAGCCGATCGCCAGTTAATGCCTACCCACAGACCGGCTGCCGCCGCGAGCCACAAGCCACCGACACTCGTTGCGTGAAAGATGCCGCCTGCCCGTTCGCGAGCTTCCTTCGGGAAGACCTCGGCCACCAGCGCGGCTCCGACAGCCCATTCGCCTCCCACTCCCATCGCGACCAAAAACCGAAGCGCACCGACGTGCCAAATCTCGGTCGCAAATGCCGTCACGCCCGAGAAGATCGAATAGAACAGGATGGTCAACGCCATCACGGGATTCCGCCCCCACTTGTCGGCAAGCGCACTGAAGAACCAGCCGCCGATCGTTCCGCCGATCAGAAAGATGCCAATAAACCGCTCGCCCCAGACCTTCACCAGCGGATCAGTCGGCGCAACCTTCAACAAATCGGGCAACATGTCAGCCCGAGTAATGTTGTAAAGCTGCCCTTCAAAGGCATCGAACACCCAACCCAACGACGCTACGGTCAAGACGAGCCACTGATATCGAGTGACTCTGGCATACCAGGCGGGTTTGGCGGGATCATCCATATCGATTTCACTTTCAAAAGATGCAGATGTCATTAGTCACTCGTCGGGGCGAGAGTATCAAACATCAACCACCAAGGACGAAGTGCTAATGACCAATGACACTCGATCCCGAATCAGTGTTTGAAGGGGACGCGGCTCAGAGAGTCAGAGACGTACTGCTGTCGTTAGTGGTGTGACGGGATTTGGAATGAGACGCCCCTGCAATTCGTTGAGCCTCGCGGTGGGAAGCCTTGGCAACACATAACGTGCAAACAAATTACATTCGTCCAAGTGTGGATAACCACTAAGAATGAAGGCTCTCATGCCCATGTCCATGTAGCGATTGAGCTTCGCCAGAACCTGATCAGGATCGCCGACGATGGCACTGCCGCAACCGCTGCGAGCCAATCCAATGCCGCTCCAAAGATGAGGTTCGATGTACAGATCCTTGCTCTGCGCCCGAAGCTCATCCTGACGCAACACGCCCGCACTGGAAGCATCGAGCGATCGCTCCTTGATCTCGCGGCCTTTGGCTAGGTCCAGCTTCGAGATCAATCGGTCGGCAGCCTTTCGCGCCTCGGCCTCAGTCTCGCGGACAATCACATGAGTGCGAAAACCGAAGTCGATTGTTCGTCCGTAATCAGCCGCTCGTTTCGACAACGTTCGAATTGTCTCTGCAATCCGGTCCTCCGTCTCGGGCCACATCAGGAAGACGTCGCAATGCTTGGCACACAGATCCTGAGCCGCCGGGGATATACCACCGAAGTAAAGTAGAGGCCCACCATTTTGCTGATAACACTTGGCGGGCTCGGTCGTCGGCAGACTGAATTGATAATGTTCGCCTTCCCATGAAAACGGACCGTCTGTTTTCCACAATCCCTGCAAGATTTGGATGATCTCGCTGCTGCGAGCGTATCGAACCTCATTCGACTCTTTCGTCCCCGGCCAGTCTGACGAGATGATGTTGATACAAAATCGCCCCTGCAAAATGTGGCTCATCGCAAAACCGTGGGGGGTAACTGGTAAAGAGCGGACAGACTGGTTCAGCTGGGGTTGTGAGTTCTCAAGTCGCAACTTCAACGGAGTCCCAGAATGTCCGCTCAAGCGTTTTA
>OMIV01000017.1 GCA_900299185.1 Planctomycetaceae bacterium
ATGCATCTCACGCTGCGGCGACATCCTCGAAGACTCACGTCCCTCACGGGCGAATGATTGGAGGAAATCTTACCTCCGCTGCCAAGCCCACTTCGCCAATCTCCGGCAGAATTCTCGGACAGGCTCCTAGGGAGAGATGTTGGCTTGAGACCAGCGATAGGCAGTTAAGCCCTTGAGATCTCGAACGAAAATCTCACCGCCGCAAACAGCCAGATGAGCCCATGTGGGTTGATCGCTGATGTGTCGCTGATCGATCAGGTCGAGCTTTTCGGGATTGGCTTTCAACAGCAGTAAGTCGCCGCGTTCATCGAGTGCCAAGATGCGATCGCCTTGAGCGACGAAGCTTTGATACTTGCCAAAAGGCTGAGAGATCCAACGCTCTTTGCCGGTGGCGATCTCGATGCACGTCAGACGTTGATTGCGGAGATGCAGGTAGACGTGACCGTCGATCACAACCGGCGTCGACATGTAGCCCTGTGTCTTGTTTTGCCACTGCTCTTGCACGGTCAAAGCTGCAGAGGATGTCGCATCGGCAGAGACCGCATACAGCCACGATTTGCCACCGTAACTGCTCGTGAAGACCGAGTCTCCAATTGGGACCGGCGTCAGAATATTCATGCCGCGAAAGGCTTCGATCTTCTGAGACCACAGCTCGTGACCGGTACTCGCATCGACGCCGCAGAGCTTGTCGCGAGTCTGCACCAGATACTGTTCTCGACCGGCGAGCTTGGCCTTCACGGGTGATGAGAACGCGCTGCCCATCATCCCGCCTTCGTCCGCTAAGGATCGCCACACCGTTTGCCCGTCGTCCTTCTTAAGCTTCACGCAGGCGGCACCGGCTTGCACCACGATCGAGTCACCGTCGATCAGCGGCGAAGATACAAAACCGAAAGCTGGCAGCGGAGATTTGAAGCGCTCAACGAAGTCAACGCGCCAACGTAGTTCGCCGGTGGAAGCATCCAGCTTCACAAGGACGTCTCTCATCCCTGCGACATACAGCGACTCACCATCGAAGGCGGGAGTCGCTCGAATCCAATCTCCGTTCTCCCAAGCGAAGAACGGGACCGACAGTGCTCCCGGCCATTGAGCGGTCCAGAGCGACTTGCCGGTGCGTCGCGAGAGTGCTTGCACAACCTCGGTCTTCTTCTCGCGGGTCTCGGTCACAAAGACTCGATCACCGGCGACGATCGGCCCGGAATAACTGGGCTGCAAATCCACATGCCACTGCCGCTCGAAAGAACTGTCCTTTAAATCGCTGGGCCAAACCGGACTGGCGGCGGCCATGCCGTTGCGATGCGGACCTCGCCACTGCGGCCAATCGCGCGATCCGTCATCGGCTTGCGACCGCGACGCGAGCATCCATGAACTCACCAACAACAGTCCGTAGATCACCAGCTTCATGAGACGACTCTTTGAACGAGATAAGTGGGGACGAGCGCGATTCATCAATAGTTCATTTGCCAGATCGTGCCGTTCAAGACGGCCGCGAAGGACGACCAGGCGAGATACGGAGCGAGCAACCACGCGGCGATGGCCGAATGACGGCGGAATTCAAACATGGTCACTGCAATGGCGAGCCACAGCAGCAGGATCTCTACGAAGGCCCAGCCGGGACGTTGGAAGCCGAAGAACACAACGGACCACAGCGAGTTCAAAACAAGCTGTGCTCCAAACCAGCTCAAGGCCCACAGGCGTTCTGATCCTCGATCGCTGCGCCAAACGAGCCACGCTGCAATGGCCATGAGCAAATAAAGTGCTGTCCAAACCGGGCCGAAGATCCAATCTGGCGGAGTCCACACAGGCTTCGAAATCGTGCGATACCAACCGGTGACCGACGACATCGTCGCTGCGGCTCCGAGGCCGGCTGCTCCGAAGCAAATCAATGTGGAGAGCAGCAAGCTCAAACACGATTGAGGCCAAGTTCGGCGCTCAAGCACAAGTTGCTCATGGAGCATGGCTGCACTCCCGATCGCAGTGCGAAGCTCGGTGAGCGAACAAGTCACGCACCACCTGACTGCGGTACTCGAAGATGTTGGTGAGGTCTCGTCGCACGATGGCAAGGTGGATGAGGTCGCCGAGCCAACCGCAGGGCAACCGGTATTGGACTTCGTCGACCATACGAGTGGCAGTGCCCAAGGACTCAAACGTGTGTCGATGATGCCAGAGCACGTAAGGGCCGCTGAGCTGCGTATCGACAAACCCATACGGCGGATTCCACTGCGTGATGGCTGTCGTCCAATTCACCGGGAGGCCATGCACGCGAAGGGCGTATTGAATGATCGTCCCAACGTGCATCTCGATTTGGCCCGGCGTCAGGATCTCGAAGTGCAACCACGACGGAGTCAGCGTTTCTAGATTGCGAGCGTCCGCGAAGAACGGAAACACGTCTTCAATCGGGACGGGGATGATCTGCTCGCGAATTAAGCGGTGAGTCCCCATGACTATGCCTTTGCTGGACCGTTCGAAAGTTTGAATCGCTACCTGCACCTGCCGTCGAACGCCGTCATCTCGGATGAATCGGATCAAGCGGTGCTTGGTGGCTGGAGAACGATTTGACTGTTTTATATTCCATCGGTTAACAACACAATTCTGAAGCTCTGTCGAACTTTCAGAAAAGTGAGAGGAATTCCGAGTCGTCTTACCGAAAACAGAGACGCGGCCTGATTTGTCTCGCTGACCGCATGCAATTGCTCTCATCTTTGGTGTGGCTGAGATGGCCGATTTGTGTTGAGCTATGACTTGAACTCGTTATGGTGCCACGAGTTCATTTCCCGACCTCTAAATCCTTTGGCCATCGTTCCTATGGACCAGCTTCTTTCTCCCAAACAGGTTGCCGCTGCGATTGGGGCCAGCGAGTCATCGCTGAAGCGTTGGTGTGACCAGGGATTGCTTTCGACGGTCAAAACGGCGGGTGGTCATCGCCGGATTCCGGTGCAAGAGGTTCTGCGGTTCGTGCGCGAACGAAACCACACGGTCGTTGAACCCATGCTGTTGGCTTTGCCGGATACGTCGGACCGCAAGTCGCGACGCATCGAAGCGGGTGCGGATCGACTGGTGGCCGAGTTGCTCGCGGACAACGAAGGCGGATGTCGCGCGATCGTGATGGACCACTTCGTTTCGGGAGAACCGGTCAGTCGGTTGTTTGATGAAGTCTTCGCCGTCGCCTTCCACAAGATTGGCGAGATGTGGCAGTGTCACTCGGCAGAGATTTATCAAGAGCGGTGCTCCTGCCAGATTGCGTTGCGGTTACTGCATGAGCTGCGAGCGAAGTTGCCACCGACCGATCCTGATTGTGTGGCGTTGGGTGCCACGGCTCCGGGAGACATCTACAGCTTGCCCGTCACCATGTCAGAGATCGTGCTGCGATCGGTTGGTTGGGATGCGAGGTTGCTGGGATCGTCGATTCCGTTCGACTCGATGTGTCAGGCCGTCGAGGTTCGCAAGCCTGGCATCTTCTGGCTCAGTTCTTCGTACATCCCGGACGAAGCTGAGTTCGTGCAGGGGTTCAATGAGCTGGCTAAGCAGTGTGAGAACTCTGACACAGTACTCGTCGTTGGCGGTCGGGCGCTGACGGCCGAGGTCCGCAAGCAACTGCAGTACTCCGCCTTCTGCGACACGATGAGTCACTTGGCGGACTTCGCGAAAACCATGCAACGCCAACGCCGCTCGAAGGCCAACAAACGGAAGAAGTAGGAGTCACTCCAATAGCAGGGGATCGATCTCACGCCGTCTGGACGCGTTGGGAATCTTCGGAGAGTGATTTCACGCAGAGGCGCAGGGGACGCGGGGAAGACCGACGTCTCAGGCTTTCAAGCTCTGCGATCACTGTGCCTCTGGGTGAGATCTTTTGGAGACTTCGTTACTTCTCTTTGTCGGCTTTCTCGCTTTTGCTCGCGTTGCTGGCTTCCGCGTAGGCCACGGTGGGAGGGAAGCCGTTGAGGCGTCGCCAGGCTTCGTAACCTAGACCGACTTGATCGAGCAGCACCCAGCCGTTGGCACGAGTTCCTTGTCGTAAGAACTTGGATGTTGGCCATTGTGGAGAGTCTTGATCGGGCACGACCAACACTCGGAACTGGTGCTTACTGTTACCAGCGGCGGCGTCGACGTTGATGACCTCGCCGCCAAACGTGCCCACGGCAACGCTGGGCCAGCCCGCGAATTGCACGGCTGGCCAACCTTCAAACTGCAGCCTCACTTTGCGACCAACGCTGATGAGCGGTGCGTCGTTGCCACTGACCCAGATCTCGGTCGCGCGATCATCTGCATCGGGGACTAACACAAACAATGGGTCGCCTTGCTTCACCATCTCGCCGCCCGCATGAGTCATCATGTGCATGATGCGGCCAGCGCGAGGAGCCTTCACGATTTGGCTTTGCTGCTGAGCGATCTTCACCTGCAGTTCGGCGATGGACTTATCGAGCTTGGCAACATCGCCCATCGCCTTCTGCAAGGTGGCTTCGGACGAATCGACTTTGGCCTGAGCTTCGCGTTCTTTGGCCGTGCGTTCGTTGCGTTTGGCGACGAGTTCGTTGCGAGCCGCTCGAATGTAAGCCTCGGCCTTGTCGACCTTCGCAATCGCTTCTTTCCATTTGCGTTCGGCTTCTTGCACCTTCAGATCAGAAACTAGGCCGTCCTTCTTCAACTCTTTCTGGCGTTCGAAGTCGAGTCTCACTTGCAGCTCACCCGCTTGTTCCGCGTCGAGGTTGCGTTCTTCAATCTTCAGCTTCTCCTCGCCGACTTTGACGTACTCGTCGGCTGCCGCGACGGACTGATCTCGCGCAGTTTCAAAGGCTGCAACTTGAGCTTCATACGCCAGCACGACGATGCGGTTGGCTTCGAGTTCTCTTCGAGTTGCCGCCAGTTGTTCTTGCTGACGGAACTGCAAGTTGGGGTCGAGGTCTTGGATCTCCAAGATGAACTGACCGGCGGTTAGCTCGGCGCCTTCATAAAGGCCCTCGCCCCAACGAACGACGCGACCGCTGATCGGGGCTTCAACGGACTGCTGCCGTTCGAGTGGCGAGTACGCCACAACTCGGCCGGTGCCACTGACGGTTTGCTGCCACGGAGCCCATGCCAAGGCCACGATCGAAAACGCCAACAGCACGAGCAAGCAGCGAGCGACTCGCCGCGCGATGCGTGACGAACGAGCCAATCGCATCGCCGGAAAGCCGGTTCCCTCGATGTATCGCGGCGAAGTGAGCGTCGCATTGTGAGCCATGTTGATCCTTATCGCTGACTGCGGGCGGTTGTGTTGTGGATGAGTGCGGCTTCGTCATCGGGGCGCTGGCTGCACTAGTCTTTGTCCTCCTCTCCCCATAGGGGCGAGGGGAGTGATGGCGAAGGTCCCTAGGAGCCTGTCCGAGAATTCTGCCGGAGATTGGCGAAGTGGGCTTGGCAGCGGGGGTAAGATTTCCTCCAATCATTCGCCCGTGAGGGACGTGAGTCTTCGAGGATGTCGCCGCAG
>OMIV01000018.1 GCA_900299185.1 Planctomycetaceae bacterium
CGAAGGCTTGAGCTTCGTGCTTGAACCACTCTCTTAGCCCTCCAACACACAAATGCGCGTTATCCATCCATAAGCAACGCATTCGACACGCATTAGCAAAACAAAAGCCCCTGTAAAACAGGGGCTTTTGCCAGCATCAGAAAAGCATTAGGAAAGGTATTACGGTCTACGGAACCGAAGGAGTCGTGACGGTTATTGCAGCCGCATTGAATGAACAAAGCCCGGAGCATTCCGCTACCGGGCTTCTTCGTTTTCAGAAGGAGGACCAATTGTCCCCCAGCTTTCGGGCTACAGCAGATCCAATCGACGCCCTCGGGAGGTAACAACGTGCCATTAGTTTCGACGGCGACCTCAAAGCCGAGAACATGCATCGCCTTCGTTAATGCACCATCCAACTGCAACAACGGCTCTCCGCCCGTGAAGATGACAAGTCTCGTACCGGTTTCGCCGCTCGACCGAACTGACAAGTTGGCGATGTGATGTGCCAGTTCACTCGCTGTTGCAAACCGTCCGCCGCCCGGCCCGTCTGTACCGACAAAGTCCGTGTCGCAGAAAGAACATTTTGCGGTCGCACGATCGTCCTCCCGGCCCGACCAAAGATTGCAACCTGCGAACCGGGATTGATGAAGCGGGATTTCACCGTCGCGGTGACACTTGCACGAGGTCTCCGGGAACTGACGCCTGCGATTCAATAGAAACGAATCGCGGCTGCTCTTAGCATGTCTGTACTGGCCGTGAAATCACGGTGGTGCCACCTAGCGAATTGCTTCATTGATGGGCCTGCGATGTCGAAGATCGAGCACATACCTTGTGGGGAAGCGGCGAACCAAAGCGAGCTGACCGCTCTCGATAAACTGCTTGGCGAGCTTCGTAATCGGCTTGGGATCAGTCGTTGGATCGTGCTCTCGAATGTGCCAGTCGCCGTCAACAGCCGCGCCATTCCTGATGAACTTGATCTGATTGTCATCGGTCCGCCCGGCGTGATCGTGGTCGAGGTCAAGCACTGGTCACGCACCGATCTTCGCAGGCGGCGCGAAGATGTCGAACGTGAGGCCATCAAGCTCAACGACAAGGTGCGCCGAATAGCGAGCCGATTGCGTCGAGCTGGCCTCGATCCAGGTTTCCTGACGGGCCACTTCTTGTTGACCAATGAAACTCAGCGCTGGCCTGTTGACCGTCCGGCGGAACGTCCTATCGAAGCTGGTTGCCCGTTCTTCGTCCTCAGCGAGTGCAACTTGCTGTTGAAGATCTCGGACGCAACAAGATTCTCCGATACAGACATCTCGACGGCATGCCGCGCAATTCATCCTGGATCACATCAAGCTCTGACCGGTAAGCGTCGCCATTTTGCTGACGTCATCAATCTGGAACAGCTCTCACCTGCTGAAGAGAGATTTCACCGGGTGTATCGAGGCCAACATGCTCGCACGCGAGATCGAGTCATCCTGCATCTGTATGACCTCTCGGCCAGCGACCGGCAGAACGTGGAGGTCGTCGCGAGACGAGAATGGGAAGCATTGTGGAGTTTGCAGCACCTAAGTTGCGTTCCGCGCATCATGGACTCGTTTCGCGACGAGCCGAACTATCCTGGCGAGTTACATTACTTCTCATTGATCGATCCATCCGCACCGACGGTCGCCGAACGGCAGTACGACCTTAATTGGAGCGTCTCGGAACGTCGCGCTTTTGCCGTCAGCTCGCTTCGAGCACTGGCCGACATTCAAGCGGCGAATGACATCTTCGTACATCGCCAGATCGGCCCCGAAAAACTGCTGGTCGGCGCGAACAACAAGCCGCTATTGACTGGCTTCAATCTCGCACGCTTGACCGACACGGGAACTGTGGTTCGAAGTACCGATACCGTTCCCAATGCGGACTGGATCGCACCTGAAATTCGGCAACAGGGACTTGGTGCCGCTGATGCGCGGTCGGATGTGTTCGCTCTCTGCGTGACACTGCGGCTGTTGTTCGAAGGCCGTGACGATGACGAATCCCTCGCTGCTCGCGAGGCTCTTGCGGCTGGTATGGCTGACGACCCTGCGGCGCGGTCGCGAGTCAACATGATCGCTGATCGTGTCGAAGGTCGGCAGAAGACTGAACCGCCAGCTTCTGCATTGCCGAGTGGTCGCTATTGGAGCGAGGGTCTCGAAATCGACTTCGAAAGCAGCCGCTACCGAGTGCTCAGTCGACTTGGCTCGGGAAGTTACGGGACGACATACAAAGTGCAGGACGTGACCGGTGGACGAGAGAACGGAGACTACGTCGGAAAAGTTTTGCACGATGAAGCTTCAGGCGAACGCTCACTCAAGGCGTATCGCAGCGCGCGCCCGCATGCCGAAGCGCCTTATCTTGCCACTATTTTTGAGATCGCACCCAAGTGGCAGGACAATAACTTCGTTGCGCTAATGAAGTGGGTCGATGGGCAGCCGCTGAGTTGGCTGACCGAAGAACCCGGCCTATTCGATCTCTACGCCGAACAACGCGAAGAGTCTTCGCTGGCCGTGCTGACTCATTGGATCGAATCGTCATGCGATGGTCTGTCAAAGCTACATGCGGCGGGACTCGTTCATGGAGATATCAGCCCCGCCAACTTGATTGAGCGAGATGGCGAACTGACGCTGGTCGATTTCGACTTGCTGTTACCAGTCGGCGAAAAAATCTGGAGCGTTGGTACGCCAAAATACATTCCGAGCGAGAAGGCGAACGGCAACCCAGCCACATGCTCCGACGACGTGTTCTCCTTGGCGGCAACGCTGTTCCATGTGCTCACCGGTCGCGATCCTTTCTTGCGTGGCAACGAACTTCGCCGTGATCTCGGTCTCCACTGGTCCGACTTCGATACGGCGAACTGGTCCCCAATTATTGAGTTCCTGTCTCTTATA